>CAVVZW010000241.1:0-42576 GCA_963752265.1 uncultured Alphaproteobacteria bacterium
AAAGCAGTTGCTACAGGCGGCCCTTGTGGAGATTGGTCGAATCGTTGAACTACGACCTCCAGCCGAGCATCGACCAGTCACAGCGATTGGCCAACGCTTGGCTGCTGTTTATAAGGACTCGGGCGAGAGGGCAGCCAGACAATAACTGTCTCTGAGTTCTCAAGGAGTGTGCGACACGGTACGCTTCAGCTTAACATGTATTCTAACTTGTCGATGAATAATTCAATATTGTACCTAATTATGTAATGTTGATGAATTGGTTTAAAACATTGTATTGACGAATTGTTTTGAGCAACATTGATGTGTTATTCACAAAAGTTGTTCGTAAAAGTTAGTATGAAGCAGTGCTCCATAATCGTTGTAATCGTGCTTTCAGATATTTTTTTTATTTGGCGACATGAAGAGCATCCGGGCAAAATATCCTCCTGTTTCCTATCGTGATTTTATTTTATTTTTGTTTTATGATTATTTCTTAAGTGCTGTGTAACGACGGTGGTGATGTCATTTCTGAGGAGATTTACAGGCCGCAGCCAGGCCGTGCCAGCCGTGGCCTGGCTGTTCTTTGTCATTTAACTCATTAAGCACCACTGGTACATGTATCTAGCTATACCTCTATTATTATTATACCTCTGTAATCTACACTTATTGCCCAGGATTTAAAACGTGGACATTTTTCCACGTGGGTCAAGAAAAAGTGGCTACTGTAACGTTTGTACTATTAGGTTGCATAGCATTTCGCCAATCTCGTTTCGCCAAACCGCGTTTCGCCAATGCACTAACTACACTCGGCCTAGTACTAGGCCTATGTACCCTTAACCACAACTCTTGACTGGACAACTCTACACTGGCGAAATGCGGCTTGGCGAAATGCGGCTTGGCGAAACGACAAGACACCGTATTATTATGTTCGTGAAAATAATATAATTATTGCAAGTACTTTTTAACAGTGACACATGGGTACAGAATTTATTTGCTGAAAATATGCGGTAATTATAATGTTAAGTGAATAAAGTGTTTGTTTGAAAACAAACACACTTTGAGGTTTGCAAATCATGAATAAAGCCATGAAGTAAATTAAATTCATTTATTTATTTGAAGTTTGTTATTTTGTTATTGCATCGATGTCTTGCAGCTGTTGAACCGAGCGGATGCGCTGGTCACGGCGCTCAACAGACAAGCCAGGGGTGAGATGAACGTGGATGAGCTCGTGATGAGGTACGGCCCAGACAAGGACCAGCTGCTGATGGAGCAGCGCCGCCTTCGAGATGCCGCCTTGGACATCATCAGCGCCCTTCAGCGCCCAGCCCAGCCGGCAGATCACCGGTAGGGCGAGATGTCGCAAGCCGACCTGGTCACGACTTATCGCCGCGTCATCAAGGCAGCGATGGACAATGGTACCGGGGGTGCGCCAGACGGAGGGGTTGCCGTACGCAACGCGCTTTACAAAAAGATGGCCGTCCATTTCGGCGAGCTGCGGCTAACCGGGGCCATCGAGAGCCCAAGGCAGCTTGAGGAGGTCATGGACGAGTTCTGGTTCAATCATTTCAATGTCGTCGCTGGCAAGGGTTTGGATCACGTCCTGATCGCCGATTACGAGCGCGAGGCGATCCGGCCCTATCTGCTCGGCAAGTTCCGCGACCTGCTCGGGGCGACCGCGAAGCATCCGGCCATGCTGTTCTATCTCGACAACTGGCTGTCTTCGGCTCCAAGCACGGATGCACGGCCGCGGATTGCCGGCACCAAGGCGGAAATCTCCGGCCTTAACGAAAACTACGCGCGCGAATTGATGGAGCTCCACACGCTCGGTGCCGACGGCGGCTACACTCAGCAGGACGTCACGGCGCTGGCCCGCATGCTTACGGGCTGGTCGTTCAATCCGAAGTCGGCCGGCAACGGCCCGACTTTCCGTTTTGTGGCCCGCCTGCATGATTTCGGCGACAAGGTCTGGCTCGGTCGGCCGGTAGCGGCGAGGGGCGAAGCGGAGGCCGAGTGGGCGCTTGACGTGCTGGCGTCGCATCCAGCCACCGCGCATCATATCGCCTACGAACTGGCGCAATATTTCGTCGCCGATGATCCGCCGCCAGCACTGGTCGAGCGCGTGGCCCGACGTTTTCTTGAGAGCGAGGGCGATATCCGCGCCGTACTGGAAATTTTGTTTGCCAGTCCGGAATTCCGTGACCCGGCCAACTTCGGCGCCAAGTTCAAGACACCCTATAAGTACGTAGTCTCGGCGGTGCGGGCGGCCGATCTTGAGGTAAACAACGTGCGTCCGTTACTGGCTACGTTGACCCGGTTGGGCATGCCGCTCTACGGCTGTCAATCGCCGGACGGATACAAGAATACGGAAGATGCCTGGCTCAATCCCGATGCGTTGGCTCAGCGCATCGGCTTCGCCACCGCGCTTGGCTTGGGTAAAATTCCGCTTCGGAAGGTTATCGACGATAGCATCACCAACGACCCCTACGCAGGCAACGCGGCCGAGCCCATCGCCTATCCCGCGGGGCCCGATGCGGGCACCCCGCTTGAGTCCATCGCGCTGCTGGCAACGCTGGGCGACAAGATCTCACCCGAAGCGCGGACGCGGATTGCCGCTGCCGACCCGGCGAACTTGCGGGCTGCTCTCGTCCTCGGCAGCCCCGACTTCATGCGCCACTAACTTCCCTCGGGAGAAGCAACATGAACCGTAGAAAATTCTTGCAGACCGTGATCACCGCAGGCGCAGGCACAATCTGGCTGGGACCAAACGCATGGGCCAAGACCTTCGATCAGGGCACCGCATCGACGCGTCGCCTCATCGTGGTGTTTCTGCGCGGCGCAGTCGATGGGCTGAATCTAGTGGTGCCCTATCGCGAGCCGAACTACTATCTCCAGCGCCCTAAAATCGCGATCGCCAGACCCGGCGAAGCCGACGGCGCCGTCGATCTCGACGGGCAATTTGGTTTGCATCCGGCGCTATCGCCATTGCTGCCGTTCTGGCGGCAAGGCAGTTTGGCTTTTGTGCATGCGGCTGGATCGCCGGATCCGACGCGTTCGCATTTCGATGGTCAGGACAATATCGAATCCGGAACGCCGGGCAACAAGGCGACACGCGACGGCTGGCTTAACCGCCTCGAAGGCGCGCTGCCCGCAGACTCGGCACTGCACTCGGCGCCCACCCGCGCAGTCAGCATCGGTGCGGTGCTTCCGCGGGTCTTTCTGGGCAACAACCGCGTCACGACCGTCGCATCCGGTGCCACGGCGCTGCGGCCGAGCGTGCTCGACCAACCCAAAGTCAGCGACGCTTTTGCATCGATCTATCATGATGACGCCAGGCTGGGCGCGACATTCAATGAATACGTCGCGGCCCGCCGCGATGTGGTGATAGCGCTAGATGAAGCCGATCCCGAAATGCACGATGCCAACAACGGCGCGCCGCCGTCCTATGCCTTTGCTGGCGATGCGCTCCGGCTTGCAGTGCTGATGCGCCGGGATCGAAGAGTGCAGCTTGGCTTCCTTGCGGTTAGCGGCTGGGACACGCATGCCAACCAGGGCGGCGCCAAGGGACAGCTTGCCAATCTGCTAACCCCGTTCGCGCAAGGTATGACCGCGTTGGCGCAGAATCTGGGCTCGGCATATGCGGACACTACCATCGTTGTGGTGTCGGAATTCGGCCGCACGCTGGCCCAGAACGGCAACGGTGGAACCGATCATGGCCACGGCAATGTCATGTGGCTGATGGGCGGCAACGTTGCTGGCGGCAAGGTGCATGGCGATTGGCCGGGACTAGATGACAGCCAACTGCACGACGGCCGCGACCTCCCGGTCATCACGGACTACCGCACCGTGCTGGCGCAAGTTTGCGAGCGCCATCTGTTGTTGCCGGATGCCAAGCTCTCGGAGGTCTTTCCGTCCATGCCGCAGCAGGTCGCCCCGATCAAGGTTATCAAGGGCTGATGCGCCCCTTTTGGCCTGATCAGGCCCTAATTGCGCAGGACCGATAGTATGCCGTGAGCGGCCGGGGCGCTGCCTCATCCAAACAGATATCGAAGGCCCGTATAAACGACGGCGAGAGCGACGAAGATCAGCGCTGCGGGAAGTTTTGTCTTGGCCTGCTGCCCACTGGCCGCCTTCGGGCGTTGCGCGGGCGGGCGTTTGAAGGCGGTGACATTGCCCTTGGGTTGACCCGTTTCGGCGGGCTTGGATCTGACTTCAGGAGCAAGGCCCGTACCGCCCATCTCCTCATAGTAGCTCTGATAGATCAGCTGGATAACGGCTTCGGAGGCATCAGCCTCGCCCTTTTCCTTCAGCAGTACCTTGTATTGATCGAGGAAGGCCTGCGCCGCAGGCGGCAGGGAAGAGGCGCCATTCAGCTTCGCCATCATGGTCCAGGTTGCGAAATCGGCCCTTGCCCGGGTATCGGCGCGGCGCGCGATCATCATGTCGGCTGCTTTGATCAAAATGGCCTCTGCTTCTGCGGCGGGTTTGCGGCTGGCGGAGCCGAAGTCTGGAACCTGATCCGTCAAGTATTGCCGGTGACGACCATAATCAGCCCGATCACATAGTTGGTCGTCGTTCGCAATATCGCCGAAATAACATCAAGATTTAGACCGAACTGCGAACCTGCCAACGGAAGCAGAATCAAAAGCCCAATCAGGATTAGCATCCCGAACGGTTCAAGCCGCGAAAGCGGCAACGCCAGCGCTCTCGGCAGTAGCCCGACCGCGACGCGACCGCCGTCCAAAGGCGGAATTGGCAGCATGTTAAAAACCGCGAGGATCACATTGATCTTAAGCGCATTTACCAGGTTTTCCCCGGTCCATAGCGCGGCATTTTCGGGCAGCAGACCCACGCCATGGAACGCCGCTGCTGCCACCAGCGCCAGTGCGATATTGGTGGCCGGACCTGCCAGCGCCACCAGGACCATGCCGATCCGGGGATCGCGAAGCGCGCGAAAGTTAACCGGCACCGGCTTGGCGTAGCCGAACAAGAACGGCGAATGCGACATGAAAAGAAGCGCCGGCACGATCAGCGTGCCGAAGGGATCGATGTGCCGGATCGGGTTGAAGCTGACGCGGCCGAGGTTATAGGCCGTGTCGTCGCCGAGACGATGCGCGACGAAGCCGTGTGCGGCTTCGTGAAAGGTGATTGCGATGACGAGTGGCAGAACCCAGACGGAGAGATCGTAGAGGGTGATGTTCACGGGGGTCCTGACCGGTTTGAAGGCGGGGGCAGGCTAGCACCCTTTTCAGTCACGCCGAACCCGGCTGCCTCGACGCGACCCCATCGGCCATCGGTATGGTTAGCAGTTAGTAGGTCGCCCGGCCGCCGGAAATATCGAACACCGCGCCGGTGGAGAACGAGCAATCCTCGGACGCAAGCCAGGCGGCGAGCGCGGCGAGCTCCTCGACCAGGACGAAGCGGTTTTTCGGAATCTTCGACAGCATGAAGTTGATATGCTGCTCCGTCATCTGGTCGAAAATCGCGGTCTTGGCCGCGGCCGGCGTCACCGCATTGACCATGATATTGTAGGCGGCAAGCTCTTTGCCGAGTGATTTGGTCAGCGCGATCAGCCCGGCTTTTGACGCCGAGTAATGCGCGGCGTTGGGATTGCCTTCCTTGCCGGCGATGGAGGCGATGTTGACGATACGGCCGTAGTTTTGCTTGATCATCACGGGCGCAATCGCCTTGCAGCAGATAAACGGGCCATTGAGATTGATGCGCAGCACTTTGCGCCATTCGTCGAAGTCGGTCTCCCATACCGTCTTGTTGACGCCGGCGATGCCGGCATTGTTGACGAAGATGTCGATCTTGCCGAATGCCTTCAGTGTCTCGTCACGCGCTTTCTCAACGGCGGCAAGATCGGTCACGTCGACCTTGAACGCCACGACGCCAGCGCCAATCTCCTTTGCCGTCTTCTCGGCCAATGGCTGATCGTGATCCCAGATCGCGACCTTGGCGCCAGAGGCGACAAAGCGCTCGGTGATTGCGCGGCCAAAACCCTGAGCGCCGCCGGTGACGACGGCACAGCGGCCATTCAGATCGATCTTATTCATGGTAGGCGCTCCCTTTGTTGTTCCTCATGGTGAGGAGTGCGAAGCACGTCTCGAACCATGAGGCCAATACGTCTCATCCTTCGAGACGCGGCGAAGAGCCGCCCTCTGGATGAGGCTCTTCGTTACAACGTCCAGCCGCCGTCGATGATATGTGCGACGCCGGTGGTGAAGGCGCTTTCGTCGCTGGCGAGATAAACCGCGAGTGAGGCGATCTCCTCCGCCGTGCCGAGCCGTCCCATCGGTTGTCGTGAAACGAACATTTCGCGCCCGCCGGGGCCAGCTGCAGCGGCGCGGTTCAGCATTGATGGTGTTTCGATGGTGCCGGGGCAGATGCAATTGCAGCGAATGCCCTTGGTGATGAAATCGGCCGCGACCGCGCGGGTCAGCGCTGCAACGGCTGCTTTGGTCGCGCCGTAGACGTAGCGGTTGGGCGCGGCCTTGAAGACTCCGGCGGCGGAAGAGATGTTGACGATCGAGCCGTGACCGCGCTCCAGCATGCCGGGCAAGAAACTGCGGATCGTCCGGTGCATCGACTTGACGTTGAGGTCGAACGAGAAATCCCAGTCGTCGTCCGAGCATTCGAGCACCGTGCCGTGATGCACGAAGCCGGCTGCGTTCAAGAGAATATCTGTCCCGCCGGCGCGCTTGGCGATCGCGGCAACCGCCGCGCTATCACGCGCATCAAGCTTTGCCACGTCCGCAACGCCGTGCCTGGCGAGATCAGCCAACGCCTTTTCGTCGATGTCGGTAGCAAAGACATGAGCGCCTTCGCGCGCAAAGGCAATCGCCGAGGCGCGGCCGATACCGGCGGCTGCAGCGGTGACAAATGCGCGTTTGCCTTTCAGGCGGTCTGACATGTTTTTCTCCCTTAAGCCTTCGAGAATTTTTTTGGTGTCATACGCGGGCTTGACCCGCGTATCCATCTTTCTTCGAAGAAACAATGGATTGCCGGATCAAGTCCGGCAATGACAGATCGATCTAGTGATTATCTCTCGCCACACCGACCTTGCCGGCGATGTCGTGGTAGCGTGTGGCGAGTTCCATGCAGGCGCCGGTCGCCTGTTGACCGACGGTCGAGCGATAGATTTCCTGCCACGGCGTCTGGCTTGCCGGATAGGGAAAGCCGCCTTTGGCCTTTAGCTCCGCATGCCGCTTTTTCACCTCGTCATCGGAAATCAGGATGTTGGCGCTGCCCTTGTTGAGGTCGATGCGGACCCGGTCGCCGGTCTTGAGGATCGCTAGCCCGCCATCGGCGGCGGCTTCCGGCGTAGCGTTGAGGATTGACGGCGAGCCCGACGTGCCTGATTGCCGGCCGTCACCGATGCAGGGCAGGGACAGGATGCCGCGTTTGATCAGTGCCGCGGGCGGCTGCATGTTCACGACCTCCGCGCCGCCGGGATAACCAATCGGTCCGGTGCCGCGCACGAACAGGATGCAGCGCTCGTCGATGTCGAGTGCGGGATCGTCGATGCGATGATGATAATCCTCCGGCCCCTCGAACACGATGGCTCGGCCCTCGAAAGCGTTGAGATCCTTCGGATTCACCAGATAGCGGTCGCGGAATTCCTTCGAAATCACACTTGTCTTCATGATCGCGGAATCGAAGAGGTTGCCGCGCAGCACGAGGAAGCCTGCGTCCTTCACCAGCGGCTTGTCGTAACTCCAGATCACGTCACCATCGGGCTTGGGCGCTTCGCGGCAATTGTCGCCCATGGGATGTCCGTTGACCGTAAGCGCACCTTCGTGAATGCGCTTGGCGGTCATCAATTCGCGCACGACTGAAGGCACGCCGCCTGCTCGATGGAATTCCTCGCCGAGATAGAAGCCGGCCGGTTGCATGTTCACCAAGAGCGGAACGTCGTGGCCGAATTTCTGCCAGTCGTCGATCGATAGCTCCACGCCGATGTGGCGGGCGAGCGCGTTGATGTGGATCGGCGCATTGGTCGAGCCGCCGATCGCCGAGTTGACGACGATGCAATTCTCGAACGCTTGCCGCGTCAGGATGTCGGAGGGCTTGAGATCCTCCCAGACCATGCCGACAATGCGTTTTCCGGTTTCATACGCGATCTGGCCGCGTTCGCGATAAGGGGCGGGGATCGCGGCGCAGCCGGGCAGCGACATGCCGAGTGCTTCGGCGAGCGAATTCATCGTCGACGCCGTACCCATCGTGTTGCAATGGCCGACGGACGGCGCGGAAGAGGCGACGATGGTCATGAATTGTTCATAGTCGATCTCGCCGGCGGCTAGCTCTTCGCGGGCTTTCCAGACCACCGTTCCCGAGCCGGTGCGCTGGCCCTTGAACCAGCCGTTCAGCATCGGGCCGCCTGACAGCACGATCGCCGGCAGATTGACGGTGGCAGCCGCCATCAGGCAGGCTGGCGTTGTTTTGTCACAGCCTGTGGTCAGAACCACACCGTCGAGCGGATAACCGAACAGGATTTCGACCAGACCGAGATAAGCGAGGTTGCGGTCCAATGCCGCAGTCGGGCGCTTTCCGGTTTCCTGGATCGGATGCATCGGGAATTCCATCGCGATGCCGCCGGCCGCCCGAATACCTTCACGCACCCGGTGCGCCAGTTCGAGATGGTGCCGGTTGCATGGCGACAGGTCGTTTCCGGTCTGCGCAATGCCGATAATCGGTTTGCCGGACTGCAATTCTTCCCGTGTCAGGCCATAGTTGAGGTAACGCTCCAGGTAGAGCGCGGTCATCCCGGGGTTATGGGGGTTGTTGAACCACTCGCTGGAGCGAAGTTTGCGCCTGGTGACGCCGGTTAGCGGCTTGTTCATGATTTCTCCCGCAGCGCACACGCCTTGTTTTTGTGCGCTCATCGATTTTGCCAGCAATGTCGCACGTCAACCTATGCTCCGCAACGGCAAGACACTGCGACAATCTTCTACGACTTTGATCCAAGGACATGTCGGCAAAAGTCTGATAAGACGCGGTTAAATGAGGGCCGCGGCGTGTACCGCGACGGCCGGATGCGTATTCGGGAGGGAAGTGTATGTCGTCTGTGCATATCCGCGATGTGCGGAAATCGTTTGGCGGCTTTGAGGTCCTGCACGGCGTCACAATTCCGATCGAGGACGGCGCCTTTGTCGTGCTGGTCGGCCCCTCCGGGTGCGGTAAATCGACCTTGCTGCGAATGCTCGCGGGCCTCGAAAACATCACCTCGGGCACGATTTCGATCGGCGACCGCGTCGTCAACAATGTCCAGCCCAAAGAACGCGACATCGCGATGGTGTTCCAGAACTATGCGCTCTATCCGCACATGACGGTCGCCGACAATATGGGGTTCTCGCTCAAACTCCGCGGCGCCAATGCCGACGAAATCAAAAAGGGCGTCGCGCGCGCCGCCGAAATTCTGGCCTTGACCCCGCTGCTTGATCGCTATCCCCGCCAATTGTCCGGCGGCCAGCGCCAGCGCGTGGCGATGGGGCGCGCCATCGTGCGTGATCCGCAGGTGTTTCTGTTCGACGAGCCATTGTCGAACCTCGATGCCAAGCTGCGCGTGGCGATGCGCACCGAAATCAAGGAACTGCACCAGCGGCTGAAGACCACGACCGTCTATGTGACGCACGATCAGATCGAGGCCATGACCATGGCCGACAAGATCGTGGTGATGCATGACGGCATCGTCGAGCAGATCGGCTCGCCGCTCGAACTTTACGACCGGCCGGACAATCAGTTTGTCGCGAGCTTCATCGGCTCGCCCGCGATGAATTTCCTGAAAGGCAAGGTCAAGGCCAATGGCAGCGCGAGTTTCGAAGGGCCGAACGGCGTAAAATTGCCGCTTAAAACGGCGCCCGCGAATTCGGACGGAAGGCCCGCGGTCTATGGCGTGCGGCCGGAGCATTTCACGATTGCCGACGACGGCGCGGAAGCCGAGATCGTGGTGGTCGAACCCACGGGATCGGAAACCCAGGTGTTCGCCAAGCTCGGCGGCGAGCAGGTCGTTGCCGTCTTCCGTGAACGTCATCAGTTCAAGCCGGGCGACAAAGTTCACCTGAAGCCGGATCCGTCGCTGGTTCATCTGTTCGACGAAGGTACCGGCAAGCGACTTTAAAAATCGGCACAATGGCCGGCAAAAAGCCAATCAAAAAAGGGAGAAAAGGGACAATGAATCATTTCACACCGGATCGGCGCTCTCTGCTGAAAACAGGCGGCGGCCTGCTGGCTGCCGCGGCCACCTTATCGGCCGACCAATTGCTGGGCTATGCAAAGGCGTGGGCGCAGGCTTCGCCGTGGACGCCGGAAGCCGGCGCCAAGATCAATCTGTTGCGCTGGAAGCGTTTCGTCGAATCCGAAGACGTCGCGTTCATGAAGATTGTCGATGCTTTCCAGAAGGCAACCGGCGTCACCGTTAACGTCTCCAACGAATCCTATGACGACCTGCAGCCCAAGGCCTCGGTGGCCGCAAATACGGGACAGGGTCTCGATCTCGTCTGGGGCCTTTATTCGTTGCCTTTCCTGTTCCCCAACAAATGCACCGATATGACTGACGTCGCCGATTACCTGGCCAAGAAGGGCGGCGGCTGGACCAAATCAGGTGAGGCCTACGGCAAGCTCGACGGCAAGTGGATCGGTATTCCCGTCGCCGCGACCGGCGCGCTGATCAACTATCGCGTCGCCGCGATGGAAAAGGCCGGCCACAAGGAATTCCCGAAAGACCTCGATGGTTTTGCCGACCTCATCAAGGGTCTCAACAAGAATGGCACACCGGCCGGCATGGCGGTTGGACACGCTTCGGGCGACGCCAACACCTGGTTGCATTGGGCGCTGTGGGCCCATGGCGCCAACCTGATCGACGCCAACAACAAGGTCGTCATCAATTCGCCGGAGTCGGCGAAAGCGCTCGAATACGTCAAGGGCCTCTATGACAACTTCATTCCGGGCACGGCGGCCTGGAACGACAGTTCCAACAACAAGGCCTTCCTGGCCGGTCAGCTCTACCTCACCGTCAACGGGATCTCGATCTATGTGACGGCGAAAAAGGAAAATCAGCAGATCGCCGAGGACATGAATCACTCGGACTTGCCGGCGGGCGTCGATGGCAAGGTACGTGAAATGAACCTCGGGTTCCCGATCCTGGTGTTCAACTTCACCAAGTTCCCGCAGGCCTGCAAAGCCTTCACCGCGTTCATGATGGAGCCGGAACAGTTCAACCCGTGGGTCGAGGCATCCCAGGGCTATCTGTCGCCGTTCCTGGCCGGCTACGAAAAAAACCCGATCTGGACCGCCGATCCCAAGAACACACCGTACCGCAACGTAGCCGAGGTTTCGCTGACGCCAGCCGGCATCGGCAAGATGGGCGAGAATGCCGCGGCCGCGATCGCCGACTTTGTCGTGGTCGACATGTTCGCGAATTATTGCACCGGCCGAGAAGATGTGAAGACCGCGATGGCGTCAGCCGAGCGTTCCGCCAAGCGCATCTTCCGATAAGATCCATGGCCGGTGCGGCCGATATAACCGGCCGCGCCGGCCTTACTTTTTGTTGATTGTTGACGATCCGGGCTTGGTTCGGCACGGAATTGGAGCGAGATGACGACACTTCAGACATCGGCGCCTGTAAGGGCTGCGCGCATCGAGACGCCTTCGGTATGGTCGCGGCTCAAGTTCAACCGCAACTTCATGGCGCTGTGGTTCATGCTGCCTGCCGCGGCATTTCTGATTCTGTTTCTGGCCTATCCGCTGGGCTTGGGCGTCTGGATGAGCTTCACCGACGAGCGCATCGGCCGCGGCGGCATTTTCGTCGGTCTGGAGAACTACGAGTGGCTCTGGGACGACACCATCTTCTGGCTCTCGGTGTTCAATACGTTGCTCTATACGATTGTGGCGAGCGCGATCAAATTTGCGATCGGGCTTTATCTCGCGCTGCTCTTGAACCGGAACATGCCGTTGAAGGCGCTGGTTCGCTCGATCGTACTGATCCCGTTCATCGTGCCGACCGTGCTGTCGGCGATTGCGTTCTGGTGGATCTACGATTCCCAGTTCTCGATCATCTCCTGGTCACTGATCAAACTCGGCATCATCGATCACAACATCAATTTCCTCGGGGATTCGAGCCTGGCGCGCGGTAGCGTGATCTTTGCCAATATCTGGCGTGGCGTTCCTTTCGTGGCGATCACGCTGCTTGCCGGCCTTCAAACCGTGTCGCCGTCGCTCTATGAGGCCGCGACGCTCGACGGCGCCACCAACTGGCAGCGCTTTCGCTACATCACCTATCCGTTGTTGACCCCGATCATCGCTGTCGTGATGACGTTCTCGGTGCTGTTCACCTTTACCGACTTCCAGCTGATCTGGGCGCTGACGCGCGGTGGCCCGGTGAACGCCACGCATCTGATGGCGACGTTGAGCTATCAGCGCGGCATCATCTCGGGGCGTCTGGGTGAGGGAGCGGCGATCGCGACCGCCATGATCCCGTTCCTGCTCGCCGCTATCGCAATTTCCTGGTTCGGCATGCAACGCCGTAAATGGCAGCAAGGATCGAACAATGACTGATTCCGTGCTTCCGTCGAAAACCCCGGTGGTCGGCATGACCGACGACAACGAGGGCATGAGCTATCTGGAATCGCTGCCGTGGCGGGTGGTGACGCTCTATATCCCGCTCGGGCTGATCCTGATCGTGCTGTTGTTTCCGTTCTACTGGATGGTGCTGACCTCGATCAAACCCGACGAACAGTTGATCGACATGAACACCTACAACCCGTTCTGGGTGGTTCATCCGACGCTCAAGCACATCAACAAGCTGTTGTTCGAGACGCAATATCCGCGCTGGCTCTGGAATACGATGTATGTGGCCGTCGGCGCCACCGTGCTCTCGATCATCGCAAGCGTGCTCGCGGCCTATGCCATCGTGCGGCTTCGATTTAAGGGTGCGGACACCGTCGGCGTGTTGATCTTCTTTGCGTACCTCGTGCCGCCGTCGATCCTGTTCATTCCGCTGGCTTCGGTGATCCAGGCCTACGGCCTGTTCGACTCCCCGCTGTCGCTCATACTGGTCTATCCGACGCTGCTCATTCCGTTCTCGACCTGGCTGTTGATGGGATATTTCAAGACCATTCCCTTTGAACTCGAGGAATGCGCGCTGATCGACGGCGCCTCGCGCTGGCAGATCCTGACCCGCATCGTGGTGCCGCTCGCCATTCCCGGCCTGATCTCGGCCTTCATCTTCTCCTTTACGCTGTGCTGGAACGAGTTCATCTACGCGCTGACGTTTCTGCAATCGACGCCGAACAAGACCGTGCCGGTGGCGATCGTGAATGAGTTCGTCGACGGCGACATCTACAAATGGGGTTCGCTGATGGCGGGCGCGCTGGTCGGCTCGCTGCCGCTCGTGATCCTCTACGCTTTCTTCGTCGAGCATTACGTGTCGGCGATGACTGGAGCGGTGAAAGAATAACACCTGGTGTTCGCGTCATCGCGAGGAGCAAAGCGACGAAGCGATCCAGTCTCTTTTTGATCCTCTGGATTGCTTCGCTCCGCTCGCAATGACGATAAAAATAAAAAGGAGTGGTCTTTTGCATATTCTGGTTTTGGGCGCGGCCGGTATGGTCGGCCGTAAATTAGTCGGGCGGTTGCTTAGCGACGGCCGGCTCGGCAACGCTGACATCACGCGGATGACGTTACACGACGTGGTGGCGCCGAAGCAGCCGGAAAAGGCGGCCTTTCCGGTCGAGGTTCTATCCGGCGATTTCGCCATCACCGGCGTCGCCGAAAAACTGATCGCCGGCCGCCCCGATGTGATCTTTCATCTCGCGGCGATCGTCTCGGGTGAGGCCGAACTCGATTTCGACAAGGGATACCGTATCAATCTCGACGGCACGCGGATGCTGTTCGACGCGATCCGGCTGGTCGGCGGCGGCTACAAGCCGCGTGTGGTCTTCACGTCATCGATCGCGGTGTTCGGTGCACCTTTCCCCGACGCTATCAGCGACGAGTTCTTCAACACGCCGCTGCTGAGCTACGGCACCCAAAAGGCGATCGGCGAACTTCTGCTCGCCGACTATTCGCGTCGCGGCTTCATGGACGGGGTTGGCATTCGCCTGCCGACCATCAATATTCGCCCCGGACTTCCCAACAAGGCCGCGTCCGGCTTCTTCTCCGGCATCCTGCGCGAGCCGCTCGCGGGCAAGGAAGCTATCTTGCCGGTATCGGAGGATGTCAGGCACTGGCATGCCTCGCCGCGCTCGGCCGTGGGCTTCCTCGTGCATGCCGCGACCATGGATACCGCAAAGGTCGGCGCCCGGCGCAACCTCTCCATGCCTGGCATATCGGCAACCGTCGGCGAGCAGATCGCGGCGCTCAAGCGCGTCGCAGGCGATAAGGTCGCGGCCCGCATCAAGCGGGAGCCGGATCCTTTTATTATCGGCATCGTCGCCGGATGGCCGCGCAACTTTGATCCCAAGCGCTCGGTTGAACTAGGATTTACGACTGCCGAAAAATCGTTCGATGACATCATCCGGATTCACATTGAAGATGAATTGGGTGGTAGCTTCGTTGCCTGATTTTTTCTAATTATCTTCCAGGGAGATCAGCCATGACTGCCAGCATCGTCGGATGGGCGCACACGCCGTTTGGTAAATTCGACACCGAGACCGTCGAGAGCCTGGTGGTCAAAGTCGCCAATGAGGCGCTGACCGATGCGGGCATTGGCGCCTCTGATGTCGACGAAATCGTGCTCGGCCATTTCAATGCGGGGTTTTCGCCGCAGGATTTCACGGCGGCGTTGGTCTTGCAGGCCGATCCGAATTTGCGTTTCAAGCCGGCCACACGAGTTGAAAACGCCTGCGCCACGGGGTCTGCCGCCGTGCATCAAGGCATCCGGGCGATTGCCTCAGGCGCCGCCAAAATCGTGCTGGTGGTCGGCGTCGAGCAGATGACGCGAACACCTCCCGCCGAGATCGGCCGCAATCTCCTGCGCGCGTCCTATCTGCCGGAGGACGGCGATACGCCGGGCGGCTTTGCCGGGGTGTTCGGCAAGATCGCGCAAGGCTATTTCCAGAAATACGGCGACCAGTCGGATGCGCTCGCAATGATCGCGGCCAAGAACCACAAGAACGGCGTCGCCAATCCTTATGCACAGATGCGCAAGGATTTCGGTTACGAATTCTGCCGCTCCGAAAGCGACAAGAATCCGTATGTCGCCGGGCCCCTCAAGCGCACCGATTGCTCGCTGGTCTCGGATGGCGCGGCCGCGCTCGTGCTGGTGGATTCGGAGATCGCAAAATCCATGGGCAAGGCGGTCAACGTTCGCGCCACGGCGCACGCGCAGGATTTCCTGCCAATGTCCAAGCGCGACATCCTGCAATTCGAAGGTTGTTCAGTTGCCTGGCAGCGCGCGCTCGAGAAAGCGGGAATCGCGCTTTCCGATCTCTCCTTTGTCGAGACCCACGACTGTTTCACCGTTGCCGAGTTGATCGAATATGAGGCGATGGGCCTGACGCCGCGCGGGCAGGGCGCCCGGGCGATCAAGGAAGGCTGGACGCAGAAGGACGGCAAACTGCCGGTCAATCCGTCCGGTGGATTGAAGGCCAAGGGTCACCCGATTGGCGCCACCGGCGTCTCCATGCATGTGATGACCGCGATGCAACTCTTAGGTCAAGCGCCTGAGGGCATGCAACTCGCCAACGCCAAACTCGGCGGCATCTTCAACATGGGCGGGGCTGCGGTCGCCAACTACGTCTCGATCCTGGAGCCGGCGAAGTAACGAGGCCGGAAAAGCGATGAACATCGCCGAATGGCTTGCCGCGACGGCAAAACTTCGCCCGGAGGCGCCGGCGCTTCTGACTGGCTTTGATCTCGACGCGGATTATCAAACCTTTGCGCGCCGCGCGTCTGCCATTGGCGCAGCACTAGCGCGTGACCATGGTATTGCGCCCGGCGATCGGGTCGCAGTGTTTGCGAGCAATTGCACGCAATATCTCGAGTGCCTCTACGGCATCTGGTGGATGGGCGCGGCTGCGATCCCGATCAACGCCAAATTACACGGCCGCGAGGCCGCCTGGATTTGCAGCGATGCGGGCGCGAAAATAGCCTTTGTCTCCGACGACACGGTCGAGGCGCTCAAAGAGGCGAAAGCCGACCTGCCGCCGTCGATCAAACTGATCTCGCTCCATAGCGAGGCCTATCGCACGATACGCGAAGGCGAAGGGGATCCTTCCCCGCTACCACGTGACGTCAACGATCTCGCCTGGCTGTTTTATACGTCGGGCACCACGGGGCGGCCAAAAGGCGTGATGCTCAGCCACGGCAATCTCGTGGCGGCGTCGACGTGCTATCTCATCGATGTCGATCCGGCGACGCCGAGGGACGCCTCGCTCTATGCCGCGCCGATTTCGCATGGCGCTGGCCTCTATAATTTTCCGCATACCCGTATGGGCGGGCGACATGTGATCCCGGAATCCGGTGGGTTCGATCCGGACGAGGTGCTCAATCTTGCGCGCAATCTCGAAAATGTCGTGATGTTCGGCGCCCCAACCATGGTTCGCCGTCTGGTCGATGCCGCCAAGCGCCGCGGAGAGAACGGCGAAGGCATCCGCACCATCATCTACGGTGGCGGTCCGATGTATCTGGCGGATATCCGCGAAGCCATTGCGGTCATGGGTCAGCGCTTTGTGCAGATCTACGGCCAGGGTAAATCGCCGATGACGATCACGTCGCTGACCCGCGAATGGCATATGAAGACCGACCATCCGCGCTATCTGGAGCGGCTGGCTTCGGTCGGCACCGCCCAGAGCGTGATGTCGGTCCGCATCACCGGCAAGGACGGCGAGGTGTTACCGCCGGGCGAGACCGGCGAGGTCGAGGCGAAGGGCACAGCGGTGATGCTCGGCTACTGGAACAACCCGAAAGCCAATAGTGAAGCGCTGAAGGGCGGCTGGCTCCGCACCGGTGACGTCGGGCGTTTGGACGAAGATGGCTTCCTCACGCTGTCGGACCGTTCCAAGGACGTGATCATTTCGGGCGGCACCAACATCTATCCGCGCGAGGTGGAAGAAGCGCTTCTGACCCATGATGACGTGCGCGAAGTCTCGGCGATCGGCGTTCCAGATCCGGACTGGGGCGAGATCGTCGTCGCCTGCGTCGTGCTGGAGGCGGGGGCCGCGCCTGACGAAGCGAAGCTCGACACGCATTGCCTGGCGTCGATCGCGCGCTTCAAGCGGCCGAAGCGCTACGTCTTTCTCGAGGCCTTGCCGAAAAATAACTACGGCAAGGTGCTGAAGACCGAATTGCGGCAGATGATGCGTAAGTAACTTCTGCCGTCGTCCCGGCGAACGCCGGGACCCATGACAGCTGGTTTCGCGCATGCGCCTATACGCCGGGAAGCCTTGATCTTGCGACAAGCCTGGCGTTACTAAACCGGACAGGCGCGGATAGCGCGAATAATTTTGCCGGGAGAAATGCCAGTCATGGGACCGCTACAGGGCGTCAAAGTCATCGACATGACGACCGTGCTGATGGGTCCCTATGCCACCCAGATGCTCGGCGACTATGGCGCCGATGTTATCAAGATCGAAAGTCTCGATGGCGATGTGACGCGGCTGATCGGGCCGACGCGTCACCCCGGCATGGGGCCGGTGTTCCTCAATACCAATCGCAACAAGCGCTCGATCGCGCTCGATCTAAAGAAAACCGGCGGACGCGAGGCGGTGTTGCGGCTGATCAAATCGGCGGACGTGCTCATTTACAACGTGCGTCCGCAAGCAATGGCGCGCTTGCAACTCGGCTACGACGTCGTTGCCGGCATTAATCCGCAGCTGATCTATGCGGGCGTGTTCGGCTTCGGCCAGGACGGTCCCTATGCCGCCAAGCCTGCCTATGATGACCTGATTCAGGGCGCGACCGCGCTGCCGGCGCTGATGGCGCAAACCGGCGACGGTGTGCCTCGTTATGTTCCGAACGCGCTGGTCGATCGCATCGTCGGGCTCACGGCGGTCGGGGCGATCTGCGCGAGCCTCGTGCACCGCGAACGCACCGGGCGCGGTCAGCGGCTCGACATTCCGATGTTCGAAACCATGGCGGGCTTTGTCATGGGCGACCACATGGGCGGTCTCACTTACGAGCCGCCGCTCGACAAGGGCGGCTATGCGCGGCATTTGTCGCGTGACCGCCGGCCCTACAAGACCGCCGACGGCTATATCTGTGTGATCGTCTATAACGACAAGCAGTGGCAAAGCTTCTTCCAGGCGACCGGCCGCGACGACCTGCGCAATAATCCAGTGTTTTCCAGCTTTGCCGGCCGGGCCACCAATATCGATACAGTCTATGCCGAGCTCGCGCGCATTTTCGAGACGCGAACCACAGCCGAATGGATCGATCTGCTCACCAAGGCCGATATACCGGTCATGCCGATGCACGACCTCGAAAGCATCTTGCAAGACCCGCATCTGGCCACAACCGGCTTCTTTCCGGTTGTCGATCATCCGAGCGAGGGTAAAATTCGCAGCATGAAGGCGTCAGCGCAATGGTCGGATACGCCGGTCGAGACCAGGCGGCTGGCGCCGCGCCTGAACGAGCATGGCGGCGAAATCCTGAAAGAGGCCGGCTTCTCCGCCGAGGAGATTGCGGGCCTGGTGCGCGAGGGCGCAACGTTGGCCGTCTCAGAAACCGCAACGGGCTAACCGCATGGATTTCGCGCTGACACCAAACCAGGAATCGATCCGCGACGCGGTCGCCAAAATCTGCGCGCGTTTCGACGATGCCTACTGGCTGAAAAAGGATAAAGAGGGCGGTTTTCCGGCCGATTTCTACAAGGAGCTCGCGGGAGCCGGGTGGCTCGGCATCTGCATCCCCGAGGAATATGGCGGCTCCGGTCTCGGCGTTCTTGAAGCCGCCATCATGATGCGCGCGATATCGGAATCCGGCGCCGGCATGTCGGGCGCCTCTGCGGTGCATATCAACGTGTTCGGGCTCAATCCCGTGGTTGTGCTCGGCACCAAAGAGCAATGCGAGCGGATGTTGCCGCCGATCGTATCCGGCGCGCAACGATCCTGCTTCGCCGTGACCGAGCCCAACACCGGCCTTAACACCACGCAGTTGAAAACGCGCGCGGTGCTTAAGGGCGACAAATATATCGTCAACGGCCAGAAGGTCTGGATTTCAACCGCTCAGGTCGCTGAAAAAATTCTCCTGCTCGCGCGCACCACGCCGCTGGAGGCCGTCAAAAGCCCAACCCACGGCCTCAGCCTGTTCTATACCGATTTCGATCGGAGCCGCATTTCGGTGCGTGAGATCGAGAAGATGGGCCGCAAGGCGGTCAACTCCAACGAGCTCTTCATCGAGGATTTCGAAATCCCCGTGGAAGACCGCCTTGGCGAAGAGGGGCGTGGCTTCGAATATATCCTGCACGGCATGAATCCGGAGCGCATCCTGATTGCCGCCGAAGCGGTGGGGCTCGGCCATGTGGCGTTGTCACGCGCGGCCGCCTACGCCAAAGAGCGCAACGTGTTCAATCGCCCGATCGGCAAAAACCAGGCGATCCAGCATCCGCTGGCGAAGAACTGGATGGAGCTGGAGTCCGCCTGGCTGATGACGCTCAAGGCCGCCTGGCAATACGATCAGGGGCAGCCATGCGGCCCGGCGGCGAATGCCGCGAAATATCTGGCCGGAGAGGCCGGCTTCCACGCTTGCGAGCAGGCGGTGATGACCCATGGCGGCTTTGGCTACGCCAAGGAATTTCACGTCGAGCGTTACTTTCGCGAATCGCTGATCCCGCGCATCGCCCCGATCAGTCCGCAACTCATCCTCAGTTTCATCGCCGAAAAGGTGCTGGGCTTGCCGAAGTCGTATTAGGAATGCATCGAAAGCAATATAAGTCACTCGCGCTGTCATTCCGGGATGCGCCGTTAGCAGCAGACCCGGAATCTCGAGATTCTCAGGTGCGCAAAATGCGTACCATAGTTCGCGTCTTTGACGCGCCCCGGAATGACGACAATCTCACAAGGATAAATCATGACCCGTCTCAAGGCCGCGCTTGATCCGCGCTCTGTCGCCGTCATCGGCGCCTCGGAAAATCCCAACAAGGTCGGCGGGCGGCCCGTGCACTATCTCGACAAGTTCGGATTCAAGGGCAAGATTTTCCCGATCAATCCGTCGCGGCCCGAGGTGCAAGGCCATAAATGCTACAAGAGCTTAGGCGATCTCCCGGAGGCGCCCGAAATGGTGATCGTTGCGGTCGCCGGCGACAACGCCATTGGCGCCGTGGAAGATTGCGCGGCGCACGGCGTCAAGGTCGCGGTGGTGATGGCGTCGGGATTCGGGGAAGTCGACGCCGTGGCCGGCAAGGCCAAGGAACGGCAGATGGTCGAGGCGGCGCACAAGGCGGGGATGCGCATCGTCGGTCCCAATTCGCAAGGGCTTGCCAATTTCGGCACCGGCGCGATCGCGAGTTTCTCCACCATGTTCATGGATATGGATCGCGCGGAAGGTCATGTCGCGATGCTGAGCCAAAGCGGAGCGTTGTCGACGGTGCCGGTCGGATTTTTGCGTCAGCGCGGCATCGGCGTGCGCCACACCCACGCGACCGGCAACGACGCCGATATCACGGTCGGCGAACTCGCGGTCGCGGTCGCCGAAGATCCCGAAGTCAAGCTCCTGCTGCTTTATCTCGAAAGCATCCCCGAGACCAAATATCTGGAAGAACTCGCTTCCGTGGCGTTGAAGCGCGACCTGCCGATCATCGCGCTGAAATCAGGCCGCTCCGAAGCCGGACGTCAGGCGGCCCAATCGCACACTGGCGCGCTCGCCAATGAAGACCGCGTCGTCGATGCCTTCTTTGAGCAACACGGCATCTGGCGCGCGCCCGACATGCGTGGGCTCGTGGAGGCGACGGAGCTGTATCTGAAGGGCTGGAAGCCGAGGGGCAGGCGGCTTGTCGCGATCAGCAATTCCGGCGCGGTCTGCGTCATGACCGCGGATGCCGCCACCAATGTCGGCATGCCGATGGCCAAGCTCTCCGCCGAGACCGACAAGAAGCTCAAGGGCATTCTGCCGAGCTTTGCGACCACGACGAACCCGATCGATCTGACGGCGGCACTATTGTCCAACAGCCGCCTGTTCGGCGACATCCTTCCCGTCATCGCCGAAGACCCGGCTGCCGATGCATTCCTGATCGGTGTGCCCGTCGCGGGGCCCGGCTACGATGTCGAGGCCTTCGCCCGCGATGCGGCGGCCTTCGGCAAACAGACTGGAAAGCCGCTGGTGATCGCCGCGACCCAGAAGAGCGTCGCCGATCAATTCGCCGCCGAAGGCTCGTCTGTGTTCCCGACCGAGACCGAGGCGGTGACCGCGCTGCATCAGTTCCTGGCACACCGGGAGTTGATGGCACGCACCAAGGCGCGAAAATCGCAAGACGCAAATGCCCGTGCGCCATGGACGCCTGCGGCGGCAGCCACGACCATGCTCAACGAAGCCGACAGCCTGGCATTGCTGGGGGAGCGCGGCATTCCCGTGGTGGCGCACCGGCTCTGCCGGTCGCGGGCTGAGGCGATCGCGGCGTTCGAGAGCATCGGCGGTCCGGTCGTGGTCAAGGGATGCTCGGCCGATATCGCGCATAAATCCGAGCTTGGGTTGGTCAAGCTCGGCGTCGCGAGCCGCGAGGAGGCCGGCGAGGTCTGGGCGCAGATGGAAGCGATTATCCGCAAGCATGGTTCGCGGTTCGACGGCGTCATCGTGGCGGCGATGGCCCGCGGCCGCCGCGAGATCATGATCGGCGCGCACCGCGATCCCGTTTTCGGTCCCGTCGTGGCGGTCGGCGACGGCGGAAAATATGTCGAGATCTTTCGCGATACCACGCTGCTGTTGCCGCCGTTCTCCAGGGACGAAGTGAAGGCGGCCCTTCACAGGCTCAAGATCGCGCCGCTATTTGCGGGCGTGCGCGGCGAGCCGCCGATGGACATCGAGGCGCTCTGCGATGCCGTGATGCGGATCGGCGAGCTGATGCTGGACCCCGCAGCCAAGGTCATGAGCCTCGACCTCAATCCGGTATTGCTCGATAGCGCCGGCAAGGGCTGCGTCGTCGTCGATGCGGTTGTGTTTCAGGGTTAGCGTGATTTGAGAGTGGTCGCGAACGCAACGAAGCAACCCCCCAAGGCTACGCGAAACTATTCGCCCCGGATTGCTTCGTCGCGTTCGCTAACCTCGCGCTTGCGTTCAAGTGATCACCCCCCGTAGAGGACGACGCTGGCAATGACGAGCATGGCCGTCAACGCCATCATCTGCGCGAGCACCCCCGAGGCCGCCTTTTTGGTGGCGTCCTTCATGTTGTTCTCCCTAGACTTGGGCTTGGGTGAGCCTGATTTTGGACGCGATTCATCGTTGCCCGCAAAGGCCCGACAACCCGCTAAATTTACTCGGAACACCCCTTGACGAGTATTCGCTTTGATTTGAGTCCCCACTCAGCGAACATCGACAGGTGTAATTTTGTTTAGCAATGAGGCGGCATTTTGGCCCGCCTGTAGCGGGTTTATGCGGAAGCTGAGGAATTTTGGAAGCGAATTTGTTTCTTGCCCGTGACAGGTGCCAGCCGGTCCTGTGGTATACGATCGAAGTCCTGTTCGAAAACATGCCCAAGGTGATCAATGGCCCGCATCGACTATTGCGATACTTCGAAATCGAATGAGCGCACCAAGGAAATTCTGGGCAAGAACCGCAACGCGAATATCTTTCGCATGATGGCGCACTCGCCGAGCTACTTCGAACAATATTGCCGGCTGGGTGGTGCGATCCGCCATCGCGGCGAGCTCGATCCGATTATCCGGGAGCTCGCGATCACGCGCACCGGGATATTGTGCGAGGCGCCGTATGAGATCGTCGCGCACAAGCGCATCGGCAAGAATGTCGGCGTCACCGACGAACAGAATGAGGCGCTGGAGAATTGGGAAGCGGCGAGCTGCTTCAACGAGACGGAGCGTGCAGCGCTTGCCTTTACGGACGAGATCGTCCGCCTTCGCCGCCCGACTGACGCAACCTTCAACGCAATGGCAGCGAAGCTCACGCCGGGCGCGCTGGTCGAATTGCAGCTCTCGGTCGGCTTCTACATCATGACCTCGAAATTTCTCGAGACCTTCGACATCGACATGCAGCCGGTGGAGCAGGTGGTGTGACGAGTCCGTTCAGGTTTCGACGGCGACTTGCTCTTCGCTAACGAGATCGTCGACGCGGACCACTGTCGATTTAATTGTATCGGTTGCCGGCCAAGCAACTCGTTTTTCCTTTTTATCGCGAAGACGTCGTGATTATCAGGGCGTGCATCGCTGGTTCCATGTTTCGCTATGCGAACAGCGGCGTGTTTTCAAAGCGTCGATGTCGTGCGCTTGTGGTTGTCGTGCCAGATTGCCTGAGCTACGTTGCCCTACAAAAATGGAATTTAGTTCCGCTCTGCGGAACGAGGGAGGCTTGGCATGGGGCGACGCTCGGAGCGGCTGAGCAAGCAAGGAGCGCTTGCGCATGAAGTGGCCTGCGAAGGCGATGTCATTCAAGTGGTGTCGCGTGCGTTCGATATCTTGCGTTGCTTCGAAGGACATGAAGCAAGGCTCGGCAATCTGGAAATCTCCAGCCGCTGCGGCCTGCCGCGTTCGACGGTCTCGCGTCTCACGCACACGCTGACGCGAATGGGCCAACTCGTCTATCTGCCGCGCGACCAGAAATACCGTATCGGTCCGAGCGCGGTGGCGATGTCGACCTCGATGATGCGGGGCTTGCAGTTACGTCATCTGATCCGGATGCGGTTGCAGGAAGTCGCCGAGCATTTGCCCGGCACCGTAGGCTTCGGCATTCCCGACCGCTTTCATCTCGTCTTTCTCGAGGTTGGCCGCGCCGCCACCGCGATCGGTCTTTCAACGACTTCGGGCTCGCGGATCGCGATCGCAACCACCGCTGCCGGCCATGCCTATGCAGCCGCGCTCGCGCCGGAAGCCGCCGAAGCCCTGCTCGTGGACATGGAGCGTGAAATCCCCGAGAGCGCCAAGCTGCTGCGGCCGCGTCTTGATGCGGACCGCTACTCCTTGCGCGAACGGGGCTATGTTACCGTATGCGGACTGTGGAGCCCGCATATCAACGGATTGGCGGTCCCGCTGTGGTCGCCGCAATACCAGACTTTTGTCGTGGTCACGATCGGCCTTCTTTCCAACGTTTATGATGAGATGCGGCTGCACAGGGAGGTTGCGCCGAAGATTCTCGAGTTGAGCGCATCCGTCCGGACTGTGCTAGAGGATGGCGAGAGTGCGCTGTTTGCCCAGCGCATGCAGGGCCGGCCGCTTTGAGGGACCGGCTCGCGACCGTTTCGTCAGCCTGCCGGAGAAAAAATAAAAATGAACTGGAAGCCGGAGCTCGACGAATTGGCCCGGCGCGAAGCCTTTGCCCGCCAGATGGGCGGCGCCGACAAGGTCAAGCGCCAGCGTGACCAGGGCCGGCTCACTGTTCGCGAGCGCATCAATGGATTGCTCGACCGTGACAGCTTTCACGAAGTCGGAGCTGTGTCGGGCACCGGGGAATATGACGAGAAGGGCGAGCTGAAAAACCTCACCCCCGCCAATTGCGTTTTTGGCCGCGGCAAGGTCGATGGCCGCACCGTGGTCGTCGTCGGCGACGATTTTACCGTGCGCGGCGGCTCGGCGGATGCCTCGATCTCGGCCAAGCCACTGATGGCCGAAGAAATGGCGCATGACTTTCGTTTGCCCATCATCCGCCTGATCGAAGGCTCCGGCGGCGGAGGGTCGGTGAAAACCATCGAGACCAAGGGCGCGGCCAATTTGCCCGGCGGCGTCGGCGGCACGCGATGGTATGCCTATACGACCGCAAACCTGGCGCGCGTACCGGTGGTTGGGCTTGGGCTCGGTTCCGTCGCAGGTCTCGGCGCGGCGCGGCTCGCGGCCAGCCACTATTCGGTCATGACGAAGAGTTCCGCGATGTTTGTCGCCGGACCGCCGGTTGTGAAGCGGCTGGGTCAGGATCTTGGCAAGCAGGAACTCGGCGGCGCGGATATTCAGACCAAGGCCGGCGCGGTCGATCAGGCCGTTGAAACCGAGGCCGAGGCTTTCGCCTACGCCCGGCATTTCCTGTCCTACCTGCCGTCGTCGGTTTACGGATTGCCGCCAACGACGGCCTGCAACGACGATCCGGAACGATCAGAGGAAGTCTTGCTGTCTGCCGTGCCGCGCGATCGCCGGCAGGTCTACAAGATGCGCCCCATCATCAACGCCGTCGTCGACAAAGATTCATTCTTCGAGATGGGCGCGAATTTCGGCCGCCCCGTCATCGTCGGTCTGGCGCGGCTGGAAGGCCGGGCGGTATTGATCCTCGCCAGCGATCCCTTTCACTATGGCGGATCGTGGACAGCGGATGCCTGCCAGAAGGTCGTTCGCTGGGTCGACTTCGCGGAGACCTTCCACCTGCCGGTGGTGTATCTGATGGATTGCCCTGGTTTCATGATCGGGCTCGAAGCCGAGAAGGCCGCCACCATCCGCCACGGCGTTCGCGCGATGGCCGCAGTCAACCAATCCACCGTTCCCTGGTGCACCGTGATCGTGCGCAACTCTTTTGGCGTTGCCGGTGTCGTGCATCAGCCGGCCGACCGGTTTTCGATGCGTTACGCCTGGCCCTCGGCCTATTGGGGTTCGCTGCCGCTCGAAGGCGGGATCGAAGCTGCCTATCGCGCCGACATCGATGCGGCCAGTGATCCGCAAGCCAAGCTGGAGGAAATCGAGGCGCGATTGAACAAGCTTCGTTCGCCGTTTCGCTCGGCCGAGAAGTTCTGGGTCGAGGAGATCATCGATCCGCGCAAGACCCGCTCGTTGTTGTGCGAATTCGCGCGCCTTGCCGAGCCGCTGCGTACACCGGGACCAGTGACGAATATGGCGATCAGGCCGTAGCGGCCTTCGCCACGGCCGGTTTCGGTACCCGCGCGATCGCGAGCACGATCAAGGCCGCCACGATGCACAGTGCGCCAGCAAAGAAGAATGCGGGCAAATAACTTGCGAGCAACGTGCGCGTCATCCCTGCCCCGAAGGCCGCGAACGCCGCGCCAATCTGGTGGCCAGCGAAAATCCAGCCAAACACGAGATTGGCCCGTTCTGCGCCGAAGCGCTGCGCGGTGAGCCGCACTGTGGGTGGCACGGTGGCGATCCAGTCGAGGCCATAGAACATCGCAAACAGCGACAGGCCATAGAACGAGAAATCGGTGAACGGCAGCATCAGGAGCGACAGGCCGCGCAGGCCATAATACCAGAACAAAAGCCAGCGGTTGTCGTAGCGATCCGACAGCCAGCCCGACATGATCGTGCCGAAGAAGTCGAAAATGCCCATGGCGGCTAGGAGGCTTGCCGCCTGCACCTGAGGAATGCCGAAATCGAGGCACATCGGGATCAGGTGGACCTGGACCAGCCCGTTGGTGGAAGCGCCGCAGATGAAGAAGGTCGCAAACAGGATCCAGAAGGCGCGCGTTTGGGCAGCGTCGCGCAGCGTGCCGAGCGCTGCCGCCATGATTGGTGCAGTGCTCGGGGCGGGTGCTGGCAGTGGCTCAGTGCCTTGATCGCCGTACGGGCGCAATCCGACGTCGCTCGGCCGGTCGCGCATCAGCATCAAGACCGCGAAAGCGGCAAGCCCGAGCATGACGCAAACGAATGACAGCGCGATCCGCCAGCCCATCCGTTCGGTGACGCTGGCAAGCAGCGGCAGGAACACCAGCTGTCCAGTTGCAACGCTGGCGGTCAGGATTCCGACCACAAGGCCGCGCCTTGCGTTGAACCAGCGCGCGGCAATCGTCGCGCCCAATACCAGCGCGGTCATTCCGGTGCCGATACCGATCACGACGCCCCACAGCAGCAGCAAATGCCAGACCTTCGTCATGGCAAGCGACGCCACCAGCGCGGATGCCACGATCAGAAGCGCCGACAGCGTGACGTTGCGCAGGCCATAGCGATTCAGCAGCGCCGCCGCGAACGGCGCCATCAGCCCGAACAGGATGAAGCGGATCGACAGCGCAGACGAGATTTCCGCCGTGGTCCAGCCGAACTCTTTCTGCAACGGTATGATGAAGACGCCGGGCGCGCCGACCGTGCCGGCAGTGATCAGCGCGGTGAAAAAGGTAACGCCGACCATCACCCAGGCATAGTGAATGTTATGGCGGGCAAGCGCAGACGAGAGCCAGTTCGAAATCAATGTCGTCCCCTGGGAAAAGAGCTATCTCGGTTGGTCATGCGTAATATTGGCCGAAGTGGTAAGTAGCCGAAATGGCAAAGTTCCCTCATTTTCGGACATCGCCTCAGGATGCGATCCGTTCAACCGCAATGGCCGTCGCTTCGCCGCCGCCGATGCACAACGCAGCGACGCCGCGTTTGAGGTTTTTCGCTTCAAGCGCATGCAACAGCGTGACGATGAGACGAGCGCCGGTAGCCCCGATGGGATGACCAAGCGCGCAAGCGCCGCCATTGATGTTCAGTTTGTCGCGGGGAATGCCGAGGTCGCGCTGTGCCGCCATGGCCACCACGGCGAAGGCTTCATTGATCTCGAACAGATCGACATCACCCACGCTCCAGCCGGCCTTATCGAGTACTTTTCGGATCGCGGGGATCGGCGCGGTCGTGAACCATTGCGGTTCCTGGCTGTGGGTGGCGTGGGCCTTGATCTCGGCCAGCCTTGGCAGGCCCTCCCGGTCGGCAAGCGAGCGCCTGGCGATCACGAGGGCCGCGGCGCCGTCGGCATTGGCTGAAGAAGCTGCCGGCGTAATCGTGCCGTTGGGGCGAAATGCCGGCTTCAATCCGGGTATTTTGGCAGGATCGACTTTCAGCGGGATTTCGTCGTTGCCGACGGTGCGCGGACCAGCCTTTTCTTTGACCGTCAGCGGGACGATCTCGGCCTTGAACGCGCCGCCTTCCACGGCCTTGCGGGCACGTGTCAGCGTTTCCATCGCATATTCATCCTGCGCAGCTCGGGTGAACTGATAGGCTTCGGCGGTCGCTTCGCCAAAATCGCCCATCGAGCGGCCGGCCTCATAGGCATCCTCGAGGCCGTCGAGCATCATGTGATCGATGATGCGATCATGGCCTGCGCGATATCCGCCGCGCGCCTTGGCCAGCAGATAGGGGGCATTGCTCATGCTCTCCATGCCGCCGGACATCACGATCTCGGCAGAGCCGGCATGGATGATGTCGTGGGCCAGCATCGTGGCCTTCATCCCGGAGCCGCAGACCTTGTTGACGGTGGTGGCGCCGGTGGCATCCGGCAATCCGGCGCCTCGAGCGGCCTGTCGTGCGGGCGCCTGGCCTTGTCCGGCCGGCAAGACGCAACCCATGAACACTTCATCGACTAGCTCGGGCTTGAGTTTGGCCCGTTCGAGCGCCGCCGCGATCACATGGGAGCCGAGCTGGTGGGCGGAAAACGGCGAAAGCTCGCCCATGAAACGTCCGAGCGGAGTGCGGGCGGCGGAGACGATGACGACGGGATCGGAGGTGGCGGCCATGATGATCCTCAATGAGGAAGGAACCAATAGATGACATGTGTCATATAATGCAGCGCAAAAATTTGCAACCGATGACAGCCGTACATGGGTGCAATGACAAAATGTCTTGGGTAGTACTTTCCGGAAAAAAGCCGTCACCGCTTCCGGTCGATGAATTCCTGCATCAGCCGCTTCGGCTCGTCGGTGAGAAACGAGCGGCCGAATGCGGCAATGCTCACGTGGACCAATTCCGTCAGCGATAACTCTTCCCATTGCCGAAGCAGTTCTTTCTGGGCACGAAGCGCCTCGGGACCGCATTTCAAGAGCGCCTCGGTCGTCTTCTCTACCGCGGCATCGAGGCCACCTTCGGGCGCGACCACGTCGACCAATCCCCAGGAAAGCGCGGTTGCGGCGTCGACATTTTCGGCTGTCATCATCAGCCAGCGTGCGCGGCTCCAGCCGATCAACCGTGGCAGCAATGCGGCGTGGATGACGCTGGGAATACCGACTCGGACCTCCGGCATGCCGAACTTCGCGTCATATGCCGCGATACGGAAATCACAGGCGGCGGCGACTTCAAGGCCGCCGCCAAGGCACCAGCCCGGCATCCGCGCGATCACAGGCGCCGGAAAGATTCGCACCGCTTCACAGAGCTCACCGAAACCCGAGATGAATTTCTCGGCCGAAGTCCTGATCGAAACCGGCCATTTCCTTGATATCAGCGCCGCCGATCATGCTTTTTTGGCTTTCGCCGGCGAGCACGAGAACGCGGATTTGCCGGTCCGGCGCCAGTGCATCAATGCCTTGCCGCACGGCCCGGATGACATCAGAGCCCATGATATTAAGCGGGCCGGCATTGCAAATGGTCAGCCGCACGACCCCGCGTGAATCGCGATCGATGCCGCAATGAGAGTTGAGCATGTGCATGGAGTCCTCACTTTCCGCAGGAAGGAAGAATCCCAGTTCCCCGGTAAAAGCCGCCTTTGTCAAGGCCGGAGCGGACGGGCCTCGCGTTGCCTCCGATGCGGCGTCAAGTAACGAAAACCTGAATCGAACGAAATAACATGCAGCATTTCGCAAGCGCGGATGCTAAAAGACGGCTGACGTCATTATATGATTTCAAACATATCATGAGAACTCCATGCGGTATTCCAAGGAACACAAATTTCAAACTCACGCCCGGATTGTGAAGAGAGCTTCGGTCAAGCTCCGCGAGAAGGGTGCCCATGGCATCGGCGTGGCCGACCTTATGAAAGACGCAGGGCTCACCCATGGCGGGTTTTATGCGCATTTCAATTCGCGTGAGGCCTTGGTGATCGAAGCCTTCACCCATGCGATGGACCGGTCGACGGCGCATTGGCGCAAACTCTCGGAAGCAACGCCGGTCGAAAAGCGCATGTCGACCATTGTGAATGCCTATCTCGCCCCCACCCACCGCGACGATCCCGGCCATGGCTGTGCGGTGCCGACGCTGGGGGCGGAGATTGCCCGGGAGAGCGCCAAGACACGGCGGGTATTTTCGGGGCGGATGGAGCAGATGATCGATATGCTTGCGGACCAGCTTCATGGCATGCCGCGCAAGGCGGCGCGGAAGCAGGCGATGGCCGCGCTCGCGACCATGATGGGGTCGCTGGTGATGGCCCGCATTGCCGGCAGTGGCGAGGTATCCGACGAGATACTCAAGTCGGGCCGCGATGCCGTGCTCGGCCGGGTGAAGCCGCCGGTAGCGAAGAAATCGGCCAAAAAGGCTGGCGCGTCGGCTTAAGCCGCAAGCGCTTCATTCGACGTTCGTCGTAGAGGCACAAAAACGCTTTAGATTGCGATTTTCGCGCATCGCTGCTGCGCCGAAAACACCTTTCCAAACACCGCAAACCCTGCAAGATGTTGGGAGAGTTGGCGCGCGGGTCCTGTCGTCGCCGAGCCCGGATAACGGGTGCCAAAAGCGGACCACTTGTCAAAGATTCTGGAGGAGCGCATGCGTAAGATCGGGCATTTCATTGGCGGCCGAGAGGTTGCGGGCACATCGGGCCGATTTGCTGATGTTTTCGAGCCGATGACCGGCGACGTCCAGGCCCAGGTCGCGCTCGCCTCCAAAGCGGAATTGCGCGCCGCCGTCGAGAATGCCCGCGCCGCTCAATCGGAGTGGGCCGCGACCAACCCGCAGCGCCGCGCGCGGGTGATGATGAAGTTTCTTGAACTGGCGCAGCGCGACTATGACAAACTCGCCGACGTGCTCGCTCGCGAGCATGGCAAGACTGTTCCCGATGCCAAGGGCGACATTCAGCGCGGTCTCGAGGTGGTCGAGTTTGCGGTCGGCATTCCGCATTTGATGAAGGGCGAGTACACCGAAGGCGCCGGTCCCGGCATCGATATCTATTCGCTCCGCCAGCCCTTGGGCGTGGTCGCGGGCATTACCCCGTTCAATTTCCCGGCGATGATCCCGATGTGGAAGTTCGCGCCTGCGATTGCCTGCGGCAATGCGTTTATCCTCAAGCCCTCGGAGCGCGATCCCGGTGTGCCGATGATGCTGGCGCAGCTGATGATCGAGGCCGGCCTGCCGGCGGGTATCCTCAACGTCGTCAACGGCGACAAGGAAGCCGTCGATGCGATCCTCGACGATCCCGACATCAAGGCGGTCGGTTTTGTCGGCTCGTCACCGATCGCGCAATATATTTACGAGCGCGCGGCCGCGAGCGGCAAGCGCTGCCAGTGTTTCGGCGGCGCCAAGAACCACGCCATCGTGATGCCCGACGCCGACATGGACCAGGCGGTCGATGCCCTGATCGGCGCCGGCTATGGCTCCGCCGGTGAGCGCTGCATGGCGGTCTCGGTTGCCGTCCCCGTCGGCAAGACCACCGCCGATCGCCTGATGGAAAAGCTGATCCCGCGTGTTGAATCGCTCAAGATCGGGACTTCGATCGATCCGTCGGCCGACTACGGCCCGTTGGTAACGAAGGAGGCGGTCGAGAAGGTCAGAAATTACGTCGAGATCGGCATCAAGGAAGGCGCGACGCTCGCGGTCGACGGCCGCGGCTTCAAGATGCAGGGCTACGAAAAAGGCTTCTACATGGGCGGTTGTCTGTTCGACAACGTCACCAAGGACATGCGGATCTACAAGGAAGAGATTTTCGGCCCCGTGCTGTCGGTGGTCCGCGCCAAGGATTATGCCGAAGCGCTCGCGCTGCCATCCGACCATGACTATGGCAACGGTGTTGCGATCTTCACCCGTGACGGTGATGCCGCGCGCGATTTTGCCGCCAAGGTCAATGTCGGCATGGTCGGCATCAACGTGCCGATTCCGGTGCCGATTGCCTATTACACCTTCGGTGGCTGGAAGAAATCAGGCTTCGGCGATCTCAACCAGCACGGGCCGGATTCGATCCGCTTCTATACCAAGACCAAGACGGTGACCTCGCGCTGGCCGTCCGGCGTCAAGGAAGGCGCGGAGTTCTCGATCCCGACGATGAACTGAGAAGAGAAGAGCCTCTTCGAGGAGAGCGCCGGCACAGATGCAATTCGCACTCACCGAGGACCAGATTGCGGTGCGCGACATGGCGCGGGATTTCGCCGCGGAGAAAATCGCGCCGCATTCGATCCGCTGGGACGAGGAGAAGCATTTCCCGGTCGATGTGATGCGCGAGGCCGCCAAGCTTGGCATCGGCGGCATCTACATTCGCGACGATGTCGGCGGCTCGGCGCTATCGCGCTTTGACGCCGCGCTGATCTTTGAAGCGCTGGCGCAGGGCTGTCCGACCGTGTCGGCCTTCATCTCAATCCACAACATGGCATCCTGGATGATCGATGCCTTCGGCAACGAGACCCAGCGCAAGCAATGGCTGCCAAAGCTTTGCTCGATGGAGTATCTCGCCAGCTATTGCTTGACCGAGCCGGGTTCGGGGTCGGACGCCGCCGCGTTGCGTACGCGCGCGGTGCGCGATGGCGATCATTACATCCTCAATGGCCAGAAGCAGTTCATTTCGGGTGCCGGCCAGGGCGACCTTTACGTCGTGATGGTGCGAACGGGCGAGGGCGGACCTGGCGGCATTTCCACGCTCGTGGTCGAAGGGGACACGCCGGGGCTGTCGCTCGGCGCCAATGAGCGCAAGATGGGGTGGAACGCGCAGCCGACCCGCGCGGTGATTTTCGAGAATGCGCGCGTGCCGGTTGCCAACCGGCTCGGCGAGGAAGGCATCGGTTTCAAGATCGCGATGGCGGGCCTTGACGGCGGCCGGATCAACATCGCAGCCTGTTCGCTTGGCGGGGCGCAAAATGCGCTCGATCGCACGCTTTCCTACATGAGGGAGCGCAAGGCCTTCGGCAAACGCCTTGATGAATTCCAGGCGTTGCAGTTTCGCATCGCCGACATGGCGACCGAACTTGAGGCGGCGCGGACCTTTGTCTGGCGCGCGGCCGCCGCGCTCGACCGCAAGGACGCGGACGCGACGATGCTGTGCGCGATGGCCAAGCGCTTCGGCACCGACGTCGGATTCGAGGTCGCCAATCAGGCGCTGCAGCTGCACGGTGGCTACGGCTATCTCAGCGAATACGGCATCGAGAAGATCGTGCGCGATTTGCGCGTGCACCAGATTTTGGAAGGCACCAACGAGATCATGCGGCTGATCGTGTCCCGCAAACTGATCGAGGGTGCGCGATGACGGTGTACCAGTCGTCTCCGTCTCCCCTTACAGGAGAGATGACAGAGGGCGACCTGATCGTGCGGCGCGAAGGCGCGGCCGGGATCATCCGGTTGAACCGGCCGAAGGCGATCAACGCGATGACGTATGAAATGTCGCTCGGCATCGACGCGGCGCTCGACCGCTTTGAATCGGATCCCGCCGTCGTGGTGATCATCCTGGAAGGCGCCGGCGAGCGTGGCCTGTGCGCGGGCGGCGACATTCGCGGGCTTTATGAAAGCTCAAAGGCCGGCGGTGATCTCGGCAAGATGTTCTGGCGTCAGGAATACGTCATGAACGCGCGGATCGCCAAGTACCCCAAGCCCTACGTTGCCTTCATGGACGGACTGGTGATGGGCGGCGGCGTCGGATTGTCTGCCCATGCGCGCCATCGCGTCGTCACCGAGAAGACCAAGCTGGCGATGCCTGAGGTCGGGCTCGGATTTTTCCCGGATGTCGGTGGCACCTGGCTCTTGACGCGCACCCCCGGCGAGATCGGCGCCTACTTTGGACTGACCGGGCAGACCATGAATGGGCCGGACGCGATTTTTGCCCGGTTTGCGGATGCGGTCGTTCCCTCGGCAAGGCTGCCCGCGTTGCGCGAGGCTTTGACGGCGGTCCGGTCCGGAGCAACTTCCACGGAAGTCGACACGATTATCGCGGGCTTTGCGACCGGCGAACGCGCGGGCCCCGTCGCGGCCAGACAGGCGTCGATTGATCGCTGGTTTGCGCACGACCGGATGCAGGATATTTTCAAGGCGATTGAGCTCGATGATTTGGAATTCGCGCAATCGACGCTGAAGGCGCTGAACGAGAAGTCGCCGCGCGGCATGGTGGTGACGTTGAAATTGTTGCGGATGGCGCGCAACGCCGCCTCGCTGGAGGAATGCCTGGTGCGGGAATATCGTGCCGCGCTGGAAGTCTTCCGCAGCGACGATTTTCGCGAAGGCGTGCGCGCGGCCGTGATCGACAAGGACCGCAATCCCAAGTGGTCGCCGCCGCGAATTGAAGACGTGGCGCCGGAAATACTGACGCCGTATTTTGCGGAGATTGGCGCCGACGAACTGGTATTCTAGATAAAAAACAGAAACCGAAGCGGAGGGATAACAGATGGCCAGCATTGCATTCATCGGTCTCGGCAATATGGGCGGCCCGATGGCGGCGAATCTCCTCAAGGCTGGTCACAAGGTCACGGCCTTCGATCTCGCCGCTGCCTCGCGCGATCAGGCCAAGGCAGATGGTGCGGCCATCGCCGAAAGCTCGGTCGCTTCCGTCAAAGGCGCCGAGGTTGTCATCACGATGTTGCCGGCCGGCAGGCATGTGCTCTCGGTCTGGCAGGAAGTGGTGCCGGTCATGAGCAAAGGCGCGCTCATCATCGATTGCTCGACGATCGACGTCGAGAGTGCCAAGCAGGCCCATGCGCTGGCGGCAAAACATGGCATCGGTTCGATCGACGCGCCGGTATCGGGCGGCACCGGCGGCGCAAAGGGCGCAACGCTGACTTTCATGTGCGGCGGCGACGAGAAAGCCTTCGCATCCGCCAAGCCGGTGCTGGAAAAAATCGGCAAGAAGATCGTGCATTGCGGCGGCGCTGGTGCGGGGCAGGCCGCCAAGATCTGCAACAACATGATCCTCGGCGTTTCCATGATCGCGGTGAGCGAAGCGTTTGCGCTCGCCGAAAAGCTGGGATTATCGCATCAGGCGCTGTTCGACGTCGCTTCGACCTCGTCGGGACAATGCTGGTCGCTCACGACCTATTGCCCGGTGCCGGGTCCGGTCCCGGCGTCGCCCGCGAATAACGACTACAAGCCCGGCTTCGCCTCAGCGCTGATGGTGAAGGATCTGACCCTGGCGCAGGACGCGGCCAAGGCGGCGGGTGCATCGACGCCGCTCGGCAAGCATGCGCAGGAGATCTACGAGGCGTTTGACGCGGAAGGAAATGGCGGGGTCGATTTTTCGGGGATCATCCGGCACGTCAGAAAATTGGCAGCAAAATGATCGGGGTTGAATAAATATCGCCGTCATGCGCGGGCTTGACCCACGCATCCATCTGGAAAAGTCGCTTAAGAAGCGATGGATTGCCGGGTCGAGCCCGGCAATGACGCCGCTGGGTTAGGTGGGATTATGCCATGACGACCTTTCAGGAAGCGCGCGCGTTTCTTCTGAAATACAGGACGGACTACGACAAGGCCGTCGCCGATTTCCACTGGCCTGACGCGGTTCCGTTCAACTGGGCGCTCGACTGGTTCGATGCGGAACTGGCGCGCGATCGGCAGAGCCGGGATCGCGCGGCGCTCTGGATCGTCGATGCCGGCAGCCACCGCGAGACCAAACTGTCCTTTGCCGTACTGTCGCGCCGCTCCAACCAGGTCGCGAATTTCCTGCGGGCGCAGGGGTTGAAACGCGGCGATCATCTCTTGCTGTTGCTCGGCAATGTCGTCCCACTCTGGGAAACCATGCTGGCGGCGATCAAACTTGGCGTGGTGGTCATCCCCGCCACCACCTTGCTCACGCCGGACGAACTGCAAGACCGCCTCGATCGCGGCCGCGCGCGTGCTGTGGTGGCAACGCAGGACCAGATCGGAAAATTCGCTGGTTTAGGCGATGAAAAGCTGGTGCGCATTGTCGTGAACGCGACCTCGCCGCAAGAAGGCTGGCTTGCCTACGAACAGACCGCGGATTTTCCTGACAACTTCACGCCGGGTGGCCCGACCAATTCTGACGATCCGATGCTGCTTTATTTCACGTCTGGCACGACGGCGAAGCCGAAACTTGTGCTGCACAGCCAGCGCTCCTATCCCGTCGGCCATCTCTCGACCATGTACTGGTTGGGACTACAGCCGGGCGACGTGCATCTCAATATTTCTTCGCCGGGTTGGGCCAAGCACGCCTGGAGCTGCTTCTTCGCGCCATGGAATGCGGGCGCGACCGTTTTCGTGGTCAACCAACCGCGCTTCGACGGCAAAGGTTTGCTCGCCACCATCGCGCGGTGTGGCGTCACGACGCTATGCGCGCCTCCGACGGTGTGGCGGCTGTTCATTCAGGAAAGGCTCGCGGACTTCAAGGTGTCGTTGCGCGAGGTTTGCGGTGCGGGCGAGCCGCTCAACCCGGAAGTGATCGATCAGGTGCGCGCGGCCTGGGGCCTGACGATCCGCGATGGCTACGGCCAGACCGAGACCACCGCGCTCGCCGGTAATTCGCCGGGCCAAAAAGTGAAAGTCGGATCGATGGGCCGGCCGTTGCCCGGCTGGCGCGTCGAGGTCACCGACGCCGACGGCCATGCCGCGCAGGAAGGCGAAATCACGCTGCGGCTCGGCGCCGACCATCCGGCGGGGTTGATGCAGGGCTATCAGGTTGAAGATGGCACGCTTGCCGGTACGGATGGTGCGTTCTATCGCAGCGGCGACGTGGTGTTCATCGACGAGGACGGTTATTTTACGTTCGTCGGCCGTTCCGACGACGTGTTCAAATCATCCGACTACCGCATCAGTCCGTTCGAGCTTGAAAGCGTTCTCCTGGAACATGAACTGGTCGCGGAAGCAGCCGTCGTGCCGAGCCCCGATCCGATCCGGCTCGCGATCCCAAAGGCCTATGTCCTGCTGGTGCCGGGCATCGAGCGCTCGGAGGATACCGCACGGTCGATTTTTATTCATCTGCACACCAGGCTCGCGCCGTTCAAGCGTGTCAGGCGAATTGAACTCGTGAACGAATTACCCAAGACGATTTCGGGAAAAATCCGCCGCGTGCATCTGCGCCGCCTCGAACATGATAACAATCGCAGCGATTCGCTTCGCGGCGACGAGTTCCGCGAGGAAGACTTTCCTGAATTGCAAAAGGCACGCCCGGCTGGATCGGAAAATCAGTAAATGAACGAAGTCTGGAAAAAGCCGCCGGTTTCACTTGAGACGTATCAGGCGATGGTCGGGCAGGAGATCGGCATGTCGTCCTGGCATCTGGTCGATCAGAGCCGGATCGATGTCTATGCCGACGTGATCGAGGATCATCAATTCATCCACGTCGATCCCGAGCGCGCCAAACGCGAAACGGCGTTCGGAACCACGGTCGCGCACGGCTTTCTGACGATGTCGCTGCTCAGCATCATGTCCTATGAGGTCATGCCGGTGATTGAGGGCACGACGATGGGCGTCAATTACGGGTTCGACAAGCTGCGTTTTGTTTCTCCGGTGCGGTCGGGCTCGCGCGTGCGCGGGCGCTTTACGCTGACGGAGGCGAAGTTGCGCAAGCCGAAGGAACTACAATCGCGCACCAACGTGTCAGTCGAAATCGAGGGCGAGGAAAAGCCAGCTCTGGTGGCCGACTGGATCGGCCTGATTTATTTTGCTTGACCACCATTGTCATTGCCGGGCTTGACCCTGCAATCCATCGCTGATCAAAAACTCCTTATTTGGTCTGATGGATACCCGGTTCATCTAGCGCGAAGACGCGCTTCGCGCTACTGCCCGGGCATGGGAAGAGAAACAAGTTCAGGAAATGCACTCATGACAATCAGGTTTGACGGACGCGTCGCTATCGTCACCGGCGCGGGCAATGGTCTTGGCCGCGCGCATGCGCTGGGGTTGGCAGACCGCGGCGCCAAGGTCGTGGTCAATGATTTCGGCGGTGCGCGCGACGGCACCGGCGGCTCGCTGACGCCCGCGGAGGCCGTGGTCGAAGAAATCCGCAAAACGGGTGGCGTGGCGATGGCCGATGGCGCTGACGTTTCCAATTTCGAACAGGTTCAGGCGATGGTCAATCGCGCCACCAGGGAGTGGGGCAGCGTCGATCTGCTCTGCGCCAATGCTGGCATCCTGCGTGACAAGTCCTTTGCCAAGATGGAAGTGGCCGACTTCGCCAAGGTATTGGACGTGCACCTCAACGGCACCTTCTATTGCTGCAAGGCGGTGTGGAACGGCATGCGCGAACGCAACTACGGCCGCATCGTGGTCACGACCTCCTCGTCCGGTCTGTTCGGAAATTTCGGTCAGGCCAACTACGGCGCGGCGAAAGCCGGTATGGTCGGATTGATGAACGTGCTGTGCGGAAGAGGGCCGCAAGAGCAATATCCGCGTCAATACGATTTCGCCGACGGCGGCGACGCGCATGACCGAGGAGCTGTTGCCGCCGCAGGCGCTCGCGCTGATGAAGCCCGAGGCAATCACACCGGCCGTGTTGTATCTCCTCGGAGAGGATGCGCCGACCCGCACCATCATGGGCGCGGGCGCCGGCTCGTTTGCGGTGATCAAGATTGTGGAGACCGAAGGCGTCAATCTTGCGCAATCCGACTGGACGCCCGAGGCCATCGCTGCGCATTTCGCCGAGATCGGCGACATGTCCACGGCCAAGGCGCTGGAAAGCGCCTTTCAACAGACCAACAAGTATGTGGGCCAGGCGGCTGCGCGGGCGGGGATCAAGCTTTCGTCATGAACGTAGCCGTCATCGGCGCGGGTCCAGCGGGGCTTATGGCGGCCGAAGTGCTGGCGCAAGGCGGCGCCGACGTCACCATCTATGACGCGATGCCGTCAGTGGGGCGAAAATTCCTGATGGCGGGTCGTGGCGGGCTTAACCTGACGCACAGCGAGTCATTGCCGCAATTCCTCGCGCGATATCGTGAGGCGATGCCGCATCTGAAAATGGCCATCGAATCCTTTCCGCCCGAGCGATTACGTGCCTGGTGCGAGGAATTGGGACAAGAAACCTTCGTCGGTTCCAGCGGGCGCATATTCCCGAAATCCTTGAAAGCCTCACCGCTGTTGCGGGCTTGGCTGCGGCGGCTCGACGCGTCCGGTGTGCACTTTTCGTTGCGCCAGCGCTGGGCCGGTTGGGATAACGAGGGAAGGTTGCGGTTTCGGACTCCGGAAGGAGAACGCGTCGTTGAAGCCCACGCGACCGTGCTGACGCTGGGCGGCGCGAGTTGGCCGCGGCTCGGCTCCGATGGCGGGTGGGCGGAAACACTTGAAGCCAAGGATGTGCGGGTTTCGCCGCTTAAGGCCGCCAATTGCGGCTTCAAGGTTGCATGGTCCGATATCTTCCGTGATCGCTTCGAAGGTGAACCGCTTAAGGGAATCGCGTTATCGTTTGATGGACGCAGCGTTCGTGGCGAAGCGGTCGTTACCCGTGACGGCATCGAGGGCGGCGCGGTCTATGCGCTGTCCGCCGAATTGCGCGAGGCTGTTCTTGCGTCGGGCGCCGCTAAGCTGCATGTCGCCTTGCGGCCGGATGTCGAGATAAGCGATTTGATTGCGCGTCTGTCGGCGCCACGGGGCAAGCAGGCGTTCACAAACTGGCTGCGTAAGGCTACCCAACTGTCGCCAGTGGCAATTGGCCTGTTGCAGGAGACAGCCGTTGCCGCGGGCGTCGCGCTGGCGTCGATGTCGCCGGAAGCCCTTGCAGCCTTGATCAACGCGGTGCCGGTTCAACTCACCGGTATCGCCTCGATCGCACGCGCCATATCGAGTGCAGGTGGCGTCGCCTTCGACGAACTCGATGCGGACTTCATGCTCCGTCGTTTGCCCGGCGTCTTTGCGGCTGGGGAAATGCTCGATTGGGAAGCGCCGACCGGTGGCTATCTGTTGCAGGCCTGCTTTGCCACGGGAGCGGCGGCGGGCGGGGGCGCGTTGAAGTGGCTTAACCCTCATGGTGAGGAGCGCAGCGGAGCTGCGCATCTCGAACCGTAGGGCCATTCGTCCTTCGAGACGCCACTGGCGCGGCTCCTCAAGAGGAAATCAACGCAATTTCCCCCGCGCCTCGACCTTCAGCGTGCCGATGATTTCATCGCCACGCACCATCACCACCTCGTCCATCATATTGACGACGACGCAGACGTGGTTGGGGATGATCCGCACGACATCGCCTACCTCCGGCCGTGTGTTGCTGCGGGCAAGATCGAGGAAGCCGTGTTCCTCGGCAAACCGCGCAATCCGGGCTTCGGGATGTTCCAGGATCAGCCCGTGACCGTCGAGTTCCGCCGCCGGTATCCGACGTCAGCGTTTTCGATCCGGCATCGAGAATGCCGCGATCGGGCCCGGCGCGGCTGACCACGGTGGAATAGATATTGAGCGCGCAATCATCCCAGGTCGCGACACCTGCGCCCACCTGCATCCGGTCGTTATAGATATAAGTGCCGGGCCGATGTTCGGTCGCACCCGTGAGCTTGCCGAGATTCTTCAGGTTCGGCGAGCCGCCGGTCGAGACAACAGCGGCATCGAGCCCGTGGGCGCGCACACCGGCCAAGGCCTCGTCGTAGAACTTCTGCGCTTCCGCCCAGCCTGTCTCGGTGGGGTAGAGCATGAAGCCGGCAAAGGTCAGCCCCTTGGAGGAGGCAATGGTTCGCGCCAGCGCAATCGCTTCCGCCGGCGTCTCGACGCCAGCACGTTTGCGGCCCGTGTCGCACTCGACCACGACCGAGAGCGGGCGGCCGGAATGAGCCGCCGCTTGTGTCAGCGATGAAACCACGGTCGGATTGTCGGCCGCGACCGTCATATGGGCCTTGGCCTGTAACGCGCCGAGGCGCGCCATCTTTTCTTCGCCGAGCAGATTATAGCTGATCAGGATGTTATCGATGCCGGCATCCGCCATCACCTCGGCTTCGCCGATCTTCTGGCAGGTAATGCCTTTGGCGCCGGCTGCGACCTGAAGCTTTGCCAGCATCGGGCTCTTATGGGTCTTGATGTGCGGGCGGTTGGCGACGCCGGCCTCGTCGCAAGCCTTTTGCACCCGCGCAATGTTGCGCTCGACCCGGTCCATGTCGATGACGGCAACGGGTGTGCCGTATTCACGGGCGATTTTGGCAGCGAGGGGCATGGTCATCGTATTACCTTTTGTTCAACACCGTAGGATGGGTTGAACGCAGCGAAACCCATCAAACCTCGTTGATATCTTGTGATGGGTATCGCTTCGCTCCACCCATCCTACGTTCTCTTGCGGAATACGCAGCTCAAGCCTGTTCTATTTCTTCACGTAACACTTCAAGTTCCAGCCACTTGTCCTCGGCTTCCTGCAATTCTTTCTGCGCTTTGGTCAGCGCATCGGAGGCCTGGTCGAATTTCTTCCGATCCTTCTTGTAGAGGTCGGGATCGTCAAGATGCCGCTGCTGTTTGGCGATTTCAGCCTGCAACTTGGCCATCGTCTTCGGCAGGGTTTCCAGTGCATGCTTTTCGTTGAAATTGAGCCGCCGCTTTGGCGCGGAGGGTGTGCCGGCGGAGGCGTTTTTTTCGCGCTCGACCGTTGCCGCCTTCACCGCCGCGCGCTTCAAGTCGGCGCCGCGTTGCGCGAGCATATCGGTATAGCCGCCGGCATATTCGACCCACTTGCCGTCACCCTCGGGCACGATCACCGACGTAACCACACGATCGAGAAAATCCCGGTCGTGGCTGATCAGGATCACCGTGCCATCGTAGTCGCCGAGCATGTCCTCGAGCACATCGAGAGTTTCCAGATCGAGATCGTTGGTCGGTTCGTCCAGCACTAGAAGGTTGGAGGGTTTTGCCAGCGCGCGCGCCAGCATCAACCGGCCGCGCTCACCGCCGGAAAGCACCTCCAGCGGCGTGCGCATCTGCTCTTGCGCAAACAGAAAGTCTTTCATGTAGCTGACGACATGCTTCGGCTTGCCGCCGACCATGACATGATCGCCACGGCCACCGGTCAAGGCTTCCGCCAGCGTCGATTTGGGATCGAGGCTTTCGCGGTGCTGGTCCAGCGTCGCCATCTCGATATTGGCCCCTAGCCGGATAGTCCCCGAATCCGGCGGGTTGGCGCCGGTGAGCATCTCGATCAGCGTGGTCTTGCCGGCGCCATTCGGCCCGACGATGCCGATACGATCGCCACGCTGCACGCGGATCGAGAAGTCGTCGACGATCTTGCGGTCGCCATAGGCGCGGCCGATATTCTTCGCTTCGATCACGAGCTTGCCGGATTTCTCGGATTCCGCCGCCGTCAGGTTGGCGTTGCCTGTCGCGCCGCGATAGTCGCGCCGTTGCTGGCGCAAGGCATGGAGATTGCCGAGCCGTTTGACGTTGCGCTTGCGGCGGCCGGAGACGCCGTAACGCAGCCAGTGTTCTTCGTTGACGATCTTGCGGTCGAGCTTGTGCTGCTCGCGCTCTTCTTCGGCCAGCACCTCGTCGCGCCAGGCCTCGAAGGAGGCAAAGCCGCGATCGATCTGCCTGATCTGGCCACGGTCGAGCCAGGCGGTGGCGCGTGACAGGTTGGACAGAAAACGGCGATCGTGGCTGATCATGACCAGCGCGCTGCGGCGGCCATCGAGCTCGCTCTCCAGCCACTCGATGGTGGTGAGATCGAGGTGGTTGGTCGGTTCATCCAACAGCAGAATGTCAGGCGAGGGCGCGAGCACCCGCGCCAGCGCCGCGCGGCGGGCCTCGCCGCCGGAGACAAAACGGCGGGCTTGAGCAATACGTACTTGTACCAGTAGACTACATAACA
>CAVVZW010000242.1:0-18129 GCA_963752265.1 uncultured Alphaproteobacteria bacterium
ATCGCCGAGCGTAGAGAGCTCCCAATCCAGAACCGCGATCACCCGCGGCTCGGTCGGGTGGAAGATCATGTTGTCGAGGCGATAGTCGCCATGCACGATCGAAACGCGTTCCTGCTGCGGCACAGTGCGCGGCAGCCATTCGATCAGCTTTTCGACCTCTTCAATGTGTTTGGTCTCAGAAGCGCGGTACTGCTTGGTCCAGCGATCGACCTGGCGGGCGAAATAATTGCCCGGCTTGCCGAACTCGCCAAGGCCGATCGCCTGCGGATCATAGGTGTGAAGTTTCGCCAGCGTCTCGATCTTGTCCTTGAAAATCGCCCGCCGCGCCTCAGGCGTCTGGCTCGGCAGCGCCGGATCCCAGAACACCCGCCCCTCTTCCATCGACATGATGTAGAAGGCCGACCCAATGACGGCGTCGTCGGTGCAGAGCGCATAGGCCTTGGCGACTGGAAAACCCTGTTTGCCGAGCGCCGAGATGACGCGGTATTCACGATCGACCGCATGCGCCGACGGCAATAGCTTCCCGAACGGCTTGCGGCGCATCACATAGGAACGCGCGGGCGTATCGAGCCGATAGGTCGGGTTGGATTGGCCGCCCTTGAACTGCAGAACAGTCAAGGGCCCCTGATAGCCCTCGACATTCTGCTTCATCCAGCCTTCAAGGCTGATCTCGTCGATCCGGTGCCGTTCCTCGACCGGCTTGGTACCGGAAAACTCTTCGTCGTTTCTGACGCCTTCGGCCACGGTCGGTTCCCCCGGGGGCGAGCACCCCCGGGGGCACTCATTATGAGTTCGGAGCGTTGGCATACTTCCGAAGTTCGAGCCTGGCAATGGCGCGGTTGTGGACCTCATCCGGACCGTCGGCAAGCCGCATGGTGCGCATCGAGGCATAATCCCGCGCCAGGCCTGCGTCATCGGAGACGCCGGCCGCGCCGTAGGCTTGAATGGCCTGATCGATGATCCGCAGCGCCATATTGGGTGCGGCGACCTTGATCATGGCGATTTCGAGCTGGGCAGTCTTGTTGCCGACCTTGTCCATCATGTCGGCGGCCTTCAGGCACAACAGCCGGTTCAACTCGATGTCGGTGCGGGCTTCGGCGATCCGCTGTTCCCAGATCGAGAACTCGATGATCTTCTTGCCGAACGCAGTCCGCGACGACAGCCGCTTCACCATCTTCTCCAGCGCTTCCTCGGCCTTGCCGATGGTGCGCATGCAGTGATGGATACGCCCCGGCCCAAGGCGGCCTTGCGCGATCTCAAACCCCCTGCCCTCGCCAAGCAGAATGTTGCTGGCGGGAACGCGCACGTTCTCGAGCAGCACCTGGGCGTGGCCATGCGGCGCATCGTCGAAGCCGAACACCGGCAGCAATTTCTCGACGGTGATGCCGGGGGTGTCGAGCGGCACCAGGATCTGCGATTGCTGCTGGTGGCGTGGCGCTTTCGGATCGGTCTTGCCCATCAGAATCGCGATCTTGCAACGGGGATCGCCCACACCCGACGACCACCATTTGCGGCCGTTGATGACGTAATGATCACCGTCGCGCTCGATGCGGGTCTCGATATTGGTCGCGTCCGAAGAAGCCACCGCCGGTTCCGTCATCAGGAAGGCGGAGCGGATTTCGCCGTCCATCAGCGGCCGCAGCCACTTCCGCTTCTGCTCCTTGGTGCCATAGCGGATGAACACTTCCATGTTGCCGGTGTCGGGCGCCGAACAGTTGAAGACTTCCGACGCCCAGCCGATGTGGCCCATTTCTTCGGCGAGCGGCGCATATTCGAGATTGCTCAATTTCGCGCCGTGAAATTCCTCGTCCTCATGCGAAGACGGCGGCATGAACATGTTCCAGAGCCCTTCGGCCTTCGCCTTCTTCTTCAACTCCTCCACGATCGGGATCACCTTCCAGCGCGCGCCCTCCTCGTCCTGCTTGCGGTAAACCGGTACTGCGGGGCGGACGTGGGTCTTCATGAATGACTGCACACGGTTGAGCCATTCTTTCTGCCGGTCGGACATCGTGAAATCCATGGGACGCTCCTCGCTTCACAGGTTTTGAAAATTATTTGGCTGCACTGTCTCCCCGCCGCCGGGCCGCCGCAAGACGATTCGTCGAACTGGCGCGCCAGAGTGTCATGCGCATTGACATTTCAGCCTTCAAACCATAGTTTCATACAACTGTTTGAATTGCAACCCTCCTCGCGTCAGGCCATGAAATGCCGTCGGACCGGACCCGTGCCCTGATCCTCGACGCTGCCGAACGGCTTTATGCCGAGCGTGGCTTCGGCGACGTCACGATGCGCGACATCGTGGCTGCGGCCGGCGTCAATCTCGCGGCGGTGAACTATCATTTCGGTTCCAAGGACGAATTGATCGCCGAATTGTTTGTAACCCGCAGCCTCGCGACCAACCGTGAGCGGCTCACTGAACTGAAAGCGGCCGAAGTGGCCGGCGGCGGGGCTGCGGACGTCAAGGCGATCTTGCGCGCGCTGGTCGGCCCAACCTTGCGCGGCTGCTTGGGCGCGGACAACGAGCAATCTTCCGCGGCTCATTTCATGATCCGCGCCTCGATCGAATCCGTGACGCCGATCCGCAGGATCAAGAACCGCGAAATCGACCACTTGCGAAAATTCGCCGGGGCGATGCGCCGATCGCTCCCGACCAGCGACGAGGCCGACCTTTACTGGGGCCTGCATTTCGCGCTCGCCATGGCGCATCAGACCATTCGCGACACCGAACGCCTGACGAAATTATCGGAAGGCAAATGCGACCTCGATGACGTCGAGGCGGTGATCGACCGCATCGTCGAAGCAGCCACAATGACGCTCACCGCGCGCGCAAGTGCGCATCGGACACCGGTGCGTACCGAGGCTGCAGCCATTGCGACGCGTCGCACGGAAAAACTGAAGAGCTGAACTTTTTTCCTGTGCTGCAGGAATAAAAATCTCATCGCAAGAGTTCGCGTGTAACTCATTCAATCCACATACTTTTGATTGAAACAAAGCTGTCACGCGGCTTCGAATAAAGTGTCATGCCTCCTCGTTAGGTTCCGCGCCACTTCAACAGGAGAGACTTCTCTATGCGCGGAAGAAACAACGCTGCGAGCCGAAAGCTCCGCCGGCGGATCGGGGCTGCCACCGCAGCGCTCGGGATATTCACGATGAACGCAAGCACGATCGCTCAGGCTCAGGTGCCCGCGGTTGTCCGTACGACGACGCCGATCAAGCATGTGATCGTCGTTATCGGCGAGAACTCGAGCTTCGACCATTCTTTTGGTACTTTCCGCCCGGCCTTCGGTCAGAGCGTTCACAACCTATTGTCGACGGGCATCGTCCACGCGGACGGCACGCCCGGACCCAATTTCAGCAAGGCGGCGCAATTCACCGTCACGCCGCAGCCGAATTATTTCATCGCAGCGCCCGATAACGCCAAGACGCCTTATGGGACCCTGCCGCCCCCGGATCTGGACGGCGTGAATTTGGTCGGAAGCGATACCAACCCGCCGCCCTTTGCCACCGTCGCCGTCGCAGCCGCCGCCGAGCCGAGCCTTAAGGCCAAGGACGACGTTCTGCTGACCACCGGCGCCGGCCTTGCCACCGGTCTGCCCAGCAACTTCGTGTTCAAGCCCGAGACCACTCTGGCCGCGCGCAATCCTGATATCCGCATTGCCAATGTGACCGCTCTTCCGAACGGTTCATATCAGCAGACGGCAAAGGATGCGGAAGGCCACGGTCTTCCCTATGACGCTTATACCGAAGACACCATTCACCGCTTCTACCAGATGTGGCAGCAGTTTGACTGCACCGTCTCGCATGCCACCGCGGAAAATCCGAGCGGCTGTCAGGCAGATCTGTTGCCCTTCGTCATCACCACCTTCGCCGGCGCGACCGAAGAAGGCATGGGCACCTCCATGGCTTTCTTCAACATGAACCAGGGCGATGCGCCCATTCTGAAGAAGCTGGCGGAAGAATTCTCGATTGGCGACAACTATCATCAGGCCGTGATGGGTGGCACCGGCGTGCAGCACATCATGATCGGCACCGGCGACGTTTATTTCTTTAACAACGAAGTGAACTTCCCAAACCCGACGACCTTCGCCTTTAACCCCAACTTTGCGCCGAGCTTCGCCCCGGTACCGCCGCCACTGATTCCCGCGGTGCTCGCGGGACTGCCTTCGAGTATCCCGCCAATCTCGCTGGTGGCGAATCCGAATCCGATCCCCGGCAGCAACAACGTCTACCAGAACGACCTCGGCGCCTCGCTCGGTGAATATGTGAACTGCTCCGATCCGACCCAGCCCGGCGTTCCCGCGATCACCGGCTATCTGGCAACTTTGCCCTACAAGCCGTCACCGAACTGCGCGCCCAGCACATTCTACGCGATCAACAACTTCTTCCCCGGCTTCCATCCGGACGGAACACCGGCAAGCCCGGCAAAGTTCGTTACGGCCGCCCTCACCGGGAAGACTCCCAACACCGGCGACTTGTTCTTCATTCCGCCGCAGAACGTGCCGACCATTGGTGACGCACTCCTCGCCAAGAACGTCGAGTGGACCTATTACGGTGGCGGCTTCAACAACGCGGTGGCGAATAATGCCTTGGCCATCGAATACTGCCCGATCTGCAATCCCATGCAGTACTCACAGAACTATCCGACAACGGGCAGGCCGCGCACCAAGGACATCGTCGACTTCTTCAGCGATGTCCAAAATGGCACGCTGCCGCCGGTCTCCTTCATCAAGCCGAGCACGCTGGTCGACGGACATCCGGAATCCTCGAAGCTCGACCTGTTCGAGGCGCTGCTCGACAACATCGTCAGCCAAGTCCGTTCCAAGCCGGAGTTGTTTGCTGAAACCGCGATCATCATCACCTGGGACGAAGGTGGCGGTTTCTTCGACTCGGGCTTCATTCAGCCGGTCGACTTCTTCGGCGACGGCCCGCGCGTACCGTTGATCGTGGTGTCGCCGTTCGCGCGCGGCGGCCGCGTGGTCCACACCTATTACGACCACGCCTCGATCACAAAATTCATCGAGCGCAACTGGGGCCTGAAGCCACTCAGCGGTCGCAGCCGCGACAATCTGCCGAACCCGATCAGCGAAGTGAATAATCCCTATGTGCCGCGCAATATGCCGGCGATCGGCGATCTCATGGATATGTTCGAATTCGGCATCGAGGGCGTGATCGAACAGGATATCGATCGTATTCTCGACCAGATTTTCGACGGCCGCTTCTAGTCGTCTCGACAAATCAACTGATATCGGGCGGCGCGACCAACGCGCCGCCCGATTGCGTTAGGAGAGCTTGAGCATCTCCCGCGCTTCGTCAGGGGTGGCGATCGCGGCCCCCAGGCTTTTCAGAATCTCGGCCGCATGCGCCACGAGTTCGGCGTTGCTCTTGGCCAGCACGCCCTTCGATAGGTAGAGGTTGTCCTCCATTCCCACGCGCACATGGCCCCCGAGCAACCAGGATTGCGCGACCATCGGAAATTCGGAGCGGCCGATCCCGAAGCCGGCCCAGGTCGCCCCTTCCGGCAACAGGTTGCGCGCATACATCATGGTTTCCGGCGACGGATCGAAGCCATATTTGACGCCGAGCACGAGCGTGCACAGCGGCGGCCCTTGCAAGGTTCCGTCCGCGATCAGGTCGCGAGCGAGGTGGATGTCACCGGAATCGAACAGTTCCAGTTCCGGCAATACCCGCGCGCTGCGCATCCGCGCCGCCATCTTGCGCACGTTCGGCGGCGTGTTGATCACGACCTGCCCGCCCGAATTCATGGTGTTGAGATCAAGCGTGCAAATCTCTGGCTTGAGGATCTCGACATGCTCGACACGTTTTTCCGGCGCCATCAGCGTCGTGCCGGCGCCAGCGACCTTCGGGTCTTCCTCCGAAGGCACGAAGCGACCGCCCGGCCCCGTCGTCAGATTGATGATCAACTTCGGATTCTTCGCGCGAATGCGATCCATCACGTCGCGATAAAGGTCGATTCCCATCGAGGGACGGCCGGTCTCAGGATCGCGCACGTGGATGTGAGCGATCGAAGCCCCTGCGTCGGCCGCTTCCAGCGCGCTGTCAGCGATCTGCTGCGGCGTAATGGGTAGATAAGGCGACTGATCGGGGCGGGTAATATTGCCCGTGATCGCGCAGGTGATGATGACTTTGGGATGGGGCTGATACGCCATAGCGCGGTGCCTTTACCGGCTTGAGTGAGGTGAACGACTGCATAGCGCAAGCAGGCCGCGGGCGCGAGCCACCCCGGTGGCATGACCCATGCTTTCTCTTGAGCCATGCGCGTTGGGATCCTCCACCGGGATGCCCGAGGGACAGGGAAGAAAATGCGCAGGTCGCGCCAATTCGACCGGGCAAAAATTTCCCCTGTGTCAATAAATCGCCTTCGATCTGCGGGCCAACATCTTCGAATATCAGGCAGACGACGGAAGGCACACGGCTTGCTAGCGATATCACGCAACCTGCGTCCGGCAACGAACGAAGCATCCGATGTCTATCTCTTCCGTGACGGCCTTTGGCCCGATCACCAGCGCCACGTTTCAGCCGAACGCCGGCCCATCGGCCGGCGCCAGCGGAACCACGTCGCAGGGCAACAGCGTGGTGCAGGATTTTCTCGACTACGCCAAGATGAGCCCGGCGGAGCGGATGCGAGAGGATATTCTGAAGAGCCTCGGGCTGACCGAGCAGCAGTTCGAAAAACTATCGCCGGCGCAACAGCAGGCTATCAATCAGAAGATACAGCAAATCATGCTGCAACAGCTGCAGCAGAACGCGGGCAAGAGTGGCCAGCTTGTGAACGTCTCTGCGTGAGGTGCGCAGGGAAAACGCTGTAAAGGATCAGGCTTTCTTTTTGGCTGCCTTCTTGGCCACCTTGGCTTTGCTGGCCGCCGCCACTTTGGCTTCAGCCGCCTTTATTTCTTCAAGGGCATTCTTCATCGCCCGCGCGTAGCTGTCGGCCGCGTTTTCCGCCGTGATTTGCAACCGCCGTGCTGCGGCGTTGGCGAGCCCCATCATGTCCTTGGCGGTTTGCTTGAAGCGCGCTTTGCCCTCTTTGGTCTTGGCCTTGGCGGCCAAACCCGTGAGCCGGGCGTGACGTTTCCTGGCCTCCGCCATCAGCGCCTTGTGTTGCGTCTTCCCGATCCCGCGGATGACGGCATCAAGGTCTGTTTCGGCCATTTTGAATTCCTGAAGGTGCGACGCGGATCGGAAGGCGGGCTCGTACCCGCCGCCGATTTCAACCACAGCGCATTTTGATCCGTCAACCCATTTCGCCGCGGTGCGGATTTATTGCCGTTGCACTGAGGTCGAGGAAACCACCCGCCCCTCGACCATCACCGTTCGTTCCAACGCCCCCTCCGCGACGAGGTCGTCGATCGTATCCGCGCGCGTGATCAGCAAATCGGCGCGCGCGCCGGGCCGGATGCCCCAATCGGCGCCAAGACCGATCATTTGCGCCGGCATGGTAGAGACCATCTCGAACACCTGGCGGAGATCGCCGAGGCCGAAGTGCCCGGCCAGCAACGTCCACCGGGCGATTTCCAGGAGATCGCCGGAGCCGGTCGGAACGAACGGGTCCTGAATATTGTCCGATGCGGCGGCAACCGGGATGCCAGCCGCCAGCAATTCCTTCACCCGCGTCAGTCCGCGCGGCGGCAGGCGACCGGCGTCACGTCCTTGCAAAAACAGATTGGCGGCAGGCAGCGTGACGATGCCAACGCCGGCCTCGCCCAATTCGTCGATCGTGCGCTGCGCCTCATCCGGCGCCATGGCGCTGAGGGCCGAGGAATGGCCTGCGACCACGCGACCCGCCATCCCGTAAGCCCGTGTCATTTTGGCGATTTCGCTGAACATCGCTCTACCAGGATCGAGATGTTCGTCGATGTGCATGTCGAGCGGCAGCCCGCTGCGTTCGGCGCTGTCGAACAGAAGCTTCAACAGCGCGACCGGCTCGGAGGAAAATGCCGGCACGCCGCCAATGGCATCGATCCCGAGATCGATCGCCTGGCGCAACCAGGCATCGCTCTCCGGCAGCATCGAGGTGGCGCCCGAGGTGACATGGCCCACGATCTGGATGCGCAGGAAAGCCGCGCACTGCGCCCGTAACTCTACCATGGCCTCGACGCCGCGCACGCCGGTTTGCGGATCGATATTGGTGTGGCTGCGGATGGCGACGGTGCCATGGGCGCTACACGCCTCGACCGTTCGCTTCGCCCGCGCAATCATCTGCTCCTTCGTGATCGAAGGTGCCAGCGCGCGGTAAGCAGCGGAAGCCCCCATCAGCGTGCCTGAGGGATTGTCGAGAAGAGAACGAGTCCGCGACTTGTCGAGATGCTGGTGCATATCGACGAGACCCGGCAGCACCAGCTGGCCGGCTACGGACAAAATTTCCGCATCGGCCGAGGGCAGCGACGGCCCGATGTCGGCGATGCGTCCGTCGCTGCCGATCCTGATATCGAGCGGCTCCGGCGTCGCCGCCCCAAAGCGCAGGACGCGGCCGCCACGGAGGAGCAAAGGTTTTCGCATATGCTGATCAACCAAATAGAAGACCCCGCTCCATCTAGGCGATGAAGCGGGGTCTTGTCTTTCAGAATACCGTGTCGGCTGCTTTAGAACGATGCGTAAGCGTTACGGAAGGCAATGGCGCCGGCCAGTGACCGCGGCCGGACTCGGACCGCATGACCGTCGTTTCCACTCTCGACGATCCACTGCCCGTTCTCCTGACCGACGATCTTTCCGACGTGGTGACTCCAGACGACAATCGTGCCGACCGAGGGACCACCGGCGTTGCTGCCGTAATGCGCCCAGGATCGCGCGAGGTTGTATTGAGGGCCCGGATCAGCCCCGACCTGATTGCGCATGTACCAGCCACACCAGGCGGCCGGCCGTCCCCCACTTACGCGCCCATAGCTCGTATGCTCATAAGCTTGGCGCCTAGATACCGGAGGCTCATAATTTGAGTTCCCGAAACTCGAAGACTCAAATCCAAAAGCGAAACTTGGTGCCTCATTTACCCGAGCATGGTGCCGATAATGATGATGGCCGGAATAGTGCCGGTAATGGTGATGATGAGTTCGCGCCTCCGCGCTCGTCGCAAATACACATGCAAACAGCACTGCACTCGCGGCAACAACTCTACGCATACTGTCTTCCTTCGTGTTGTTTCGGGAAAAGGATCGCGATGCGATCAAAGGCCGCGTGATCACTCGTGATCACCCCGCCGCGGCCTCAACAATGGGGGTTCCCGCGGCACATCTGGGCCAGCCGCCTTTAAACTGGCGATGCGTGGCCGGAATGTGGCGAAGGAATGCAGTAATAACAATGAGATATGCCATAATGCATGGGATATTTGCAGACGCAATTCAGGCGCCTGCGGCCGGCAAATGCGCACGACAATCTCAGGTAGCTCTAGTGAATATATGCATGCCGGACGGGGCAGACTTTCTCGTCGTCACCAGAGATCGAGAACCAATGCGGTTCTACGTGTAACAGGTGAGCCGCAACGCTACGCGCCGGTCACCCGCCAGATGACATTGCCGACGTCATCGGCCACCAGCAGCGAGCGATCGGGTCCGAGAGTGACACCGACTGGCCGGCCGTAGGATTCCCGCTCGTCGGGCGCGAGGAATCCGGAAAGGATATCGCGCGCCGGGCCGGACGGACGGCCATTTTCGAACGGCACGAACACGACCTTGTAGCCGCTCAACGTGCTGCGGTTCCACGAACCGTGCTGGCCGATCGCCATGCCGTCGGGAAAGCCCGGAAGCGTGCCGGCTGGCATCCAGCACAAACCTAGCGAGGCGGTGTGGCCGCCCAGCGCGTAGTCCGGCTGGATCGCCTTGGCGACCATGGCTGGATCCTGCGGCACCCGATCGTCCACCGTCTGCCCCCAATAGCAATAAGGCCAGCCGTAGAACCCGCCGTCGCGGACTGACGTCAGATAATCCGGCGGCGTCTCGTCACCGAGGCCATCGCGCTCGTTGACGACGGTCCAGAGGATTCCGGTGGTCGGCTCCCACGCCAGCCCGACCGCGTTACGCAGGCCGCTCGCGAAGATGCGGTTCGAACCGCTGGCCAGATCCAGTTCGTAGATCGCGGCGCGGCCTTCCTCGGCCTCCATGCCTTCGTCGGCGATGTTGGTGAGCGAGCCGACACCGGCATAGAGCTTCTTTCCGTCGGCGCTCGGCAACAGGCTCCGCGTCCAGTGGCCGCCCGGCTTGAAGCTGGCGAGTTTGGACCCAGCCGCGGTGATACGATCAGCCCCCGCAACGTAGGGAAAGGCGACGACGCCATTGGTGTTGCCGACATAGAAGGTGTCACCGACCAGTGCCATGCCGAACGGCTGGCGCAAGTTCTCGATGAAGGCCCCGCGCTTTTCAGCGACCCCGTCGCCATCGAGGTCCCGAAGCAGCGTGATGCGGTTGGCGCTGACGCCAAGCGCATCGGCCCGCCGCATCGTCGCCTGCATCGCATAGTGAAACACGTTTCGAACGGGACCGGCGACCTGTGTCGAACTCGGCGACGAGCACGTCGCCATTCGGCAGCACATTGATCCAGCGCGGATGGTCCAGTCCGGCGGCAAAAGCGTTGACCTTGAGTCCGGGGGCCGCGACCGGCTTTTCACCTTCGCGCCAGCCGCGCGCCGTCGGCATTTTGAGCGTCGGAAGCGCCCCTTGCGGCTTCGCCGCCGGAATCACCGGCGCCTGGCCCCAGGCGGCTTGCGGCTGAGCGCCCTGCATTCGCCGCCATTGCAACGCGCCCGCACCGATCAGCGCGACCACGCGCGCGAAAATGGCGGACATGTTCATGGCAAGGCTCGTGTCTATATAGAAAACCGAGAACGGTGAAACTGCTTGGAGCGGGTGAAGGGAATCGAACCCTCGTATTCAGCTTGGAAGGCTGCTGCTCTACCATTGAGCTACACCCGCGTAGCGACCGATGACCTATCACGCCGGATCGGCCGCCTCAACCTCCCCCGCACTGTTTCCTTGCCCTTAACAGGGCGGCCGTTGCCGTCTATATTGATGTTTCCATCAACAATGAAAGGAGGTGATCCAGTGTCTTATACCAAGCGCTGTCACCTCGCTGGGATCGCCCGCTAAGCAATTTTTCTTGGCATCAGGGCGTTTCTCAGCGCCTGGACCAGCGAGTTTCAAGATTGGGGCGCGACGGGAAACCCGCCGCGCCCTTTGCCTTTCCAGGTTGGCGCCTTACCTGACCCGCCACGACGATTTTGGCTGTTTTGGCTATTCCAAATCCTGCCGCTGTGCTTTACCCGTCGCGCGCCTCGCAGCGGCGTCCCTAAGGTGGTTCGGAAACAGGCGCCGATCTCAACATGCTCTTTTACGAACCGCTGTTCCTGACGGTTTTTCCAACCTTCTACGCGCTCTATTTGCTTACCCGCGGAAGTCAGGCGAAGAAGTGGGTGCTGCTCGCAGCCAGCACGCTGTTCTATCTCTGGGGCGAACCGGTCTTCGTTCTTGTGCTGTTGGCGTCGACCGCGTTTGACTACGCGCTGTCCTTTCATCTCGGCGATCCCGCCCCGCGCCGCACTCGCCAGTTCGCGCTTGCCTTAGGTATCGCCGGCAACCTCGTCATTCTCATCGTCTACAAATACGCCGATTTCCTCGCCGACAATCTCAATGGGGCGCTGTCCCCTTTCGGCGCGCATCGATTGCCTCTGCTGCATCTCGCGCTCCCGATCGGCGTCTCCTTCGTGGTGTTCGAAAAGATCACCTATATCGTCGATACCTATCGCGGCATCTCCAGGCCTGCGGCGAGCTTCTGGGACTATTGCCTGTTCGTCCTGTTCTTTCCGAAGCTGCTCGCAGGGCCGATCCTCAAATACCACGAGATGCGAGAGCAGATCGCCCGGCCCCGCGCGGTGGAATGGAGCGATTTCGGCTCTGGCTTCCTGCGCTTTTCGCGCGGGATCGGACGCAAACTCCTGATCGCCGATCCGCTGGGCTCGTTCGTCAACACTGTTTTCGCTGCCGATCCGGCGAGCCTCGATGCCGGCCACGCCTGGCTCGCGCTGGCAAGCTTCACGCTGCAAATCTACTTCGACTTTGCCGGCTATTCCGACATGGCGATTGGGCTGGCGCGCATGCTCGGCTTCGGGCTGAAGGAGAATTTCGACAAGCCTTACATCTCAAGATCGATCACGGAGTTCTGGCGGCGCTGGCACATTTCGCTGACGACCTGGATTCGCGACTATCTCTACAAGCCGCTCGGAGGAAATCGCGAAGGCGATGCGCGCACCTATCTCAATCTCTGGATCTGCTTCCTGTTGTCCGGGCTCTGGCACGGCGCAAGCTGGAACTTCGTGCTGTGGGGCGCCTACAACGGATTGTTCCTCACGCTCGACCGCCTGTTCCTGCGCAAGGCGCTCGATCGATGTGGCGCGGTCATCGCAACGATCGCCACGCTGTTCATTGTAATGATCGGCTGGGCGATCTTCCGCATCAATTCGCCATCGCATTTGATGACATTCCTGTCGGCGCTATCAGGCATGACGCACGCCACCAGTGCCGCCGAAATTCCGGCCGAAGTTCCGTTCACGCTTGTGCTTGGCGCCGTCATTTCGCTGTTGCCGGCAACCGCCTTTTATCCCGCGCTGGTACGTGCTTACGAAACGCGCGCTTCGCTGCGGACATTGACGGTGGCCGCTCTGTTGGTGATCTATGTGCTGGCGGTCGCGCGCGCGGTCTCGGCGCCGTTCCAGCCCTTCATCTATTTCAGGTTCTGACGATGATGGATGGTTTCAGCCTCTCCCGGCCCATCATTCGCGCGGCCTTCTGCGCTTTTCTGGCGCTATTGCCACTCGGCACCGCCTGGAATCTGGTCGCCGCGCAGTACTTCCCCAAGCGGGCCCTCAAGATCGGACCGACGCTTGGCGGCGTCACCTACGACACCCCGGTCGTTCTCTCCTGGCCGGAGATTCGCGACGGCAAATTCCAGAAGGCCGTTGTGAGCCGGGTCACCGATGCCATGCCGGTCCGGCCGCTTCTCATCCGCATCAATAACGAAATCCGCTATCACCTGTTCGGTGAACTCACAGCGCCTAATGTCGTCAGAGGCGCCGACGGCCATCTGATCGAGCAAACCTATCTCGACGATTACTGCTCCCGCACCGAAGGCATGGGCGCGAAATTGGCGGCCACCGCGCTGCCGAAGCTGAAGGACATCCAGAACTTCTATTCTGCGCATGGCGCGGTTTTCGTTTACGTGGTCACGCCGTCCAAGGCCGCGCATCTGCCGGAATATTTTGTCGATCGCGTCCCCTGCCCGAGCACACTGGCCGCGCGGACCCAACTGCTCCCCGACTACATCGGCGCCTTGAAGCGCGAGGGCATCCATGTTGTCGACACCGCGAGCCTCATTCACGGGCTCAAGGGCACCTACCCCTTCGATCTTTTTCCGCAAGGCGGCGTGCACTGGAACGACGTTGGCGGCGCGCTCGCCGTTTCCGCTGTCGTCGAGGAGATCAACCGCCTCGCAGGTCACGAGATCATTCCGCCTTTCAAGTTCACCTATACGATGTCGCAGCCTGCGAAAGGCGCCGACCGGGAGCTCGCCGATCTCCTGAATGTTTTCTTCCCGCCGCTCGGCTATCAAACGCCGAAAGTCAGTTTCCAGCCGGCCGTCCCTTGCGCGCAGAGCCCCGCTCGGCAGCTCGATGTGACCATGGTCGGTTCCAGCTTCGGCGATCTGCCCTCGCGCATCCTGATCGAGGCCAACTGTCTCGATCGGCTTCAATTCTACTATTACGCCACGCTCGGCCGCTTTGGGGGGACGCCCTATCACGAGCTGCAGCGAAACCTTACCGAGAGCGATCTCAACACCTGGCGCGACGCCAAGGTCGTGATCCTGGAAGAAAACGAATCATTCATGGCATCGGCCAAGGTGGCCTATGTCGATCAGCTGAGGGCGGTGGTGAACCGGCCGTGAAGCAGAGAGCACGCGTCTCGTTATACTAGGCGGCAGCGCTGCTGGGCGCCGGCTCCTGTGCATCCGCTTTCAAAACAAGCGGCGCCTCGGCGAGATGCTCCCACCGCTCTGCCTGCGCGAGCCACTTCCAATTGTCCTCGGGGTGCAAAATCGCCTGTTGGCGACAGAGCAGCGCGATAGAGCGACACTGTTGTGCGTTTTCCATCGTTTCCTCCCGATTCGTCGATCACTGGTGGAACTTGCCGCTCGCTTACGAGGTGATCGTTAGAGAAATATTACGATCTGCAATTTGTCAGATCGAAGGCGGCGAGGCCTGCAATTTGCCGAGCTTGTGGCTTGCGAAGCAGGCGAAGCGTGGTGGGGGAAGAAGGACTCGAACCTTCGAAGTCTGACGACGGCTGATTTACAGTCAGCTCCCTTTGCCACTCGGGACACTCCCCCGCTTCACGCCTCATCGTAAGCCTTCCCGTCCCAATGCGGGAGATCAAGCCGACGATGACGCTGAAAGCCGAAAGACCTCTATCAAGGCTTCGGCCGGGCGTGTTTATGGGCGAAGGGCCATGGCAAAGTCAACCAAGGCGGAGGGCAAAAATGCTAACATTTACAGAGCCTCAGTAAATTGCCTTGAACCGGAACCCGTGAGACAAGCTTTTCCATGCGTGATCGCGACCGAAAGCCAACATTCCGCCGCTCTGGCCCCAAAGGAGCCGACAGAGGCCCCGAACGGGGCTGCGCTTCCGGCCGCCGGGGCTCCTGGCGCGGGCGCGAGGGTGCGGCGGACGACACCGTGATCCTGTATGGCTGGCACACGGTGACGGCGGCGCTCGCCAATCCCAGGCGTCGCATTCGCAAGCTGTTCCTGACCGAAAACTCCGCCCGGCGTCTGGCCGATGAAAAGATCGACACCCGGGTGACACCCGAGATCGTGCGGCCGAACCTGATCGACCAGCGGCTCGGGCCCGATGCGGTGCATCAGGGCTTGCTGGCGGAAGCCGATCCCCTCGACCAGCCCGGCATCGATACACTTCCGCAAGAAGGCATCGTGCTTGTGCTCGACCAGATCACCGACCCGCATAATGTCGGCGCCATCATGCGCTCGGCCGCAGCCTTTGCGGTGAAAGCCATCGTCACCACCGCGCGCCACAGCCCTGAGGCCACCGGCGTGCTGGCGAAATCCGCCTCCGGCGCGTTGGAGCTGGTGCCGCTGGTGACGGTGCAAAATCTCGCACGCGCGCTCACCGAGATGAACGACAACGGCTTCATGACGGTCGGGCTCGACAGTGAGGGCGAAGAAAATCTCGCTGCCGTCACCTTGCGTCAGCCCCTCGCGCTCGTGCTCGGCGCTGAGGGCAAAGGCCTGCGGCAATTGACGCGCGACACCTGCAGCGTGGTGGCGCGGCTCGATATGCCCGGCGAGATCAAGAGCCTCAACGTGTCGAATGCCGCCGTGCTGGCGCTTTATATCGGCGCGAGCCGTCTCGGTTTGATGGGTTAGGACAAATCTAAATCGTCATTGCGAGCGAAAGCGAAGCAATCCAGAGAATCTCGCGAACGCTGGATTGCTTCGTCGCGTTGCTCCTAGCAATGACGAGCGGCCCTCGATGAGGCCGCGCCTCATCAATAATAGCTGCGCAGCACGTGCGGACGATAATGATAGCCGTAGCTATGCCAGTGGTGGTGATGCCAGGGGTAGTGACGATACGCGTGGTAGCCATAGTGATGGTGATGATAGCCCGAGCCGTAAATGCCCTCTTCCCGATAGACCCGACGCGGCGCGAAGTCGCCGGGGCCGGTAAAGGTCGGACCCTGCTCGACGTAGTAATATTGCGGCGGGGCGACCGGGTGATGATATTGCACTTGCGGATTCGCCAAGCGCTCATAGCCGGCGTAGGGTTGAACGTAGCCGCCGCACGGGTTGCACGGCGCGCAGCCATAGTCGCAGGCCAAAGCGGGCGAAATACCCGCTGCGACCACGGCAAACGCCGCTACCAATCCTGAAATCGTCTTACGCATTACTCTCTCCTGTTGGGGTCGTTTCGTTATCAAACTCGTTTTTCAGGGATGGGGCTGCGGGCTTCCCTGATCCCTGACTTGCGGCTGAAGGTTCGCCGGGCCCTGAACGGGCGCTGGATTTGGCTGAGGTGTGGCAGAGTTCTGCAGAGGGGCCACGGAGTTCTGCTGAAACGACGCCGGGTTTTGCTGAGGGGCCGCAAAGTTCTGCTGGGCGCTGGATCGGCGTCTGCGTTCGTTGAACTCCGGCGCCATGATTACCGGCGGCGGATTAGGTGGCACTGGGCTGAGCAGCACTGGGTCGGCCTGTCTGGATCCCGCGGACCAGGATTGATGGAACGTCTCCGCAGGCTTCGGCTTGCTCGCGCTCTCGATCTCCAGCCTGCCATAACCCGGCAGGTGGCCGGCGCTTGGATAGTAGTGACCGACGGGAGGCGCCGGCTCGACCGGGTGGCCGCCGTAAACGGTCGGCTGGACGTGGATGCCCTTGCCCAAGCCCCAGTCGCCTTCGACGACAGCGTACGAAGCATCGACACCGTTGATGATGACAGGCACTCCAGGACGTCCCGGGATCACAATGACCGGGCCGGTGCTTTGGGCCGACGCCGCGCCCGCCGTTGCAATCAAGACTGCCAGTGTTACCGCCGCACGCATCGCAACCATCCCGATAGGCCTGCAATCCTAATCGAAGGCCGGCCCGCGAGGGTTAAAGCGAACCGCCAGACTAGCGGTAAGCCTAACGCGCAGGCCTTCATGCTTCGTCAATTTTGGGAGTGTTGGCGGCATGAAAAAATTAACCGGACGGCGGCCGCCGACCAGCGAAAGCTGCATCGGCATCGGCCGGTACCGCCCCTTCAGATAACGGGTCCGGGCGTCTCTTCCTCCCGCCTTCAAACAGTCGTTGCTGAATAGAAGGAAAATCGAGCGGCTAATACGTCGCAGCCACGGTTAATTCTTGATTAATTCTATTCTGCGACTGGTGTTCTTGTCGCCTCTGGTCCGGGTCGCGGAGAACACCGATGTCGTCAAACGCAGCAATCACCAGTCTCTTCAGCGCACTTCAAGCGAACTATGCGGCCACGCCGCAGGTCTCGCTCCCGCCTGGTTCAAAATTTGCCAATGTCGATCCGACACAATGGAAGGGCACATGGACCGCAACGGACTCCACCGGCAAACCGGTTTCGCTCACCGTTTCAAATATCAACGGCTATCGCGCCACCGTGCGCTTTCAGAGTCCCTCTGGCGGTCTTCAAACCGGGCGCGTCTTGATCAATACCAATGGCATCTTCCGCATCGGCACTTCCCAGATCCAGCTGGTCAGCCCCGGCAAATTGACGATCAGCACCGTCATCACGGATTCGACGACCGGCAAGCAGTCAATTGAGACGGATCACGCCACGTTGCAAAGCTGAATTGGACGCTGTTGGAGCGCGGATCTGACGAGGTCAGAGCCGCGCCAGGGGACGAAACGCGCGGATAGCGATCTCGTTGCGGTTTTGTCGATGCTGATCGACCCGAGAGCCACCGGGCGATGGTGTCGGTTGAGTGCTTCACTCAGCCTAGTAGCCGACAGGAACATACTGAGATCGTTAGCTTTGGAATCTGGTCCGAAGCGGAAATTCCATCAAAAAAGCGCCGGTAGGGAAAGCGTTCGACGCGTTCGCGGAAGTTCATGTTTCATGCTCCGTTCCCTTACGCCGGGCCGGTACTGTCCGTATTTGACCCCCGGTGTCCTAGTTTAAAGTTAGCAGTGTCCTAATTAGATTTGCTGCCTGTTGGGGAGAAGAGCTTGGATCAGATCTTTCTCGCGGTCTTTCTCGCGCCTTGGGCTTTGGCACTGCTCGTAATGTATAAGATGGTCTGGACCGCTTGGAAGCATGGAGAGCGAAGCGTCGGGTCGCTCCTGAACCCATCCATCCTTCTGGCCGGTTATAACCGCCAAAATTTCAAAATTTTTATGACGTGCTTTGGCGCCTGTCTTGTCATCGCGCTCGGCTACTTAGTCATCAAGCTATAAGGCCGCCTCAGTGGGCGGCCTCTTTCATAGGGGCTCAATCTTCTCTTTCGGGCCTTCGAGCGGTAGTGGGAGCGTGTCGCCAAATCGGGGTTTTACCCGGTCTAGCTTCCGTATGAAGTCATCGTAATTTTCGCTCAACTGCATTGCGGTGACCACCGACG
>CAVVZW010000243.1:0-11370 GCA_963752265.1 uncultured Alphaproteobacteria bacterium
GGGCCAATCGACGAAAGTTGAGGTACAGGCCATCGAACTTGAAAAAGTTTGCGATAAGGCATCTGTGACTTTGTACCAGAATTGCGTCACCGGAAAGCACATCAAGCACGGGAAAATCACCTGCCGCAAGAATGACGGCGAGCAGAAAGTTGAATACATGGTCGTCACGTTAACCGATATCATGATCAGCAAGGTGCAGTTCATCGGTGATGGAGACAATCAGGCGCTCACCGAGACCGTCAATCTGTCGTTCGCGGAGTTCCAGTTGGATTACAAGGTGCAGAACGACACAGGTAATGCTGCCGGCGGCGCCAAGAGCTTCAAATTCAACGTTCAGAGGCAGCACGGCGAACACAAAGGTTGATGAGGCCGGGAGGTTGGCGTTGGTAGCCCCTTGGGCGGTCACCGCCTTCGTATGAAGCTCTGAACAGGCGCCCGCGAGCAAAACGGCACCGGGCTGTCGCGGCGACACTGACCCACTGTCCCTGGCTCGTAGCCGGGGCTACTTGGCATTTTAGCCCTGTTAAACGTTGTCGTTGACGGCCGACTCACATCGACCGCGCCCTCGCGCCAGCACCGGCCGGTTCCGCCACCCGGAATGCACCCCGAAGACTAAAAACTGCCTGGCGTGATCGCGATGAACCCGCTCGCAAGGCGTCGCGACTATTAGGCTAAGGACCTCGGTTTTATGACGGGGACGCCGTAATGCTTCGACCCTCTTCCGCTCAACTTTTGCGAGAACCAGCATGATGCGCGCGCTGGTCAAGCATAGGTTTGCCTGGTTCAGCAGCCCCTCGCGACGTTTCGGAAGCAGTTGCTTCGCCGACAACCAGCGGACGCATCACATGACTATTCGCAACCGCGGCGACACAGCGCCCGCAGGCACGTTCTCGAATTGCCGCAGAAGCGTGCCTCTGCTAACAACGGCCTGCCGGAGAGGCCCCATGCTACGGACCTTGTTCCTTTTTTTAATTGGATTTTCGCTCCTCGCTGTTACGGAGCCCGCACTGGCCGAAAAGCGCGTTGCGCTGGTCATCGGGATCTCCAACTACCAGCGGGTTCCGCGGCTCGCCAATCCGATGCGCGACGCCGAGGCAATGGGCAGGCTTTTCAAGCAGGCCGGTTTCGATGTCGTCGACGAAGCACGGGACGTCGGAATCTCGGATCTGCGCCGGGCTATCCGCGAGTTCTCTGAGAAATCGCGGGATGCCGACATAGCGGTGGTATACTACGCGGGACACGGCATCGAAGTCGACGGCACAAACTATCTTGTTCCGGCGGACGCCAAGCTAGCAAGCGATTTCGACGTGGAGGATGAAACCGTATCGCTCGATCGCCTGCTGCGGTCGCTAGATCTCGTCAGGCGCCTCAGGCTCATCATTCTTGATGCCTGCCGCGAAAATCCGTTCTCCAACGCCATGAAGAGAAACGTCGCCAGCCGCTCGATCGGTCGGGGACTCGCCAGGATCGAACCGACGACGTCCAATACGCTGGTTGCGTTTGCCACGAAAGCCGGCGCGGTCGCAGACGACGGCAACGGAGAGAATAGTCAATTTGCCACGGCGCTCGTCAAATACCTCGCCGAACCGGGAGTGGATCTGCGGCTGGCACTGGGGCGGGTTCGCGACGAGGTACTGAAAAAGACGGGCAATCGCCAGGAGCCGTTTGTTTATGGTTCGCTCGGCGGCGACAATGTCGCGCTGGCGCCGCAACCGGAAAAGCCGCGCCAAACTGAGGCCGACGCAAGGGTCGATTATGAATTTGCTGCACAGATTGGGACGAAACAAGTATGGGAGTCGTTCCTCACCAGCCATCCAGACGGGTTCTACGCCAACCTCGCGCGCGGCCAGATAGACAAGCTGGCTTCCGCCCAACAGGCTCAGGCCGCGGCTGACACCGCGCGGCGCGACGCCGAGGAACAGGCAACCAGAAAAGCCGAGAAGCTGCAGAAGCGCCTCGAAGAGCCAGCGACAGGCCAGATGGCCGCGGCAAAACAGCAGTCCGTCGAACTATCGCAGAAGGAACTGGACGATGCGAAGGCGCAGGCTGAGCTTGCACAGCAGCGCGCCGAAGCCGCCCGGCAAGAGATCGAGCAGGCCAAACGTCAAGCCGTGGAAGAAGCCCGGCGCCAGGTTGAGGAAGCCAAACGTATCGACAAGGAAAAAGCTGAAAAGATTGCAGCACTGGCACCTGGCGAAACAACAGAGCAGAGCTCCGTGCGGTCTACGCCGCCACAAATCAATCAAACCGACGTCACGCGGCTGCTTCAGGCACATCTGACGCGCGTCGGCTGCAATTCAGGACAGATCGACGGAAACTGGGGCGATGGCTCCCAACATGCTCTTGAGCTTTTCAACAAGAACGCCAAAACCAAATTAGACACCAAGGTTGCCAGCCTCGAGGCGCTCGACGCTGTCCGTAACATCCCCGATCGCGTATGTCCGTTGGTTTGCGAAAAAGGCGAGCGTGCTTCTGGTGATCACTGCGTCGAGATCACTTGCGCAGGCGGCTACTTTCTGAACTCCCATGGTTCGTGCGAGAGACGCCGCGAGCCAGTTCGAAAGCAAAGAACCGTAGCGAGGCAGTTTGCACCTCACTCGTTGGGGAGGCAATTTGGGCCTTCCGTGGTAGGCCCTGACCCATCAACGCCGCACGGCGGTCCACCCTCCTGCGCTCTCGGTCCTGGCGGTCATCGGGAGGGTAGTGGTTTTCGATGCAGAGACTAAGCTTGCGGACTTAGGTATCCATTTCCCGGCCGAAATCACGCACAAAACGGCAACGGGCTGCCGCGACGAAGACTGCGACAGAAAGTACTGGCCCAGCGGAACGCGAGGACAGGCTACACGACCGTAGTTGCGCTCAACCAGACCAGATTTCCGAGCGACCGGGGCAAGCGAGAGGTCGGCCGCAAGCGTCGAGAGGCGATTTAGGTTTCAGAGAACCCCGCGCCAATCCGGCGCCGGCTAAAACACCCTATCAACCTCGGTCTATTCATTCCCCTACTCGAGTTTGCCCGTGCCGCAGCCTGTGCACTTGTCCATGCACGCATTTACGCAGCTGTGGCAAGTATTACTCCAGGGGAAATTCCCGCCAGGGACTGGAGAACATTGAAAAATGCAGGACCCCGCGCATGCCGCCGAACACGCGGCAATCTGTCCCGTACTTTGTGTGCACGAATTGGCCGAACTCATCGGTGAGGCGGACTTTGTCGTAGTCGACATGGAATTTTTTGGGCCAGAACCTGGCTTGTAATGCTTCTGAATATCATCGGCCAACTTCTTCTTGTCGTCAGTAGCGGCCGCGCGGCACACGCTGCTCATCGCGACAGCGCAAGCCAAAACCATGCAAAAGATCGCAATACTCCGCTTCATGGTCGCCTCCCTAAATAAAAAAGTTTGAAATTTATAAATTCGTTTCTTATCATATCGCTTCATTTCCAAACACGCAACGGAACTAGAGGTTGTATCGCTACGCCTGTTCTGAACGGGTCAAACTTTTAGCGGGCCGTTTAAGACCAAGCCCGTGAATGGCCCCTCTCCTCAAGCCGCCGCTGATCATAGTTGTCGCGAACTGATGCTTTGCTTTGGCAATCTCAGGGCCGTCCAACTCTTGCTCGGGCATACAAACGCTCGTAAGTTGAGCCGAGCCGATGAGCCTGCCGCGGATGGTCTGGCCATCCTCCACCGTCTTGAAGGCGAAGCCCCGTTCAGTGGCGAGCCACAGTCCGACGCGTTCGACCTCCAGACGTTCGAGTGCGACAGAAGATCTTTTCGTGCACGCAAGCTGCCGTCGCGCGAGTGCCACGCATGGTCCTGTCCTCGCCATGTAGGAGAATGCTTTCCGCGCCGCGCGCCGCACCCCGTGTGCCGGGCGAGCGATTGCCGAGTTCCGCAAGGTCGGTTCGAACCGATCAGAAAGATGCCAGACGCCGGGCTCGATCTGACTTGCCAACCCAAAACGCTCCAGCACCTGCAATCGTCCGATGCGCAAGCTCGGGGCGAAATCGGCGCGGAGCTGGCCAACCTCCGGCCGCAGGTCGAGGAAAAACCATTGTCGGCCTCGATCATCATGGCGCGATCGATCCCCGATCAGGCGCTCATCGGAACCTTAGCGATTTCAAGGCTAAACGTGGGTTTATGGTGCGCTCGGAGGGACTCGAACCCCCACGATTTTACTCACTGCCACCTCAAGGCAGCGCGTCTACCAATTCCGCCACGAGCGCTTAAATGCCTGCCGCGATCTCGCGGCGACGGCGCCGATGTAACAAATCGGCAAAGAGGGGACAAGGCCGCTGAAGGGGATTTTACCGGCTAACAAATCAGCGGCTGCCGACCACTTTCGGCAGCATTTGCTTGACTTCGACCGCGATCCGGTTGCGATCGACCAGCACCACTCCGGAGGCGATCGGCAGCGTGTTGGCGAGGATCTTGACTTCGTCGACTTCCGTGGCGTCGAGTTCGATGATGGCGCCGCGGGAAAGCCGCATGACCTGATAAATCGGCATCGTCGTGGTTCCCAGAACCACCATGAGATCGACGCTGACTTTATCGAGGGTTGGCACTGGACAGACTACCGCACGGACAAACGCAAAATTGCGCAATCCGACATCACCACGTTATGGTTAGCCGATGGTTAACGACCGCCAAAGCCTCGATTTATCGGCCTTCTCGCCCGCTCCCCGCGAGGCCGCCGTGGAGTGGCTGATATCGGACCAGGCGATTCCCTATTCCGAGGCGCTTGAGCTGATGGAAGCCCAAGTCGCCGACATCGCCGCAGGCCGCGCCAGCGAACTCGTCTGGCTGCTGGAGCACCCTTCCCTCTACACGTCAGGCACATCGGGCAAAGCCGCCGACCTCCTTGATCCCCGTTTTCCAATCTTCGAGAGCGGGCGTGGCGGGCAATTGACCTATCACGGCCCCGGCCAGCGCGTGGCCTATGTGATGCTCGATTTGAAGCGGCGCCGGCCGGACGTCCGCGCCTATGTCGCAAGCCTCGAGGAATGGATCATCCTGACGCTGGCGGCGTTCAACGTCCGGGGAGAACGACGAGAGGACCGGGTCGGCGTCTGGGTAGCCCGGCCGGACAAGGGCCGAGGCTTCGAAGACAAGATCGCCGCCATCGGCGTGCGGTTGCGGCGCTGGGTGTCATTCCACGGCATCTCGATCAACGTGGAGCCGGAACTCGCCCATTTCCAGGCCATCATTCCCTGCGGCGTGACCGACCCGCGTTATGGTGTCACCAGCCTTGCCGATCTCGGCTTGACCGCGACGACCGCTGACGTCGACATCGCGCTCCGGCAGGCGTTTGAGGAAGTATTCGCGCGCCATCGCCTGCCGGAAGCAATCTAGCAGTCGTCTAAGCCGCCTTGCCTTGCGGCGCGACCTGGAGCTTGCCCGCGACGTAGCGCCGCTCCTGCGTCAGGCCTCCGAAGCCATAGGCGTCGCCCTTGACTTCGTCGACATGCAGGTAGCTCTCGTTATGCAGCGGCCCCAGAATCTCGCCCATGCGCGCGAACATCGCGGCGATATAGGCGGCCTTTTCGTCCTTGGTGTTGGTGCCTTCGGTAACGTGAATGTCGAGCCAGAAGCTTGCGAGTTTCTGCTCGGCCAGCGATTTGCCACCGGCAAACCAGTCCGCCGGATCGACCGATTTCACGATGATGGCCGTCACCTTCGGATCCTTGTGAAGGATCTTCGCGGTGAGGTCGCTGATGGAAGCGGCGATATCGGCCTTCAGCGAAGGCGTATGGCGTGAACTCGAATAGCTGACGGTGATAAGCGGCACGATCTCTCTCCTTGCTTTCCCGCAAACGATTGCGTTGAAGCAAAGCTAGACCTTGTCCCGTCATCTTGGTATCTTATCTTTATGTATATCAAAGATAAGAATCGATGATGATTGGAACGCTGGATATCCCGACCGTGCAGGCCTTTTTGCTGGTGGCCGAATTGCAAAGTTTTACGCGCGCCGCCGAGGCGCTGGGGACGACGCAAGCTGCCGTCAGCATGAAGCTGCAACGGCTGGAGGCGGTGGTCGGCAAGCGGCTCGTCGAGCGGTCGCCGCGCGCGGTGCGGCTGACGGAAGACGGGATGGCCTTTCTCGGGAACGCCCGAGCGTTGATGGAGGCGCATGATCGCGCTCTGCTCGGCGAGCAACCCACCCGCCAGCAATTGTCACTCGGTATCAGCGACCATGCCGCCGGTCCCGAACTGGTTCCCCTGCTCGAGCGGCTTAACGCGGTGTCTTCGCAATTGTCCTTCGCGGTCACCATCGGCTTCTCGCGCGACCTGCTCGACGCCTACAATTCGGGCGCACTGGACGCGGTGATCGTGCGGCAGGAATCCGGCCGGCGCGGCGGCGAGAAGCTTGCTGAGGATTCCTACGGATGGTTCGCCTCGCCGCGTTTGAAATGGCAACGCGGCGAAAGCGTGCGCCTGGCAACGCTGGCGCCGCCTTGCGGGGTGCGCGCCATCGCCGTGCGCGCGCTCGACAAAGCCGGCATCAAATGGAACGAAGCCTTCATCGGCGGCGGCGTCTCGGCGGTCGTGGCGGCTGCACTCGCCGGTCTTGGCGTCGCGCCACTGGCCCGCCGTATCGCCCCGCCGGGCATGGTCGACATCGGGCCCGAACGGGGGCTGCCTGCCATGCCGAAATCCCGGGTGATGCTGCACTCCAAGGTCAGCGACCCCGTCAAGCTCACGGCGCTGCGGACACTTTCGGCTGCATTCCGGAGCGCGGTCAGATCGGGCTAACTCGCAAGTAACAAGCGCATCAAGCCCCCCGGGTCGTCCTAGCCTGCGTAGCGTCCAGCTACATACCAATAATTGAGACCGGCCACGCATCCGGACAAACAGAACAAACAACTGGCGATAAAGAGATGAAGGACCGGAATAGCAACACCGCAATGAGGACGCCGATCGCCCCGCCGACGAAAATGAAAAACAGCACGGATTGAATCCGCAACCTCTCGCTTAGAAAGATGACTAGGGCCGCGGGAATCCCGGTGAGCGCACACGTGACGAGCCAGATCAAGGGCACGCGGACGAACATCCCAGCCACAAACCTGACCGCTACATTTATCCCGATGCGGTAGCTCAGCACCAGCACAACAAGCAAGAGGCCCAGTTCGATCGCCGCCGTTGCCGTGAAGCACGCACGCACCCATCCCTTCATCGGGCGCGAATAAGAGAACATTTTATCCCCTCACAAGATGGCCTCGAAAGCGCTGCGCAGGGTTTCGTGGCGGAACACAAAGCCGCTGCTCAGCGCCTTGTTCGGGATGGCACGTTGTCCCCCGAGCAAGAGTTCGTCGGCCAGATCGCCGGCCGCGCGGTGAAGCAGGCCTGCCGGAATTCGAAATAACGCCGGTCGCCGCAATCGCCGGCTGAGTTCTTCGGTGAATTTCCCATTGGTGACCGGGATCGGCGCCGTAGCATTGATCGGGCCTGAAATGTCCGCCTTTGCGATCGCGTGCACGATCAGCCGGACGAGATCGTCGCGCTCGATCCACGACATCCATTGGTTGCCCGAGCCCATGGGACCGCCAAGACCGAACTCGAACGGGGTCAGCATCCGCGTGAGCAAACCGCCCTCGGTCCCGACCACGAGGCCAATGCGAAGACAGACAACCCGGACGCCGTAGCCTGCAGCCCGCTGCGCAACGCTCTCCCATGCTTCGCATAGTTCATGGCTGAAGCAGGCATGTGACTTGGCGGACTCGGTCAAGACCTGATCCTGCCAAAGACCGTACCACCCGACCGCCGAGCCACTGACCAGGACGGCCGGTCGCCGCTCAAGCCGTGCCATCAGCTTGATCACGTCCTCCGTCATGTTGATACGCGAGGCCAGGATTTCGCGGCGCTTGTCGTCCGTCCAGAGCCCGTTGCCGATCGGCTCGCCGGCGAGGTTGACGATGGCGTCGATGCGCGCATCGTCAGGCAATTGATCGAGAGACGTGATCAGCGTAATCGGCGGCGGCAGCATATCGGCCTTCGCCGGATTGCGGATCAACGCGATGACGTGATGACCGGCACCCGTAAGACTTGCAACGAGCCTCCGGCCGATAAAGCCAGTGGCGCCGGTAACAAGTACGGTTTGTCGCGGCGGCAGCTTCCCGGCGAGATCGGCCGCAGGCGCCTCCGTCATGCGACCGAGACGTTTCGCCGCCGCAAAGTCCCGCGCCCCGCTCAACGCCGCCCCGAGCGCGCAAGCCGCCGCGATGATGCTGAGCCACGGCATATAAGCGGATTTCACGCCGGTCGGTTGAAGCGACCAGTTCGCCAGCACCGGCAATAGCAAAACCAGGATCGCGCCATAGTTGATCGCGAGCAGCGTATGGTTGATGCGCTCGCTTGGCGGTAGTTTCCGGCTCAGGTCTTCCTCGACGAAATCCATCAGCGTGATGACGATTTCGACGACCAGCACTGCGACGACGGCGATGGCAAAGGCGCCGTACACTTCAAGCCAGCCGAGCACGAGGAATAAAAGCGCATAGAGCATGTTGCGCACGCCGTGCAACTTCAGCTCATAACGCTGCGAAGGACGCCAGGCCAGCCGCTCGGTGAATTCATGATGATAGAAGGTGTCGAACACCCCCATCGCGATTTGAACTGCAATCAGACCCCAAAGCAGCGGTGTCATGATGTGACCTCCTCAAACACAGCCGACTGGCGCAGCAGCCGGCCAAAGCGCGGGTGGATGACCTCAAGCGTGAAGCGAAAGAGACCGCCGCCGAGATCGGAATGGGTCACGGTGAGGTCGCCAGGCGTGAGCCAATCCGGCAGCGGCAGACGAAGCGGGCCAAGTTGCAAGGCGTAGCCGGCGCTGGAGAACACCAGCGCGTCGTGCCCAACGGAGACCTTGAGCGCCATGCTGATGCCGAAGCCGACATATTCCTCGAGGCCCGTCGGGCCGGCAAAGCGCTTGGCCGAGTGAATGACCTGCGGGAAACCATGGTGTCGCGCGCAGATCCGGGTCCAGACCTGGCCGCCGCTTGTGGCATCCTCGGTTACCGTGACGATCATCGGCACGCCCATGACGGCGCCCGTCGGCAACGGGCCGCCGATCAATCGCGCCGCTTGCGCAACCCACCAGCCGGCGCGGCTGAAGAAGGCTTCCTCGACCTCACCGACATAGACCACGGTCGCGCCGTCAACCCTGCGTTTGGAAAAGCGCCGCCAGATCGCAACCGGCAACCGTCCCCAGTCCTCCGGCGGCAGGAGCGCGCGGAAACGATGATCGTCGAGCAGTTTGGCGTGCGGCGTATTCGTTGCAGGAAACCCGATCCTTGCTGACGCCATCGCACGCTCCCGCTTTGCCGCTCTATTTGGCTTTGCCCGGCAGGAAACTGATGATCTTCTCGCCGAGCTTGACCAGCGCAACGAGCTTTGGCCGAGGCACGCCCAGCATCTGCATGTACCAACGGTCGACCAGTTCGGTGAACGCGAGCATCTCTTTCAGCCGCTTGCTGGCGACGGCGCTCATCGTCGGATCGTCCGCGGCATCGCTCACGCAGGCGCGCAAGGCATCGATCGCGGGATCGATCTCACGCTCCTTGCGCACGGCGGCGATCCGAGCCGCCACCTCCCAGATATCGGTCTCGGCCTCGAAGTGATCGCGGCGGTCGCCCAGAATCGGCGCGCGCCGGATCAAATTCCAGGACAACAGTTCCTTGATGGAATTGGAGACGTTGGATCGCGCCATGCCCAGCGTGTCGGCGATATCCTCGGCGGTCATGGGCGCTTCGGAGAGATACAGCAGGCCATGGATCTGGCTCACCGAGCGGTTGACTCCCCACTCGTCGCCCATATCGCCCCAGTGGAGGATGAACCGTTCGACGGCGGCGGGAAGTTTCTTCTTGGCTGTTGTTTCTGTCATAACAGAAATATCTGACAAAAGAGAGCAAATGTCAAGCCGAGTTCGGCAGCAGCTCCGCAACGAAAAAGCCCCGCACGCGGCGGGGCTTTTACATCTATAGCGCTCTATTTATTACCGGCGCGAGCCGGTGCTGGTTCCGGTCTGATCGAGGGTCGATCCGCTGGGCGATGGGTTAATCAGCGAGTTGCCTGACGGGTTGGAAGCAGCCCCGCTCGGATCGCCCATGGCGCCCGGCCTTGCCTGCCCCGTGGTTGCGCTTGGCGGAGTGCCCGCAGGAGGTGGAGCCGTCGTCGATGCGCCGCCAGCGCTTCCGCCGGCCGCGGCCGGGCCGGCAGCTTGCGCCAGTCCGATTGAACCCGAGAGCGCAAGCGCGCTCACCAATGCCATTGTCGCGAGTTTCATGGGTTATTCCCTTGTCCTGTTGAGCGGGAATAACCCGAAAGGCGCGCGTGATGTTCCCGCACCTCTCAATGAACATCACGTGTGCAGTTCGCAAAGTGGCGGAAACTATTTGGCAAGCGTCGGCAGAACCTTCATCCGCCACAAGTTCCAGATGCGATCCATCACGGCGAAATTGGTTTGGTCGGCTTTCACGCCCTCACCCGGCGTCAGGTAATTGGGTTCGCCACCGAGCGCGAGGGCTTGCGCCTGAAGCTTGGCGTTGACGTCGGTATAATAAGCGCGGAACACGGCCATCTTGACCGTCGGTCCAACCGTCACGTCGCCATGGCCGCGCATCAAGACCACCGGCTTGTCACCGAGCGTTTCCGCCAGCGATTTGCCAAGCGCGGCATTGTTGACCAGCATGCTGGTCTCGCCGAAATCCTTCCGGATATCCCACACCGGCACGCCGACGGCGAGGAAGGCGGGATTATGAAACATCGCGCGCAGCGGGACTTTACTCACCGAGAAAGGAATGACGCCGGGCGAATGGGTGTGCACCACCGACATCACGTCGGGACGCGCTTTGTAGATCTCGCTGTGGATGAAGCGCTCCAGAAATACGGTGCGACCGCGTGCGTCCACCGGATTGCCGTCGAGGTCGAACTCCATGATGTCGTCTGCGGTGACGAGCGCGGGCGCCAGCGAACGCGACATCAGGAAGTGGTTCGGGTTGGTCGGACTGCGCGCGCTGACGTGGCCGAAACCGTCAACCACACCGAAATCAGCCAGGATGCGGCTGCCGACCACGATATCCTCGAGCAGGGCCGGATCGACGCCCGGCAGTGAAGCTGATGGCATTTGCGCCGATGCGTCGAGACGGCCGGCGAGAAGCGCGGCCGCAGCGAGCGCACTGATGCACGCAAGCCGCCCGCTCAAAACCCACGAAAGCCTTGCCCATCGCACCTTGAATTTTCTTGTCATTGGATTTCCCCCTGAACCTTGATCTTAAATCGTCGGCAGAACCGAGAATGCTTCACCGGGGCACCGCAGCCCCAATTCATCCGCGGAAGCTGCTTAGCAATACGTACTCGAGCCAGTAGATGTAGTAACAAA
>CAVVZW010000244.1:0-5038 GCA_963752265.1 uncultured Alphaproteobacteria bacterium
CGACGTCGCGGCGCTGAACTATTTTATCGCCGACAAATACATCAAGGCGTTCGGGCAACTGGCGGATTCGCCGAACCAAAAGATCATCATGCTGCCGGTGGAGGCGATGAGTATCCTGGGATCGCTCGCTGGCATTGGCGAGATCGCGAAAGCGACTTTTGGCGAGAGCGCGCTATCGGCCCAGGCGGCCGCGCGCCGCGGCTCGGTGCCGACTGCGGGCGCCGTTCCGCCGGCGGCGCCGGTGGGGTAAAACGCGGATCGAGAGGACAGTATGAGCGAGATGTTCGTCACGCTGGGCACCTGGAACTGGCTGATATCAGGCGTCGTCCTGATGGCGTTGGAGCTGATCGCGCCTGGCGTGTTCCTGTTCTGGCTCGGGCTCGCGGCACTCCTGACCGGGCTGGCGTCGTTTGCGTTCAACCCATCGTGGCAGTTGCAGATTTTGATGTTCGCGATCTTCGCCGCCGCGGCGGTGCCACTGTGGCGCCGCGTTGCGCGCAGCAACACCGCGGTGAGCGCCAGCAATCCTTTCCTCAACAAGCGTGCCGACGCGCTTGTGGGGCGCGTGTTCACGCTGGAAAAGCCGATCATCGACGGCGCTGGCACGGTGCGGATCGACGACACGGTCTGGCGGGTTGCCGGCCCCGACGCGCCGGCGGGCAGCCGGGTTAAAATCGTGCAAGCCGACGGCGCGAGCCTGACGGTGGCGGTGGCGTGACACTCGTCGTCAATTGGTGCAGTCCGCGCTTGCCCCATCGCTCCGCAAAGCGATGCAGCGGCAGCAGCGTTTCAAGCAATTCCTGGCCCGATTCCGTCAGGCCGTAGCCGCTCGCCGGAACCAGCTCGATAAAGCCGGCCTCTCGCAGTTCCTTCAGCCGTTCGTTCAGCACCGTCGGGGACGCCTCATCGCAAGCGGTACGCAACGCGCGCGACGTCATCGGCCGCCCGCGCAGTTCCCACAAAATCCGCAAACTCCAGCGACGTCCGAACAGATCGAGCAGAACCATGACCGGCCGGCCCGTCCGCGAGCCGCGAACGCGGAGCTGGCTCATGGTTTTGGCGGAGGCTGAGGGAGGTTTCGGCATTTTGGGCCTCTTGCTGCATTTTCTTGCGTTGCTACAAATAGTGTATCATGTTACAGATATTGTAGCATGGAGATGGCCCGATGTCGCGTATCGCCCCGCTGGAGCCGCCCTATGAGGCCGAAATCCAGGGCCAGTTCGACCGCATCATGCGCGGGGCGCCGCCCTTGGTGCTGTTTCGGGTGATGGCGTCCAATCCGCGCGCCTGGGAAAAATTTCGCGCCGGCGGTCTCCTGGATCGCGGTCCGCTGACCTTGCGGGAGCGCGAAATCGTCATCGACCGGACCTGCGCGCTGAATGGATGCGAGTACGAATGGGGTGTGCATGTCACGACATTTGCAAAAGCCGCCGGTCTGACCGAGGCCGAGATTCGCGCGACCGTGCACGAAGGCGCCGCGGCGCCATGCTGGTCCGGCTCCGAACAAGCGTTGATCGCGGCCGTCGATGCGCTGCATGCGCGCGCGACCCTCAGCGATGATGAATTCGCGGCGCTGTCGTCGCATTACGATGACGCGAAAATCTTCGAGATCATCCTGCTGTGCGGCTTTTATCGCACCGTATCGTATCTGGCGAACGGGCTGCGCCTGCCGCTGGAGGAGAAGGCGGCGAGGTTTCCTAAGTGATCGTCATTCTCCGATGTGCAATTGCACATCGGAGATGGTCCGGAGGACCAGACCCGGAATCTCGAGATTCCGGGCTCAATGCTTCGCATTGCCCCGGAATGACGTCACTCGCTACACTACGCCCGCGCGCAGGAGATCGTGCAGGTGCACGATGCCGACGGTCTTGTTGGCCTCGGTCACGATGAGGGCCGTGATCTTCGAGGCGTTGAGGATTTCCAGCGCTTCGCTGGCCAGCAGATTGCCGCGGATCGTTTTCGGATTTTTCGTCATGATGTCGTCGACCAGCGCCGTCATCAGGTCGGTTGTGTGCATATGGCGGCGCAAGTCGCCGTCGGTGACGATGCCTGCGATCGCGCCGCGCGCATCGACAATGCCGACACAGCCGAAGCCTTTTGACGTCATCTCGACCAGGGCTTCCGGCATGCTGGTCCCGAGCGGTTTCAGCGGTACGGCTTCGCCCGTATGCATGATCTCACTGACATGTTTCAGCATGGCGCCGAGCTTGCCGCCCGGATGCAGCACGCTGAAATCGACCGACGTAAAGCCGCGACCTTCGAGTAGCGCGATCGCCAGCGCGTCGCCGAGCGCGAGCATCATCAGCGACGAAGTGGTCGGCGCCAGATTGTGCGGACAGGCCTCCCGCGCTTTCGGCAGCGTCAGCGCCACGTCGGCCGCCTGGCTCAGCGTGGAGTCGCGCTCCGCCGTCATCGCGATCAGCGCGATCCTGAAACGCTTCGCATAGGTGATCAGCGTCTTCATCTCGGGCTGTTCGCCGGACCATGACAGCGCCAGGATTACGTCGTCGGTGGTGATCATGCCGAGATCGCCGTGGCCGGCTTCGGCGGCATGCACGAAGAACGCTGGTGTACCGGTGGAGGCAAAGGTCGCCGCGATCTTGCGGCCGATGTGGCCGGATTTGCCAAGTCCCGTGACGATCAGCCGGCCTTTGGCGCCGCGAATGAGATCGGCCGCGCGGGCAAAGACCTCACCGAGGTCGGATCGGAGTGCTGCTTCGATCGCGGCAATGCCGCTGCCTTCGGCCTCCAGGGTACGCAAGGCAGATTGGACGGCGGCGTTGAGGGGATCGGTGCCGGTTGAATTGGCCATCAGCGGTTTCGATTGACGCATGCGTGGTTCCGAAAGGCGGCTCGCCAGAGAAGAAGACAAGACGGTCTTCCTATCACGCCACGGCGTGGGAAGGCGACGTGGGCCTGCGTTCTCAACGTCTCATTAACCATAATTGTTTTTACTCCGTTAACGACGTTTTCCGAACCGGCCACCCTCGGCCGTCGGAGATTGTTCTCCAAGCGTATGACTTCGTTGAGGTATTTCAATCGTGATGCCGGGTCCAGCCACGGGCCGTCGCGAGCGCGTAACGTTGTTGCGTGCTGCCTTGCCATGCCTTGGTCCGTTTTTGGCGCTGATCACGATCGCATCGAGCGCGCAGGCCCAGACCCTGACCCCCGATCTCTTGCGCCCCACCCCCGACAGTTTTCTCGCCCCGCAGGATTCACCGCTCCGCAGGACTAGCGAAAACACCAGCCTCAATCCGGCCGACGGCAACCCGGACGGGCTGCCCGAAGGCGACGAGCGGCGGCCTGCGCCGTCGCGGATCGGCAATATTCCCAAATATGGTCTGCCTGCCGCCAGTGGCGCGGCCGAAGCCGGATACGATTCCCTCAACCGCACCCGCAAGCAGCCGAAGTTCTATCCGGGGCAGGCGAAGCCGAAGCCTTCGCCGGGGCCGGGCACGCCGGTGCCCGCGGCCAACAGAGGCCCGACAAATCCGAACGCGCGCGCGCGCATTTCGCCACCGCCGTCGCTATCGGCCAACCGGCCGCCGATTTCGTCCTCGATCGCCGGCGTCGCCGACGGCCAGCCTGCGCGCAAGCCGCTGCCGGTCGATCTCGATCCGTTCGGCGCGGTCGGCGATTATGCCGGCAGCTTCCTGATCAAATCCGCGGTCGAGTTGCGCGGCGGCTACGACACCAATCCCGGCCGTCTGACGACGCCGATCGGCGCGCCGTTCTGGGTGGTCGCGCCGGAGTTGTCAGTTGTCTCCGACTGGGAGCGGCATGCGCTGGTCGCCGATCTGCGCGGTTCTTTCACCGGCTATGGCGAGAGCCTGCCGCCGATCATCGACGGCGCGCCTTCTTCAGCGCCGACCAATATCAACCGGCCGGATTTTATCGGGCATATCGACGGCCGCGTCGATGTCACCCAGGACACCAGCATCACCGAGCAAGTGCGACTGAAGGTCGGGATCGACAATCCCGGCAGCCCCAACATCGCAGCCGGATTGGCCGCCTATCCGGTGTATGCGACGTTCGGCTCCACGATCGGCATTGATCAGAGATTTAACCGGCTGGAATTGTCGGGCGGCGCCACCTTCGATCGCACCGTCTACCAGAATTCCGTGCTCACTGACGGCACCATCGCGAGCAACGCGGACCGCGCCTACAACCAATATGGCGGCGTCGCGCGCGCGAGCTACGATTTGCTGCCCGGCGTGAAACCCTTTGTCGAGGCCGAGGCCGACAGCCGCTTCCACGACCAGCTGCTCGACAATTCCGGCTTTGCGCGCAATTCCACCGGCGGCTACGCCAAGGGCGGCACCTCGTTTGAATTCTCCCGGCTTCTCACCGGCGAAATCGCGGTCGGCTTCGCCGAGCGGAACTACGCCGATCCGCGGCTTGGCCAGCTTTCGGGCCTGTTGACCTCGTCCTCGCTGATCTGGACCGCAACGCCGCTGACCTCGGCGAAATTCTACTCCACCACCTCGATCGACGAGACCATCGTGCCCGGCGTTTCCGGCGTCTTGACCCACACCTATACGTTCGAGGTCGATCACGATTTCCGCCGCTGGCTGACGGCGATCGGCAAATTCACCTACGGCACCTACGACTATCAAGGCGACGGCCGCTTCGACAAAACCTATTCGGTCGAAGGCGATCTGATCTATAAACTGACGCGCAACCTCTGGATCAAGGGCACGCTGCGGCACGATGTCCTCAGTTCCAACGTCCCGCTGGCGAGTTCGACCTCGAACGTGGTGATGCTCGGCGTGCGCGTGCAGAACTGAGGTTGCGCGTCATACGCGGGCATAGCCGTTCGAAGAACGGCGTCGCTTCCGCTCGCCTATGACCCGCGTATCCAGCGCCTTTGCAAGGATGATCTCTTTGAGATGGATTGCCGGGTCAAGCCCGGCAATGACGGTTCTACCTCGGCAGACCCGTTGATCCCATCAGGAAGGTATCGATCGAGCGGGCGCACAGCCGGCCCTCGCGGATCGCCCATACGACGAGCGATTGCCCGCGGCGCATGTCGCCGGCG
>CAVVZW010000245.1:0-8746 GCA_963752265.1 uncultured Alphaproteobacteria bacterium
ACGGAAGCCAATGTCGTGCGCTCGATCCGATCGGTCGGTCAATGGTCGGGAGCCGCGCTGCGCCTTAACGAGCGTTTCCCGGAAGGGCAGGATATCGCCGTCGTGCTCGAGGCCCCCGACGGCCGCATCATCGGCGCGGGCCGGCTTGGCGCGGGTAGTTCGACGTGACGGGTAGTTCGACTTGATCTGTAGCGGGTTCATCTTCTCCCTCCCCCTGAAAGGGGGAGGGTTTGGGTTGGGGTCAGGCTACGCCAGATGGCAACGTAAGATCAGGTGACCCCCTCCCGGCGCTTGCAGCGCAGTTGCGCTTCTGCGCTCGTCGACCTCAAGAGCGAGCTTCGCTCGTCTCGGACCCCGCAAGGGGGAGGGAAAAGATCACTTCGCCGCCGTCACCATGATCTCGACGTTATATTTTGGTGCGGCGAGCTGAACCTCGACGGTGGCCCGCGCCGGCGTATTGCCCGGCGAGACCCAGGCGTCCCATGCCGCGTTCATTTCGGGGAACGTCTTCATGTCGGTGATGTAAATCGTCGTGGTCAGGAGCTTCGATTTGTCGGTGCCGGCTTTCGCCAGATGGCCGTCGATGATGGAGAGAATTTCCTGCGTCTGCTTGGTAACGCTTTCGCCGGCGGTGGTGTTCGCCACGATGCCTGCGAGATAGACGGTGTCGCCATGAACGACGGCCTGGCTCATGCGCGGTCCGGTTTCGAAACGTTGAATGGTCATTTTTTATCTCCCGTTGATGATGCCGCCCATTAGCCTGCTGGAGCGAAGACCGCTACTGTCTTGTTGCAGCGAAGATCCGCGTCTGGCGCTTACACAACCGCCTTCGCCGCCGCGCGGCCGGCATTGCGGCCCGAGAACAGGCAGCCGCCGAGAAATGTCCCTTCCAGCGCGCGGTAGCCGTGCATGCCGCCGCCGCCGAAGCCTGCCGCTTCGCCGGCGGCATAGAGGCCGGGCATGATCTTGCCGCCCTCGCCGAACACGCGGGAATCAAGATCGGTCTCAAAACCGCCGAGCGTCTTGCGGGTCAGGATATTGAGCTTCACGGCGATCAGCGGGCCGTGCGCGGGGTCGAGAATCCGGTGCGGGACTGCGGTGCGGATCAGGCGGTCGCCGATATAACGCCGCGCATTGTGGATGTTGATGACCTGTGTGTCCTTCGCATAGGCGTTTTCGATTTCGCGGTCGCGCGCCTCGATCTGGCCCTTGATGGCGTCCAGCTTCAGAAGATCATTTCCGGCGAGCGCATTCATCGCGCCGACAAGACCTTCGAGATTGTCGCGCACGATGAAGTCCGCGCCATGTTTCTTGAAGGCTTCAACCGGTGCGGGCGCACCCTTGTTGAAGGCCCGCCGCACGGTCATGCGCCAGCTCTTGCCGGTGAGATCGGGATTCTGCTCGGAGCCGGAGAGTGCGAATTCTTTCTTGATGATGCTTTGGGTCAGCACGAACCACGAATAATCGTGGCCGGTAGAGACAATATATTCCAGCTGGCCAAGTGTATCGGAGCCAGGAAACAGCGGCGACGGCAGACGCTTTCCAGATGCGTCGAACCACATCGAGGACGGCCCCGGCAAAATGCGGATGCCATGGCGTGGCCAGATCGGCGACCAGTTCCGGATGCCCTCGACATAGTGCCACATGCGGTCGCGGTTGATCAGCCGCGCGCCGGTGGCCTCCGTAATTCCGATCATCCTGCCGTCGACATGTTCGGGCACGCCGGAGATCATGTTGGCGGGCGGCTTGCCTAGCCGCGCCGGCCAGTTCTGCCGCACCAGTTCGTGGTTGCCGCCGATGCCGCCCGAGGCGACGATCACGGCCTGCGCGCGCAGCGTGAAATCACCAACGACCTTGCGCGAGCTGCTTATGCCCCGCTCGACCGGATCTGGCTCGAGGATCGCGCCGGAAATGCCGTCGACGGTACCGTTGGTGATGGCAAGCCCATCGACGCGATGGCGGAATTTGAACGTCAGCCGTCCTGTTTTTTCCAGCTCACGGGCGCGGCGTGCGAATGGCTCGACAATGCCGGGGCCGGTGCCCCAGGTCACATGGAATCGCGGCACCGAATTGCCATGACCCATGGCGTCATAGCCGCCGCGTTCGGCCCAGCCGACCACTGGAAAAATACGGTGTCCCATCGCCCGCAGCCAGTCTCGTTTCTCGCCGGCGGCGAATGCCAGATAGGCTTCCGCCCAGCGCCGCGGCCAGAGATCTTCATCGCGGTCGAAGCCGGCGGTGCCCATCCAGTCCTGGTGTGCCAGCGCAAAACTGTCCTTGATGCCCAGCCGGCGCTGCTCGGGAGAATCGATCAGAAATAATCCGCCAAACGACCAGAACGCTTGTCCGCCAAGGCTTTGTTCGCCCTCCTGATCCACGACGATGACGCGTTTACCGGCCTCCGCTATCTCGGTCGCGGCGACAAGACCGGCCAGCCCCGCGCCGACCACGATGACGTCAGCGTCGCCTGCCATCGCGCTTTCCCCCTGTTTGTTGGGATCAATCAAGCCTGCCGGAAGTAGCAGGGTCAACGAAAAATGGGCCGCCGACCGACCCTGATCATCAGAAAGCCTTGTTCCAGTTTGGGGTATGAACCGGAAGGGTGCAGCGCGCCGGCAACACTCAATGTGAATTTAATTTGAAACGCGGCACCCATCTGGACAAAATAGGCAACTCGAAAGACGCTGTCGTAACGCATCACACAAGGCCGACGGATTTAAGGTCCGGCCGGTTCGAACTGGGGCTGGACAATGAAGTTCATGATGGGGCTGCTCGCTGCGGTTGTCTTGCTGGCGAGCATGGGGTCAAGCCATGCGGTGGTTCGTATCGGCGAGGATCGCGGCGGCCGGATCGGCACCTACGTGGACAAGTACCAGGAAGTGCGCTCTTCCGGCGACATGGTCATCATCGACGGCCTCTGTGCCTCGGCCTGCACCATCGTGCTCGGCGCCATCCCCCACGACAAGATCTGCGTGACCTCCCACGCCGCGCTCGGCTTCCACGCGGCCTGGGACATGGACGATGACGGTCATGCCATCACCAATCCCGAAGCCACCCACATGCTTTATTCGATGTATCCGGCGCCGGTGAAAAAGTGGATCAATCAGCGCGGCGGATTGACGGCGCGCATGATCTATCTGCGCGGCAAGGAGCTGACGAGCATGTACCACTCGTGCTTCCTCGACGCCCGCGCCCAGGACGGGCATTAGCTCAAGACGGGCATTAACTGTCGTTATTCCCAATTCTGGATCAGCATGACGTGATTTAGGCCATGGCTCCGGCGCTTGCCGGGGCCTGCGGCAGGCCTTATTTGAGCGATAGGAGCTTGAAACGGCACATTGCCGGGGGCTCGTCGCGCAGATAGACCGGTCATACATGGCGCTTCCCCTTTCCAGCCGAGCCATCGAACGGACGTCCGAGCCGACCAATCGGCTGGGGCGCGCCATCGTACTGGGTGGGGCGGGCCTCGCAGCCGTACTGCTGCTCGCCGCAGCCGTGTTGTGGTTGCACTACGGAACCGCGGTCTTCTTCGAGATGATCGCGTCCGGCTTCGCCGCGTGTTTCTAAAACAGGGATTTGGATGATGAATCGGACCACCCGCCCGCTGGTCGTTATTGGAGCGTTCGCTGGAAGCCTGGTGGTCGGGCTTGTCCTGATGCTGTGGGTGATGGGGGGCTTGCGCCATGTCGCAGCGCCGGCTGCGATCGGCGGCCCGTTCCAGCTCACGGATCAAGCCGGCCAGACCGTGACCGAGAAGTCCATGCAGGGCCATCCCTCCCTGGTCTTCTTCGGCTTCACCCATTGCCCCGACGTCTGCCCGACGACGCTGTTCGAGATGTCGGAAGTGCTGAAAGCCATGGGCAAGGACGCCGACCGCGTCAACACCTACTACATTTCGGTCGATCCCGAGCGGGACACCCAGGCGGCGATGAAGGAGTATTTGTCGAGCTTCGATCCGCGTCTGAAGGGTCTCACCGGCTCGCCGGAAGCGATCGCAAAAGTGCTTTCCGAATACCGCGTCTATGCCAAGAAAGTCCCGTTGAAGGACGGCGACTACACCATGGACCACACCGCGCTGATCTACCTGATGGACCGCGACGGCAAATTCGTCTCGCCATTCAACCTCAATCGGAAGCCTGAGGAAGCGGCCACCGACCTCAAGCGCTATCTCTAGGCTCGGGTATCTTTGGTTAGTATCAGCCCGCCGGAGGGTCTATAAGGCCTTCCGAATTTGGACAAATCGGCGAGCGATGCACCCAAGCGAGATCAGCTTTACCGGACCAAGGCGACGGACAAGGCGACGGATGCGGGCGGAGTCCGCCCGCCGGCTCGCCGTGCTGCTTTTGGCTTTTGGGCTGACGCTCGCGGGCGGTTTTGCCCAGGCCCAGGGCGCGAAACCGGCCACATCCGGTCAGGCCACACCGGCCCAGGTTGCGCCGGCGCCATCCGTGCCGAAGCCGGTCGCGGAGCCCGGCCCCCAGGCGGTGCCCGGCTTCTGGGACCCGCGGCGGCGGCCGGACCGGCCGGATATGTCGCGTCTCACCGTGATCCGGTTTTTGACCGAGACCGACTATCCGCCCTTCAATTTCACCGGCCCCGACGGCAATCCCGCAGGCTTCAATGTCGATCTGGCGCGGCTGATCTGCGACGAGATCAAGGTCACCTGCACCGTCCAGATGCGGCGCTTTGAGACCTTGCTCGATGCGATTTCGAGCAACCGGGGCGACGCCATCATCGCGTCGCTCGCGGTGACGCCGCAATTGCGGGCGCGGCTCGATTTCAGCGACCCCTACTACCGGGCGCCGGCGCGGTTCGTGTCGCGGCGGGACCAGGTGATGCGCGAAGTGCGTCCCGAATTTCTCGAAGGCCGCAAGGTCGGCGTCATCGCGGGCACCTCGCACGAGGCCTATCTGAAGGCCATGTTCACCGATGCGGAATTGCACCCCTATCCGAACGACGACAGCTTGCGGGCGGGCTTGAGGCGCGGCGAGGTCGATTTCATTTTTGGCGATGCGATCGCGCTCGCGTTCTGGATCAACGGCACGGACTCCGGCGATTGTTGCGCGTTCTCGGGCGGGCCTTTCGTGGAAAGCCGCTATTTCGGCGAAGGCATCGGGATCGCCGTGCGCAAGGGCAACGACACCTTGCGGCAGGCGATGAATTGGGCGCTGTTCAGGCTCTGGGAAAAAGGCCGCTACACCGATCTGTGGCTGCGCTATTTTTCCGTGAGTCCGTTTTGAGGCGTTTCATCATCCGGCGTCGTCCCCGCCAACGGGTCGCGCGAATGGGCGCCCGATGACAGGCTCCGGCGGGGACCCATAACCACAGGCGTTGGTTGTTGCGCAGGCTGGTGCTGCAGCCATAGCAAAATTATTCCAGCTGTGGTTATGGGTCGCGGATCGGCGCGACCCGTTGGGTCGCTTGTCCGGGACGACCAGCCATTTTGCATTTTAGCGCGAAGACGCTAGTTTCCGCGGCCTTGGAGACCCTTGATGTCCGTGACCGAACTTTCCACCCCGAGCGACCTGCGTGCGCTCGCCGAACAATCCAACGCCTGGCCGTTTGAGCAGGCGAAGGCGATTGTGGCGCGGCTGAAAAAGAAGCCGAAGGAAGAAGTGCTGTTCGAGACCGGCTACGGTCCGTCGGGCCTGCCGCATATCGGCACCTTCGGCGAGGTCGCGCGCACCACCATGGTGCGTTACGCGTTTCGCGTGCTGACCGAGGACAAGATCAAGACGCGCCTGCTGGCGTTCTCCGACGATATGGACGGCTTGCGCAAGGTGCCGGACAACGTGCCGAACAAGGAACTGCTCGAAGCCAACCTTGGCAAGCCGCTCACGAAAGTACCGGACCCCTTCGGCACGCATTCCAGTTTTGGCGCGCACAACAATGCGCGGCTGCGGTCGTTTCTCGACACCTTCGGCTTCGATTATGAATTCGCCAGCTCGACCGACTACTATACGTCGGGAAAGTTTGACGCGACGCTGTTGAAGATGCTGGAGCGAATCGAAAAGGTGATGGCGATCATGCTGCCGTCGCTTCGCGAAGAGCGCGCGGCCAGCTACTCGCCGTTTCTGCCGATCTGTCCGCGCACCGGCGTGGTGCTGCAGGTGCCGATCGTCGCCCATGACGTCAAAGCCGGCACGGTCTCCTATGACGATCCCGAGACCAGGGAGCGCGTCACGCTGCCGGTCACCGGCGGGCATTGCAAGCTGCAATGGAAGCCGGACTGGGCGATGCGCTGGTATGCGCTTGGCGTCGATTATGAAATGGCCGGCAAGGATTTGATCGATTCGGTCAAACTCTCCGGCAAGATTTGCACGGCGCTCGACGGCACGCCGCCGGAAGGATTCAACTACGAGCTTTTCCTGGACGAGAAGGGCCAGAAGATTTCGAAGTCGAAGGGCAACGGGCTGACCATCGACGAATGGCTGCGCTATGCATCGCCGGAGTCGCTGTCACTGTTCATGTATCGCGAGCCGAAGGCGGCCAAGCGGCTCTACTTCGACGTGATCGAGCGCGATGTCGACGACTACCAGCGCTTCCTCGAAGGCTTTCCGCGTCAGGATGCAAGGCAACAACTCGGCAATCCGGTCTGGCACATCCATGCCGGTCATCCGCCGAAGGCCGATATGCCGGTCACGTTCCAGCTCTTGCTGACGCTGGTGTCGTCGTCGAACGCCGAAAACGCCTCGACGCTGTGGGGTTTCATCGGGCGCTATCGTCCGGGCGTGACGCCGGAGACCCATCCGAAGTTAGATGCGATGGTCGGGTACGCCATCAACTACTATCGCGACTTCGTGGCGCCGAAGAAGCAATTCCGTCAGCCCGTGGAAAGCGAGCGCGCGGCGCTCGGGGATTTGCGAGATGCACTGTCGAACTTGTCCCCGGAGGCGACGGCCGAAGATATCCAGAACGTCGTCTACGAGATCGGCCGCCGCGAGCCGTTCCTCGACGCGGTCAAGAAGGGCAAGGACGGCCGTCCCGGCGTGTCGCTCGACTGGTTCAACATGCTCTATCAGGTGCTGCTCGGTCAGGAAAAAGGCCCGCGCTTCGGTTCGTTCGTCGCGGTCTATGGCGTGGCCAACGCGGTCGCGATGATCGACGGCGCGCTGGCAAGGTCGGCGTAAAGACTTGGACGCTCTCTGTGGTCGCCGCCGTTGGATTCGACGCTGATGTTTTGCATCGATAGCCATGGCCGAATGATCAGTTTTGAAGATCCCCTTGACGCCCGCGATTTCAATCCTGACGCCTACAACGGCTCAAGAAAAAACTTGCTCACCAGGGTCAATATGAACGCTTGTATCGGTGCGAGAAACCAGGCTGACATGGCCATCAGCTTGTCGAGGGATATGCCGGTCATGGGTTCCAGCAAAATGATCGCGTACAAAATCACGAAGTAGAAAACAAACGAACAGATCGTGATCCACAGCAGGGTGAGATTCTCCACCGATCTTGCCTCTACCGTGGGATTTATCGGCAGTGTGATCGGTGCGATCATGACCGAAGCAGTTGGAAGCACGGCCTGGAAAAGCCAGCCAATTCCGGTCAAGGACTCGAAGCCGTTCTGTCCATATTTACCAGTGATTGATTGCAGGATCACGATCAACAGCAGTGGCCCGGTCAAGGCAAGCCAGGTCCAGGTTAGCCTGTTCCTGGCTCGATGAAGCGAGAGGCTGCGGCGGATCTCTGTGCTCAAAATTGAATTCCGGTATTGGCGAATTGCTGGGATACGGATGCGCCGAAATTGGAAATCTGCTCGGGACCTTTGCCCTTGCTCGCGGAAAATACATAAGCAAGCGCATAGAATACATGATCCGGACTGATCTTTGCCGTTCGCAATACAGCCGGCAACCCCCGGCAGCCGTTTGCCGCCCAGTTACTCGCCTCATCGAATGTCGCGCTTTTGTCGGCGTTTTGGCTGTTATCCGTCGTCACGAAGAAGACGAGCACTCGAAAATAACCCTCCTCGTCATAGAGGACTTTCTTAACCCAGTCGGAAAAGCTGGTCGGCCCCACCGGTATAATTCCGCCCTTCCATCGGGAAGAACCCGAGGCAGGATGTCCTTCCGAGTCGATCCTCTCGATCGGCGTAGCCAAAGCGAACCCGCCTGGAGTCAGGAAATACGAGAAATCGTAAAAGCCGGCCGCTCTCAACTTCGTTTGCAGGGAGTCGTTGAAAGCGCCTAACGTTCCGAAATCCGACATCGCCCGCTGGGGAAACGAATAGGACGATGTGGCGCGCGGTGGGGGCCAGGGCAAGAACTTGGTCGGCGTATGGCTCGCGCTCGAGCACGCGGAGTCGCCACTGCCGAACTTGCCTTCGAATTCCCTGAGTTCTTCGGGTCCGGCCGCCGGCCAGTTTAATGCGATCTGTTTTTTGGCGCCGCTGTCCTGAGCACACTTTGCGAAGTCAGGCCGGCCATCCGGCCGCAGGCACGCTGGGTCGCTGCCGGCCACTTTCCAACGCGGTCCAAAGCGTTCAATCGCGTAATACAAAACATCGGCCTCGCGCTGCTCCATACCAGAGGCCAGCATCGCTTCGCGAAACATCCGATTGACGTCGCTCCGCTCTCTCGTTTGATTCAAGCAGAAATAGTTGTAGAGCAATGAAGCGTTCCTGATCGACCCCGCAAAGGGCGGGCCAATCCGATCAAGCAAAAGGCCTGGGAAGCACTTGTTCTCCACAACAGTCCCAGCAGGAATTGTCCAGGATCGCCCTCCCTGCTCCTTGTAGAGCAACCCG
>CAVVZW010000246.1:0-17041 GCA_963752265.1 uncultured Alphaproteobacteria bacterium
CGAGAATTTCGCCAAATATATCGAGCCGCTCGCCGATGAGCTGGGAGCTGCCGTCGGCGCCTCGCGCGCCGCGGTCGATGCCGGCTATGCGCCGAACGACTGGCAGGTCGGCCAGACCGGCAAGGTGGTGGCACCCGAGCTTTACATTGCGATCGGCATTTCCGGCGCGATTCAGCATTTGGCCGGCATGAAAGACTCCAAGGTCATCGTCGCGATCAACAAGGACGAGGACGCGCCGATCTTCCAGGTTGCGGACTACGGCCTGGTTGCTGATTTGTATCAGGCGGTTCCGGAATTGACCGAGGCGATCGGCAAGCTCGGAAAATAGAGTGTCACTCCGGTAATATGACGAGATGGCGGTCATGATAAAAAAAGTCGGCGTGATCGGTTCGGGCCAGATGGGCAATGGTATCGCTCACGTTGCGGCATTGGCCGGCTTTGACGTGGTGCTCAACGACGTCACCGCCGACCGCTTGAAGTCGGGCATGGCGACCATCAATGGCAACCTGTCGCGCCAGGTCGCGAAGAAATTCATCACCGAAGATGCCCGCAAGCAGGCCGTGGCGCGGATCGCGCTCGCCAATTCCATGGAGGGTCTCGCCGACTGCGATCTCGTGATCGAGAGCGCGGTCGAGAAGGAAGACGTCAAGCGCAAGATATTTCATGACGTCTGCGCGCTCTTGAAGCCGAGCGCCATCGTCGCTTCCAATACTTCGTCGATTTCGATCACGCGGCTGGCGGCCTCGACCGACCGGCCCGAGCGGTTCATCGGTATTCATTTCATGAATCCCGTGCCGCTGATGGAACTGGTCGAATTGATCCGTGGCATTGCCACCGATGACGCGACCTTCGATGCGGCCAAGGAATTCGTCGCCAAGCTTGGCAAGCACATCGCGGTGTCGGAAGATTTTCCGGCCTTCATCGTCAACCGCATTCTACTGCCGATGATCAACGAGGCGATCTATACGCTCTATGAGGGCGTCGGGAACGTCGAGGCGATCGATGCGGCGATGAAACTCGGCGCCCATCATCCGATGGGGCCGCTGGAGCTAGCCGATTTCATCGGTCTCGATACCTGTCTGTCGATCATGCAGGTTCTGCATGAAGGCCTGGCCGACTCCAAGTACCGCCCCTGTCCGCTGCTCGTGAAATATGTCGAGGCCGGTTGGCTCGGGCGCAAAACCCAGCGCGGCTTCTACGACTATCGCGGCGAGAAGCCGGTTCCGACGCGCTGATTTTCCGATTCGCGCGCCCGCCATTTCCAGAATTCGTTAACGCCTGCAAGGTAGTTTGGCCCGTGACGGGGGAGACACGCGTATGTCGGTATCAAGTTTGGCCAGCAGCATTCTCACGGCTCAGGCCGGCAATACCCAGCAGCAGATCGGAACGACCGTTCTGAAGCAAAACCTCGATGCCGAAAAATCGGCGGTCCTGACCATTCTGGGGGCCGAATCGCCGCCATCGCCGGCCAATACCGGCCCCGGAATTGGCGGCAATCTCGACGTATCGGCCTGACGCTTCTCTCAACCCGACGTCCTGCACGCCAGCGGGCCTGCTGCGCAATTTCCAGGGCTGTCTCGGCATTGCCCGCGCTCGCCGCTTGCGATAGCGAGAAGCTAACTTCCCGCTATTGCCCCAAGGACATCAGATGAAGTTCGCAAGCTTTGAGATCAACGGCGCCACGGGTTGGGGCCTCATCGACGGTAACGACGTGGCCGATCTCAGTGGTCAGTTTCCCGATTTGAAGTCCGCGATTGCTGCCGGCGCCCTGACTGAGGCGGCGAAGGCCGCGGATAAAGCCAAGCGGTATCCGCTCGCCAATATTACCTGGCTGCCGGTGATCCCGAACCCTGACAAGATTCTCTGCATCGGGCTCAATTACGAAAATCATCGCAAGGAGACCGGCCGCACCGAGGTCGAGAATCCCACCGTTTTCGGCCGCTTCGCCAACAGCCAGACCGGCCATCTCACCAACATCATCCGCCCGAAAGTATCGACCGACCTCGACTACGAGGGCGAATTGGCGCTGATTATCGGCAAACCCGGCCGCTACATCTCAAAGAAAGACAGCTGGAGCCATATCGCCGGATATGCCTGCTACAACGAAGGCAGCGTTCGTAACTATCAGCGCCACACCCATCAATACACGCCCGGTAAGAATTTTCCGAATACCGGCGGATTTCGGTCCGTGGATGGTCACCCCGGATGAAGCCGGCGATCTCGGTCCGTTGCGGCTGCAAACCCGCCTCAACGGCGAGGTGGTGCAGGATGCGACCATCGACCAGATGATCTTCGATATCCCGCGCCAGATCGAATATTGTTCGGAGTTCACGCGGCTCGAGCCGGGCGACGTGATCGTCACGGGAACGCCGGGCGGCGTCGGCTCTCGCCGCACCCCGCCTTTGTGGATGAAGGCGGGCGACGTGGTTGAGGTTGAGATCGACCGAATCGGGTTGTTGCGAAACGTCGTCGCCGACGAGGCGTAAAGCCGCGTCGTCGCTTATCCCATTGTTTAAATGGATGTTTTTAAGACGCTCTACGATCGCGGCGTCGTCACCGCTGCCGTGATCAGCTTGACCGCGTCATCGCCGTCCCATTCTGCGGGTCCAGCAATGGTCCCGATCTCGCAGCCCTGGGGATCGACCAGCACTGAGGTCGGCATGCCCAATGCTTTGCCGATCGATTTAAGGTCCTGAAAAACCTTTGCTTTGTCGTCGCTAAAGAAATCAAGCTTGGTCAGCTTGGCGTCTTTCAGGAAATTCTTGGGCTTTTCGGGATCACGGGTGTCGATATTGACCGCGACCACCTGAAAATCCTTGCTGCCGAGCTTGGCTTGCAGACGATCAAGCGCCGGCATTTCCTTGCGGCAGGGCACGCACCATGTCGCCCAGAGGTTCAGCAGGATGGTATGACCGCGCCATTCTGACAGCTTCCGCTGCTTGCCGGCGCCATCTTCAAAGGTGAGATCGGGCAGTTGAAGCGGCGTGCTCGCCATGGTCAGCGCTGCAACCTCGCCATGGGCCAGCGGCGCGATCTTTTTTGAGAGGCTCACGGCCGCGGCGCAACTCGAATCCGCGGATACAGCGGGTTTAGCGCCGCCCAGCTTGTAGATCGCCGCAGATCCGATCACGGCCGCTATCAGCACAGCGCCGATAACATAGGGGGCGCGGCGCGCAGGAGCCGGCGAGGGGATTTGGGGCATATCGTTTGTCATCTTGCCTCAGATACGGCTATTGGAAGGCTCAGTTGCACCCGCTACATCGGCGAGGCGCAAAAAATACGGCGAGTCTTTGGTCATGAGCAATAAGATGTGGGGCGGCCGGTTCACCGAGCGTCCCGACGCGATCATGGAGGAAATCAACGTCTCCATCGACGTCGATCGTCACATGTACGCCCAGGACATCGCCGCGTCCAAGGCCCATGCCGCCATGCTCTCGGCGCAGGGGATTATCACGGCAAACGATGCGAAAAATATCGGGAAGGGTCTAGACACGATTTTGTCAGAAATCGGCAACGGATCGTTTGATTTCAAGCGCGCGCTCGAAGACATCCATATGAATGTCGAGAGCAGGCTGACCGAGCTGATCGGGCCGGCCGCCGGCCGCCTGCACACCGCGCGTTCGCGCAACGACCAGGTGGCAACCGACTTTCGCTTGTTCGTCCGCGACACCATCGACGAGACGGATTCCGCGCTGGCCATGTTGCAGCAGGCTTTGGCGGCGCGGGCGCTGGAACATGCCGCAACCGTCATGCCCGGCTTTACCCATTTGCAAACGGCCCAGCCGGTGACGTTCGGACACCATCTGCTCGCTTACGTCGAGATGGCAGCGCGCGATCGCGGCCGCTTTGCCGATGCACGCAAGCGTCTGAACGAGTCGCCACTGGGTGCCGCGGCGCTCGCCGGCACTTCTTTCCCGATCGACCGCGCCGCGACCGCCAGGGCACTGGGTTTCGACCGGCCGATGGCCAATTCGCTCGACGCGGTGTCCGATCGCGATTTCGTCATTGAGACGTTGTCGGCGGCGGCGATCGCCTCAGTGCATCTGTCGCGTTTTGCCGAAGAGATCGTGATCTGGACTTCGCCGCTGGTCGGGCTGGTGCGGCTTTCCGACAAATTCACGACCGGCTCCTCGATCATGCCGCAGAAGCGTAATCCCGACGCCGCCGAACTGGTGCGGGCCAAAACCGGCCGGGTGATCGGCGCGCTGACCGGGTTGTTGGTCGTGATGAAGGGGCTGCCGCTCGCCTACCAAAAGGACATGCAGGAGGACAAGCAGGGCGCGATGGAAGCATTCGGCGCGCTGTCGCTCGCCATCCGCGCGATGACCGGCATGGTTCTCGACATGGTGCCGGACGAGGCGCGCATGAAGCTTGCTGCTGGCGAGGGCTACGCCACTGCCACGGATCTCGCGGATTGGCTGGTGCGGACCTTGAAGATGCCGTTCCGCGACGCCCATCACGTCACCGGGCGGATCGTGGCAAAGGCATCAACCGATGGCGTCGCCTTGCACGAACTGCCGCTGAAGGCGATGCAGGCCATCGAGCCCAGGATTACCAGGGATGCGCTCGCCGTGCTGTCGGTTGAAGCGTCGGTGAAGAGCCGGACGAGCTTTGGCGGAACAGCGCCGAAGAATGTGGCCGCGCAGGCCAAAGCGTGGCTGAAGCGGCTGGAAAAAGAGCGAAAATAGGGCTGCTTACAATTCTTTACCGGAAATTCGACCCTCGCCAGAACGGATCAATCTTTGTATGGTGCGGCCCGCATTGGGGACTTTGACGTGACTCGGAACGACCGCCCAAACGTTGAACGATGGGCCCTTATCCTGGCGGCGACCGCTGCGCTCTTGCTTTCCGGCTGTGGGCGCAAAGGACCGCTTGACCTTCCGCCGACCGCTTCCGGCCAGCCGCAGCAGCAGTCGTCGGCCGTTCAGTCGGATCAAACGGCTCCCCCGCAAACCAACAATGCGAACCTGTTCGATCCGAACAATGGCGCCGGCACGCTGCCGACCGCAGGCAAAGGTCCAAAACGGCCGTATGCGCTCGATCCGCTTTTGAACAGTAACTGAGCCTCGTTTGGCTCTCGCTTCGGCGAAGCCGCATCGGACCACTCGCCATGAATCACTTCGACTATCGCAACGGTGTGCTGCACGCCGAGGCGGTGAATCTAATCGAACTGGCCGACGCGGTCGGGACGCCGTTTTATTGTTATTCGACCGCGACGCTGGAGCGCCACTATCGGGTGTTCAGCGAGGCCTTTGCCGGCGAAAAGGCGCTCGTCTGTTACGCCATGAAGGCGAATTCCAACCAGTCGGTGCTGCGCACGCTGGCCAGGCTCGGCGCTGGTGCCGATGTGGTGTCGGGCGGCGAATTGAAACGGGCGCTCGCCGCCGGCATACCGCCCGAGCGGATCGTGTTTTCCGGTGTCGGCAAGTCTGAGGCCGAACTGCGCGCCGCGCTTGCGGCCGACATCCTCTGCATCAATGTCGAATCCGAGTACGAGCTTGATCTCTTGTCGCGCCTCGCGTTGGAGACGGGCAAGACCGCGCGCATCTCTGTTCGGGTCAATCCCGATGTCGATGCCGGCACCCACGCCAAGATCTCGACCGGCAAGTCCGAGAACAAGTTCGGTATCCCGATCGCGCATGCACGCGCCGTCTATGCAATCGCCGCGAAGCTGCCGGGATTGAAGATCACCGGCATCGACATGCATATCGGCAGCCAGATCACGGACCTCGGCCGTCTTGAAGTCGCCTATCGGATTCTTGCCGATTTCGTGCGCGTGCTGCGCGCCGATGGCCACACCATTTCGCATGTCGATTTCGGCGGCGGCCTTGGCATTCCCTATCACATGGACCGTGAGGCGCCGCCGTTACCTTCGGCCTATGCCGCCATGGTCAAGCGCGTCACGCACAATCTCGGCTGCACGCTGATGTTCGAGCCGGGCCGGCTGATCGTCGGCAATGCCGGCATCCTGGTCGCGCGCGTCATCCATGTGAAGCACGGCGACGGCAAGAACTTCGTCATCATCGATGCCGCGATGAACGATCTGATCCGTCCCACGCTTTACGAAGCGCACCACGACATCCTTCCGGTGCGCGCCGCGCCGGCCGGTGCGCCGCAAATCACGGCCGATGTGGTCGGACCGGTCTGCGAAAGCGGCGACTATCTCGCGCTCGGCCGCAAGCTGGCCGAACCGAAGGCGGGAGACCTTCTGGCGATCATGACCGCCGGCGCCTATGGCGCGGTGCAGTCAGGCACGTACAACACGCGGGCGCTGGTGCCGGAAGTGCTCGTCAAGGACGACCAATACGCGGTGGTGCGCCCGCGCGTCGAGGTCGAAGCGCTGATTGCGATGGATCGTCCTGCGCCGTGGTTGTAGTGCTCGAACCGTAGTTGCCGTCCCCGCGCGTGCGGGGCCCATAACCACCGATGTTCGTTGAGGGGCTGAGTTGGGGCTCCAGCCTTGATGACCACAAAGGTCTGTGGTTATAGGCCCCGGCTCAAGGCCGGGACGACGGTTATCTCACTTCCCCGACAGTCCGCCTTTGGGTCCGCCGACGACCACGCCGGCCTTCTTTTCGATCGGCTGGATCGCCGCGGTGAAGTCGGAGTCCGCGCCGGTTTCGCGGATCACCACTTCCCACAGCCGCCCGACGGCTTCTGCGACCTCCATCGACAATCCGAGCGACTTCATCTCTTCCAGCGCCAGCCGCACGTCCTTGACCATCAGGCCGGTAGCAAAGCCGTAATCGAAGCTGCGCGGCAGGACCGAACGTGGAAACTTGTCGCGGCTTGCGGTGTTCATGCCGGAGCCGGAGTTGATGACGTCGATCATCACGGCCGGATCGAGCCCGGCCTTGACCCCCATCACCACAGCTTCCGATGTTGCGACCATGGCGGTCGCGGACAGGAAATTGTTGGCGAGCTTCATGGTCTGTCCGGATCCCGGCTTCTCGCCGATGAAGAATACCTTGCCGATGACATCGAGCGCGGGCTTGAGCTGTTCGAAATCAGCGCGCGGGCCGGAGACCATGACCGCCAGCGTGCCCTTTTCGGCGCCACCGACGCCGCCGGAGACCGGGCAGTCGATCTGGACGATGTTTTTCTCGGCCAACAAGCCGTGAATCTTCACAGCCATCTGCGCGCCGACGGTGGAAAGATCGACAAAACGCTTCACGCGTTTGCCCTCGATCACGCCGTCTTTTCCGGTCGCGACGTCAAGCGAAGCCTGAAGCGAGGGCAGGCTCGCCATCACCGTCTCGGCGCGGTCGGCGACATCCTTGGGCGAGGAAGCCGCTTGCGCGCCCAGCGCGACCAGTTTGTCCAGGACCTCCTTGCGTGTGTCGAAGGCGACGAGCTGGTGTTTGGCCTCGATCAGGCGCCGCGCCATGGGGAAGCCCATATTGCCAAGGCCGATGAATCCGATGTCCATGAGGATGATCCTGGATTGTCTGGAGGTGGACCTCATCCTGAGGAGGCCGCAACGCGGCCGTCTCGAAGGATGATTTCGAGGCCTCATGGTTCGAGACGGCGCTTCGCGCCTCCTCACCATGAGGATTGGACATCAGGCCTTGTCGAGCTCTGCGAAAACTTCGCGCGCGATACGGAAGCTGTCGACACCACAGGGAATGCCGGCATAGATCGAGACCTGCATGAAGACCTCGCGAATTTCGTCGCGGCTTACCCCGTTGGTCAGCGCGCCCTTGATGTGGGCTCGCAATTCATGCGGCCGGTTCAGGATCGAGATCATGGCGAGATTGAGCATGCTGCGGGTCTTGCGCGGCAGCCCGTCGCGGCCCCAGACCGCGCCCCAGCAATACTCGGTGACCAGTTCCTGAAACGGCTTGTTGAAGTCGTCGGAATTTTTCAGCGCGTTGGCGACGTAAGCCTCGCCGAGTACGGCCTTTCTGATCTCAAGTCCCTTGTCGTGTGTCGTCTTGTCCATGGCGTTTCCTGATTGGATTTTGGGTGGTTCCGGAACAAGCTTTACGTCGTCGCGCGAGTACAGTCACGCTTCCGTGTTATGCGTTAATCCGGGTGTGGGATACCCGGCTTGCGTGGGTGCCACACGGTTGCCTTTGTGCTAGGTTTGGCTCCAGGCAACCTGGAGAGATTGTTGAGCGGACCCACCCCCAATTCGCCGGAGCCGGAACGCGAGCCTGATGCGCTTTCGCGGCTGCGGATCGCGCAAGCCCTGCGCCGGGCCGAGTTTGCCCTTGTCTGGGAACGAAGCTGGCCGCACGTCGCGCGATTTCTGACCGTTGTCGGGCTGTTTCTGGTGCTGTCCTGGGCAGGCCTGTGGCTTGTTCTCCCCTTCATCGCGCGCGCCCTGGGGCTTGGTCTCTTTGTGGTCCTGGCGCTCGCGGCCCTGTTCCCGTTATCTGGATTTCGCTGGCCTAGCCGTCAGGATGCGCTGGGACGGCTCGATCGTGGCACCGGCATTCGCCATCGCCCGGCGACGGCCCTCACCGACACGCTGACGACGCAGGACCCGTTTGCGCTGGCGCTCTGGCAGGCGCAGCGCGAGCGCACCCTGGCCTCCATCAAGCGCATCCGTGCCGGCCTGCCACAGCCGAAACTGGCCGTTCACGACCCCTGGGCGCTCCGCGCGCTGATCGTTGTGCTGATGGCCGCGACCTACATTGCGGCAGGCGACGAAAGAAGGATCCGCGTTGCGGCCGCCTTCGACTGGAACGGTGTGTTTGCGGCGGACAATGTCAGGGTCGATGCCTGGGTTACGCCACCGCTGTATACCGGGCGGCCGCCGGTCATCTTGTCGGCAGCGAATAAGGAAGCCGCACTTCCGGTCTCGGGGCCGCTGGCGGTGCCGGCCGGCAGCACGCTGATCGTGCGCTCGAGCGGTGGCGCCCTCGATGTGGTGGTGGGCGGCGGGGTCGCCGAGGCGGCGATGACCGAACAGGCTCCCAAGGGCACGAGCGAAAAGCATTTCACGATTTCAGGCGACGGCACCGCTCGCGTCCGTGCGCCATCCGGCCAGCCGCAGTGGCGCTTCAGCGCCTTGCCCGACCATCCGCCGACCATTGCGCTCGCCAAGGATCCGGAGCGCCAGGCGCGCGGTTCGTTGCAACTGTCGTACAAGGTCGAGGACGATTACGGCGTCACCGAAGCGCATGCGCAGTTTGCGGCCCGAAAAGCGGCCGGCGCGGGTGAGGCACGGCCACTGTTCGACCCGCCGCAATTCCCTCTCGCGCTGCCGAATGTCCGCACCCGCAACGGCGTTGGCCAGTCTGTCAAGGACCTCAGCGAGGACCCGTATGCCGGCGCCGACGTCACGCTGACGCTGATGGCCAAGGACCAGGCCGGCAACGAGGGACGCAGCGAGCCATTCGATATGCGTCTGCCGGAGCGGCTGTTCACCAAGCCCCTGGCGCGCGCTTTGGTCGAGCAGCGCCGCACGCTCGCGCTCGATGCCAATCAGCGTTCTCACGTCAACGACGCGCTTGAAGCGTTGTTGATCGCGCCGGAACTGTTCATGCCGGACACCGGCCACTATCTCGGCCTGCGCAGCGTTGCGCGGGAACTTGCGTTGGCACGGACCGACGATGCCCTGCGCGAGGCTGTGGCGAGCCTGTGGGCGCTCGCGGTCACGATCGAGGATGGCGACATCACCGACGTCGAAAAGGCGCTCCGCGCGGCGCAGGACGCGCTCAAGCAAGCCCTTGAGCGAGGCGCAAGCGACGAGGAGATCAAGAAGCTCACCCAGGACCTGCGCGCGGCGCTCGATAATTTCCTGCGTCAGCTCGCCGAGCAGCAGCGTAACAATCCGCAAGCCCTGGCACGGCCGCTGGATCCCAATTCCAGGGTCATGCGCCAGCAAGACCTCAACAGCATGATCGACCGTCTGGAGCGGCTGTCACGCTCCGGCGACAAAGACGCCGCCATGCGGTTACTCGAACAGTTGCAGCAGATGCTTGAGAATCCTCAGCTTGCCCAGTCGGACAGCGAACTGGACCAGGATATGAGGGAACTCAACGACATGATCCGCAAGCAGCAGCAATTGCGCGACAAGACGTTCAAGCAGGGCCAGGATTCCCGGCGCGACCGCCAGCGCGGCAAGCAGGGCGATCAGGCCATGGGCGATCTCCAGCAGGACCAGCAGAGCCTGCGCGACCGGCTGAAAAAGTTGCAGGACGATTTGGCCAAGCACGGCATGGCGCCGGGTCAGCGCGGCCAGCAGCGCCAACAGGGCCAGGATGGCGACCAGCAAGCCGGCGATGACGAGGACGGACTTGGCGCCGCTGACAACGCGATGGGCGATGCCGGCGGCAAGTTAGGTGAGGGCAACGCTGACGGCGCCGTCGATTCGCAAGGCCACGCGCTGGATGCCCTGCGCAAGGGCGCGCAGAGCCTGGCGGAGGCCATGCAGGGCGACGGCGATGGTCAGGGCACCGGCCCCGGCGGGACCCGCTCGGGCCGGCAGCAAGGCAGCAACGGCCAGAATGATCCGCTGGGAAGGTCTTTGCGCTCGAACGACCCCTCCGACGATCTGACGGTGAAGATTCCGGGCGAGATCGATGTGCAGCGGGTGCGCCGGATCCTCGAAGAACTTCGCCGCCGTCTGGCCGATCCGCAGCGTCCCCAGATCGAACTCGACTACATCGAGCGGCTGTTGAAAGACTATTAAGGTCTGTCTCAATTGTCATACGCGGGCTTGACCCGCGTATGCATCATCTAACGCGAAAGTCCTTTTGGAATGAGGGATGGCTGGGTCAAGCCCGGCCATGACGAGTTGCTGGACCCGTCAGTTACGCCCTCCGCGACGCCAGCGCGTCCGCGACCGCGGTGCGGATATCCGCCACCGAAAACGGTTTGCTGATCACGTCGTGAGCGATCGCATTGAGGCCGGAAGCGCGTTCGCGCTGTTCGGCATATCCAGTCATCAGCAAAATCGTCAGATCCGGGAAATCGCGCGCCGCCGTCAGCGCCAATGCGATGCCGTCCATCACCGGCATCTGGATGTCGGTCAATAGCAGGTCGAAGGCGCCGTCCGTATTCCCGAGGATTTCCAGCGCGTCGGCGCCGTCTGAGGCCGTCGTGATGTCGTGACCGTCCATCGCGATCGCGCGCGCGACCAGCATGCGCATCGAATCTTCATCGTCGACGATCAGTACGCGTGACATCGAAGCACCGGCGTTGGCAAAGGGTGGTCCGGTTCAGACACGGCCGCCGGTCAGGTCCCGCTTGCTGAAGAAGCGGACGTCGACATTGCGGCCGCCGGGGGGCGGCGAGGCAAGCCGTGACTTGAAGACGGCCTTCTCACCAGGTCGCAAGAACGACTGTTCCAGTACGGCATTCCAGGCATAGATCTCGGCGCCATCGGCGTCGCGTATGCTAAAGCGCAGCCGCGGCAGTTCGACGGGCTTGTTCGAGTCGTCCGTGATGGCGCCCTCGATCACCAGCATCGAGGTGCCTTCCACCGTTTCCGACGTGACCCTGACATCCCTAAATCGCAGCCCGCGCAAATTGACGTCGAGACCCACCAGTTTGTAGAAAGCGGCCGTTTGCGGCAGCAGCCGCACCATGTCCGCACGCCAGATCACAACCGCGAGCACCAGCGCGCCCATGGCGGCACATGCGGTGGCAAGGTTGAAGGGCGCCTTGCGACGCGATGCTCGGCCGGTCGCCTTCGGCTTCGTGGTTTTTTTTAGCCATGGGAAGCGTCCGCTCCGTTCTTCTTCCGCGTCGTCCTGATCGTTCCTCGCTTCAGCCTGCCAATCGGCCGACCCCTGCCAGTCGCCGGCGATGGAGGGGCTTGCGACGTGTGGGGCATCGCTACTCGCTTCGTCCTCGCGCGCCATCGCTTCCCACTCTGAGGCGGCATCCTGTTCGGTGTTCTGCTGGTGCGCGCCTGCCATTTCCGGCGTCTGGTTGAATTCGACCGCATCTTCGCGCCGGGCCAGCCAGATTTCCTTGCACCGGGAACAGCGCACACTACGGCCGGCATCGCCGAGCTTTGCCGAAATCAATGCCATAGGACGTTGAACAATGAGGACAAACAATCTGCATGGGCGGCTCTCCGCGGGCATTGCCGGTGTCCCCGTTTCCGAGGTTCGTGCCTTAGGGGTCAGGCCCAGGGGCAATTGAGTTCGGTAGCAGGGTCTCAGGATGCTACAACGCGACCGTTAACGAATCGGAAACCATAAACGCAGCAAAACCTTCCTCAGGTTGGTTTCGGGCGGTCGGCAAAGCCTGCGGCCGACGGCTTTGAGGTTTCCAGCCGCACTCTTCATCGAACGGAGCTGAACTTGGTTCGGTTCGAAAATGTCGGATTGCGTTACGGGCTCGGCCCGGAGATTTTGCGCGACCTCAGTTTCCTGATTCCCGCCCATTCCTTCCAGTTTCTGACCGGCCCCTCTGGGGCGGGCAAGACCTCGCTGTTGAAGCTGTTGTTTCTCTCGCTGCGGCCGACCCGGGGCCTCGTCAATCTATTTGGCCACGACGTTTCGCTTCTCGGAAAGGAACAGGTCGCAGACCTGCGCAAGCGGATCGGAATCGTGTTGCAGGATTTCCGCCTGCTGGACCACATGACGACTTACGAAAACGTTGCTCTGCCGTTCCGCGTAATGGGCCGGGAGGAGTCGAGCTATCGCAAGGAAGTGATCGACCTGCTGAAATGGGTCGGCCTTGGCGAGCGTATGGACGCGCTGCCGCCGGTTCTGTCGGGCGGCGAAAAGCAGCGGGCGGCGATCGCGCGCGCCGTCATCTCGCGGCCGCAATTGTTGCTGGCGGACGAGCCGACCGGCAACGTCGATCCCACGCTCGGGCGGCGGTTGTTGCGGCTGTTCATCGAATTGAACAAGTCAGGCACTGCGGTCGTCATCGCCACTCATGATATGACCTTGATGGACCAGTACGATGCCAGGCGGCTGGTGCTGCATCAGGGACGGCTGCACATCTATGAATAGGACCGATCAACAGTTCGGACCCTTGGTCGATCTCGGACGCGAGCGCCCGCAGGTGCCGGCGCGGGCGCGCAACATGTCGCCGATCGTGCCCCGCGGTTCGATCTCCGGCAGCGCGCTGGTGGCGGTCGTGGCCATCATGACCTTCCTGGCATCGATCACGACCGGCACGGTGTTGCTGGTGAGTGCCTCTGCGGCCGAATGGCAATCCGAGGTCTCAAGCGAAATCACCGTTCAGATCCGCCCCGCGCCCGGCCGTGACCTTGATCGCGACGCCGCGGCGGTGGCTGACGCGGTACGGGCGCAGCCTGGTGTTGTCGAGGTCAGGCCGTTCTCCCGGGAGGAGTCCGCCAAATTGCTGGAACCGTGGCTTGGTAGCGGCCTCTCGCTCGATGACCTGCCGGTACCGCGCGTGCTTGTCGCTCGTGTGCAGCCGGGATCGACGGTCGATCTCGAAGCGTTACGGCGCCGGGTGACGCAGACAGCACCGACCGCGAGCCTCGACGACCACCGGGCCTGGATCGAACGCATGCGTTCGATGACCGGCGCCACCGTGGTCGCGGGTATCGGTATTCTCTCCTTGGTGATCGTCGCCACCATTATCTCGGTATCGTTCGCCACCCGCGGCGCGATGGCCGCGAACCGGCCGATCGTCGAAGTGCTGCATTTTGTGGGCGCCGGCGACCGCTTCATCGCCAACCGCTTCCTTCGGCATTTCCTCAGGCTCGGCCTCGAAGGCGGGGTGATCGGCGGCGGCATCGCGATGCTCGTTTTCGGCTTTTCAGAGTCGATCGCGAACTGGTTTTCGGGCACCCCGGTCGGGGATCAGTTCGCCGCTTTATTGGGGACGTTTTCGCTGCGGCCCTCGGGCTATCTGATACTGGCGGTGCAGGCGGTGGTGATCGCCGCGATCACGGCCTGGGCATCGCGGCGGACGTTGTTTGCCACACTCAACGATATCGAATGAGACCACGAGCCCGGTGTCGAGAGACGAAAACCGGTTCCCACTTCTGCCGATCATGCCTTAGAATTGGGGAGGAGGGACAACCCAATCGATGAACCAGCCATCTGCCAGTCAGCCTGAAGACCCGACTTCCGCCTCGTCGCGGAAAAAGCGGAGTGTTGCGCTGATCGTGCTGGCCTTGGCGTTTGTCGCAGCCTCGGCTGGCTTCGTCGGATTTCTTTCGCAATTGCGTGGCACGGAGGCCAAGCCGCCACGGACCGCCGACGGCATCGTGGTGCTGACCGGCGGCTCGTCGCGAGTATCCGATGCGATGGAATTATTGGCGGATGGCTATGGAAAACGGCTGTTGATTTCCGGCGTGCATCCGGCCAGCGGCACCAGCGACATCTCGCGCTCGCTGCCCGACAATCAATCCTTGCTGAGCTGCTGCGTCGATCTCGATCGTTCGGCGGTCAACACCCGCAGCAACGCGGCCGAAACGCGCCGCTGGGCCCATGAACGGGGATTCAAGTCACTGATTGTCGTGACCTCGAATTACCATATGCCACGGGCGATCGTGGAACTGTCCCACGCCATGCCCGATATCATCCTTATTCCATTCGCGGTGGTTGGCGACAAATGGCGCGAGGAACCCTGGTGGAGCAATGGCGCGACGCTGCGCCTGGTGCTATCGGAATATGCTAAATATGTCGCCGCCGAGGTGCGCGTGCGTCTGGCGGATGCCGGACTGGATATCATGCGCGAAACCACTGATTCCGATTCCCTTGCGCCGCGGCGGCCTGCAACGGCGCTAGCGAATTAATCGGATTACCGATGCCCATCATTTTTCTGCGCTCACTGGTCTACAACGTGCTGTTCTATCTGCTGTTGATTGGCTGGCTGATCGCTGCTGTTCCCACCTTCCTGATGCGGCGCACGGCGATCCTGATGATCGCCCGGCTTTGGTCGCGCCAAAACACCTGGCTGTTGCGCGTGGTGTGCAACGTGAAGGTGGAATATCGCGGCGTCGAGAAAATCCCGAAAGGTCCGCTGCTCGTCGCCTCCAAGCATCAGTCGATGTGGGAAACCTTCGCACTGCTGCAACGTTTCGATCAGCCGCTTTACATTCTCAAGCGCGAGCTGACACGAATTCCGTTTTTCGGCTGGTATTTGATCAAGGCCGGCATGATCTCCGTCGACCGCCGCGCCGGCGGCCGGGCGCTTCTGAAGATGGTACGGCAGGCGAGCGAGGAAGTGCGCGTCGGCGGCCGTCAGCTGATCATCTTCCCCGAAGGCACCCGCCGGCCGGTCGGTGCCCCTCCGGCCTACAAGCCCGGCGTTGCCCAGCTTTATTCGAGTTGCCGTGAGAGTTGTCTGCCGGTCGCGCTCAATTCGGGACTTTTCTGGCCGCGGCGGACCTTCATGCGTTATCCGGGCACGCTGGTAGTGGAGTTCCTCGATCCGGTGCCGCCAGGTCTGGCTCGCGACGAATTCCTGACGCGTATTTCCAGCGTGATCGAGGAGGCGACCGTTCGGCTGGTCGAGGCAGGGCGGCGAGAGCAGGCGCAGCTGTTCAAGCGCCCGGAAAACTCGGCGGCGGCAAAAGTATAATCAACGGTGCAGCGGCGTCTCGTCGTGCAGCATCAGCGCGAGCCGATGCAGTTGAGAATCGCGAAACCCCTGCGCCTCGATGGATCGCACGGTCTCAAGTACATAGTCGCGGTTGTTGCCGGAGCGGCCATGGCCTTGCCGCACGTAACGCAGCTGTTCATGCAGCGAAAGCCGTCCGGCATATTGAACATGGCCACGGTCGACGACATAAGCGAGCGCTGAGACCCGCTCGCGGGCATCGTTTTCCAGCCAGACCGAGCGCATGACTTCGCGGTAAACATGGGTGGTTTGTTCGCGGGCGCGCAGATAGCTGACGACTTCGTCGCGATGGGCTGCCGCGACACGAAACGCAATGCCGCGGCAGGCGCCGCCGCGATCGAGGCCGAGCACGAGGCCAGGCTTTTCCGGTGTTCCGCGATGGTCGAATGAATAGACACACAAGGCCCGATGTTCGCCGATCAGCCGCGCGGACACCTGCGCGGTGAACTCAAATCCCGGCCGCCACATCAGCGAGCCATAGCCGAAGACCCAGAGGTCTTCATGGGAGGGCGCGGGTGGGGGCGGTTTTGTGTCGGACATAATCCCAGTCGCTACCAGAACATAAATGTGAAGCGAAGTGGAAATTCCGTAAGGTTTGCATGGCAAGCGACCGCTTACATTTGACAAAATTGCCGGCCAATGGTCGGTCTATGGCCACCATGACCCTGCCCTCGGATACCCCACGCCGCCGCTCGCGCTGGCCGCTGTTCCTGATGCCGATCCTGCTCCTGATTGCCGCCGCGGCATGGAGTGCGTTCTGGTTTTTTGCCGTCTCGCAGGCCGAAGTGAAGGCCGATGCGTGGCGCGCGCAGGAGGCCAGATCCGGCCGAAACTACGACTGCGCCAAGCAATCGTTCGGTGGCTATCCGTTCCGTCTCGAAGTGCGCTGCGAGGGTGCGCGCGTCACGCTGATATCGCAGACGGCGGGCGCGGCACAACCTGTCACGATCAACCTCGGCGAGATCCTGACGGTCGCGCAGGTCTATGATCCAAAGTTGCTGATTGCGGAGTTCAAAGCGCCCGCGACCGTTTCGGAATCGCAGAACGCGCCGGCGATGCAGGTGAACTGGAGCGCGGCCCGTGCCAGCGTGGTCGGACTGCCTGCCATCCCGCAGCGGGCCTCGATTGTGTTCGACGACGTTGCGATTGATCGCACCAACAGCGCGGTGCAGGTTTCGGTGGCACGCGCCAAGCATGTCGAGCTGCATGGCCGACTTGCCGAGGGCTCTAGCCCTGCGGATCCCGTGATCGAAAGCGTGCTGCGGATCGAATCCGGCAGCGTGCAGGACGTTCATCCGCTGTTGGCGCGACCGTTTGCGGCCGATATCCAGGCAAAGCTGGTGGGTCTGAAGGATCTGATGCCGAAGCCATGGCCGCAACGGCTGCGCGAGCTTCAGGCCAATGGCGGGCATGTCGAGATTGTTCAATCCCGTATTCAACAGGACGGTTTGATCGCGGTGGCCGCGGGCACCCTGGAGCTTGATGCGCAGGGCCGCATCGACGGTGAGTTGCAAATGACGGTCACGGG
>CAVVZW010000247.1:0-11264 GCA_963752265.1 uncultured Alphaproteobacteria bacterium
AAGAACGTGAAGGGCGGAATTGCCGAGCAGGAAAGCCGTATCGCGATTTCGAACGTGCAGATCGTTTGCCCGACCTGTGGCCCGGTACGAATCGGTCACGCTGTTCAGGGTGACCGTAAAGTGCGAATTTGCAAGAAGTGCGGAACAACGCTGGACAAATAGCTATCAGCTGTCAGCTAAAGAATTTGAATGGGCTTACGAAACGGAACGACGATTTTTGGCTGAAAGCTGAAAGCTGACGGCTGAAAGCTCTTCCGATACCGTGAGAGAAGGTACACAGAGTCATGGCGAAAGAAAAAGAAAAACGAGAGAAGCAAGGCGAGAAGCAGGAGTCGAAGGCGCCTGCAGTCGCGCATCACAGCGCCAAAGTTTACGCCTAGGCCCATTCTCGTCGCCGTAGCATTGCTGCTTGCGACAACCGCAACCGTGTCTCTGGCCGAGACGCCACATCTGGGCAAGCCGCTCGACGAAGCTGCGATCGCCAATTGGGACATCAGCATCCTGCCCGACGGAACCGGATTACCGAAAGGCAGCGGCACATCCGCACAAGGGGCTGCTATTTTCGCCGAGAAATGTTCGGCCTGCCACGGCGACAACGCCAGAGGTGGCGCCGCGGCAGCATTGGTGGATGACCGCAAGCTTGCAGGCATCTCCGCTTCGCAGAAAACGATCAAGAATTTTTGGCCCTACGCGACGACGATCTTCGACTTTATCCGCCGCGCGATGCCGTTTACCGCGCCGCGTTCGCTCAGCGACGATGAAGTCTACGCGCTCACGGCCTACATTCTCGCTGAAAACAAACTGATCGGTGCCAACGACACCATGAATGCGGAAACCCTGCCGAAGGTGAAGATGCCAAACCGCGACAATTTCATCATCCGCTTTCCGGATCGGATCTAGCGGACGTCTGGTTTCACGCCGCCATTGCGACGTTGCGAAAGGCCTTCACGAGCGGCAGCTCCAGCTTGCCGCCCATGTCGCACAAGACGTTGTAGGCGTCCTGCCGCGGCATCGGTTGCCGGTATGGCCGCGCTTCGATCAGCGCGGCGAAAATATCCGAGATCGTGAGCAATCTCACCAGATCGGAAATCTGTCCGCCCGGGAGATGATCTGGATAGCCCGACCCATCGAGATATTCATGATGGTGCCGCACCCCATCAAGAATCTCCGGGTTGATGCCGGGAATATCCTTCAATAATTCATATCCGATCAACGGATGACGCTTCATGATTTCGTCTTCATCCGGAGCGAGGCGCTCGGGCTTGTCGAGTATGGCTAACGGAATGCGGGCCTTGCCGATATCGTGCAGCGTGGCAGCCATACCCAGCCGCTTGACGTCGACATCGACAAAGCCTGCTTCCAGCGCAAATCCGACCGCGATGCCCGTCACCAGCAGACAATGCTGGAAGGTTCCCTGATGATAGCGGCGAACGTCGTCAAGCCAGGCACTCATGCCGTTACGTTCGATACTGTTGATCACGTGCGCGGTCGTGCCCTCGGCCTCCGCAAGATTGATTGTTCGGTCTTGTTTGACCGCAGAAAACATCGAGGCAAAGGCTTTCGCGCAGTCTGCCGTCTGGGACACAACGACGCCGGGCCTGCGCGCTGCGGCTTTCATCGTCTCTTCGATCTGCGCCAGCTTCGGAGCGATCTCGTGGGAACAGCGCACGACCGAGGTCGCGCCAAGTGCAAAGGCCTGCGCGACCATGTGATGGAGGTGCTTCTGGACGACAAACAGCTTTTCGGTAACCGCTTCAAGCTCGCCGAGGCTCTCCTTGATTTGTTCCACGCGGACCGCTTCACGCAGATCGGCGTCAACCATCAGCACGCCGCCGGTGCCGCTGGCAGTTTGATCACCCAGCAATCTGGGAACCACATGATGGTGCGGTTCCAGCATGGCGCGGATTGCCGGTATCTTGCCTGGTTCGTCGGTGAGATAACAAACGAGCATGGGGTGTGATCAAAATAACGAGGTTGTGTCCGTTCAAATACAAATGCGGGCATTGCAACAAACGGGCACCTTATGTCGGCATCATTAAGCAAAGGCTAAACAAAGTGTGTCGATCTTCGCTCAATGGCGTGATGGTTAGTTCAACGTAACCCAGGCCGGCGCATGGTCGCTCGCGCCTTCCTCGCCGCGCACCATACGATCGACGCCGGCTTTTTTCAGCCGCGGCGCGAGGATAGGGCTGATCAGCAGATGGTCGAGCCTCAGGCCGGCGTCACGCTGCCACCGGCTGCGCTTGTAGTCCCAGAACGTGAACGTCGGCGCTGAAGGATGAAGGGTTCGGATCGCGTCCGTCCAGCCTTGCCTGATCAAGGCCTGGAACGCCGCGCGGCTCTTCGGCTGGATCAGCGCATCCTTGTCCCATGATTTGGTCGGATAGATATCGAGCGTGGCTGGGGCGACATTGTAATCGCCAGCCAGCACGACGGGGATCTCCTGCTTGATGAATTTGACGGCGTGTTTCCGCAGCCTCTCGAACCAATCGAGCTTGTAATCGAATTTCGGTCCCGGCTGCGGATTGCCGTTCGGCAAATAGAGGCTAGTTACGACGATACCCTTGACGGCTGCTTCGATGTAGCGCGCCTCGGTGTCGCTCGCATCGCCGGGCAGGTCGTTGCGGATCAATACCGGATCTGCGTTTCGCGCCAGGATCGCCACGCCGTTCCAGGTCTTTTGTCCGCGCCACACCGCGCCATAGCCGGCCTTCTCGATGGCCGCGTACGGAAAGTCGTTGTCGGTCGATTTCAATTCCTGCAAAGCGACGACGTCGGGTTTGGCTCGCTTGAGCCACCTCAAAAGATTCGGCAGCCGCCGGTTGATATTGTTGATGTTGAAGGTGGCGACTTTCATCACGGCCATGATGCGGATTTCCTGGCCGCGATCTTATCCGTCAACGGCTTCGCCCTTGTAGACGCGCGCATAACGCGCTCCCAGACTCGTGAGGACTTCGTAGCCGATGGTGCCGAAGTGATGGCCCAGTTCGTCGACCGTGATGCCTTCGCCAATCAGCGTCACCAGGTGACCCCGGCGCACGGCGTTCTTTTCCAGATCAGTGACGTCGACGGCCAACAGGTCCATCGAGATGCGCCCCGCAACCGGGCAGCGTTTGCCGGCGACCATGACCTCGGCGCCGCGGGTGCCATCATTGCTGCTGCCGGCACGGAAATAGCCGTCGGCATAACCGGCGGAGACGATGGCAAGCCGGGTCGTCCGCCGAGCGGTCCAGTTTCCGCCATAGCCGACGCTTTCGCCGCGTTCGACGTCGCGGATCTGCAGCACGCGGGCCTTTAGCTCGACGACCGGCAGCATCGGGTTGTCGGCCTCCGGCGTGGGATTGACGCCGTAGAGGGCCGCGCCCGGCCGCACCACGTCGAACTGAAAGGTGTTTCCCAGGAATATGCCGGATGAATTCGAGAGTGAGGCAGGCACGCCGGAAAACTCGCTCGCAATCGTGCGGAAGGCGGCCAGTTGCCTGGCGTTCATGGGATGGTTGAGGCTTTCGGCGCAGGCGAGGTGGCTCATCACGAGCGATATGCCGTGATCGCCGGCGTTGATCCTGGGGATAAGGCCCTGGGCCTCCACAATGGTGAGGCCGAGCCGCTGCATGCCGGTGTCGATGTGGATGGCTGCGCCGCCTGACCAGCCGGTGCGGCGGCAAAAGACGTCCCATTCGGCGAGTTCGTTGAGGTCACCAATCACGGGCCTCGCATCAATCTTGGCATAGGCCTCACCGGTGTTCTGCAGAAAACCGTTGAGGACGTAAATGACAGCGGAAGGCACCGCGGCCCGTGCTGCCGCCGCCTCCAGTGACGTAGCAACGAAGAAAGTCTTGCAGCCGGCCTTGGCGAGCGCCTGGGCAACCGGCTCCAGACCGCACCCGTAGGCGTTGGCCTTGATCACCGCCGAACATTCGGCGGGAACCGCGGCCTTCTCCAGCTTGCGCCAATTGGCGACCAATGCGGCGAGATCGACGGTAAGAATGCCAGTGACGGCCGCCGGCGCCGCTGCTTTGCTGGCTTCCGGCGAGAGAACGGAATCGGCCGGCAGCGGCTTTGGATCGGAGACGATGTTCATGCCCTGTTTTACGCGCGGGCCAGCCGCCGTTCAACCGAAGACGGAACCTTTAGTACATTCGCGTCGGTAAATTATCTTCGTCGGCGGCGTCGCCAAATCGCGTGAATTGCCCTTCGAAACTCAGCTTGACGGTGCCCGTTGGCCCATGTCGCTGCTTGGCGATAATTACCTCAGCCTTGCCGTGCACGAGCGACATGTCGAGTATCCACTTTTCGTACTCCGGCGTACCGAGCTTCGGCTCCTTGCTTTGCAGATAATATTCTTCACGATACACGAACATGACGACGTCGGCGTCCTGCTCGATCGAGCCGGATTCGCGCAAGTCCGACAATTGCGGATGCTTGTCGTCGCGGCTTTCGACCTGACGCGACAATTGCGACAGCGCAATCACGGGAACGTTGAGTTCCTTGGCGAGCGCCTTCAGGCTGGTCGTGATCTCGGTGACTTCCTGCACGCGGTTGTCGGAGCGCTTGCTGGAGCCTTGCAAGAGTTGGATGTAGTCGACCACAATCACGTCGAGGCCGCGCTGCCGCTTCAGCCGCCGCGCGCGCGCCGTGAGCTGCGAGATCGACAGCCCGCCGGTTTCGTCGACATAAAACGGAAGAGACTGCATTTCGATTGCCGCGTCGCGGATTTTTCCGAAATCGTTGTCGGTAATGCCGCCGCGGCGGATCGTGCTCGAGGCGATACTCGTCTGTTCGGCGATGATACGTGTGGCGAGCTGTTCGGCCGACATTTCGCAGGAGAAGAAGCCGACAATGCCGCCGTTGACCGTCTTCATGGTGCCGTCGGCCTGCACCTCGGCGCGATGTGCCTTGGCGACATTGTAGGCGATGTTGGTGGCGAGCGCGGTCTTGCCCATGCCGGGACGGCCCGCCAACACGATCAAGTCGGAGGATTGCAACCCGCCCATTTTATTGTCGAGATCGCGCAGGCCGGTGGCGATGCCGGATAATCTACCGTCGCGCTGAAAGGCCTTGGCCGCCATGTCGACGGCGACCGTGAGCGCCTGTGCAAAGCGCTGGAACCCGCCATCATAGCGCCCGGACTCCGCCAATTCGTAGAGCCGCCGTTCGGCGTCCTCGATCTGGGCGCGGGGGGCGAAGTCCACCGGCGCGTCAAAGGCGACATTGACCATCTCCGTGCCAATGCCAATCAGATCGCGGCGAAGCGCCATGTCGTAGATCGTGCGCCCATAGTCCTGCGCATTGATGATGGTGGTCGCTTCGGCGGCCAGGCGAGCCAGGTATTGGCCAACCGTCATACCGCCGATGTCGGTATCGGCCGGCAAAAAAGTCTTTAGCGTAACGGGAGTTGCGACCTTGCCCATCCGGATCAGGCTGCCGGAGGTTTCAAAGATGGTCTGATGGATCGGCTCAAAGAAGTGCTTGGGCTCGAGAAAATCCGAAACCCGATAGAATGCGTCGTTGTTGACCAGGATAGCGCCGAGAAGGCTCTGCTCCGCCTCGATATTGTGCGGCGCGCTGCGGAAAGCAGGGGTTCCCGCCTCGGGGGCGAGTTTCAGAACGTTCGAATCAAGCGAGGGCATGAGGCTCAGTGTTCGCGGAAGTTTGTCGGATAAGGGGCAGGGATAAAGCGCTTCTCTCGCGACAAGCGGAAGCGGCAAAAAGCCTTATGCCCGATTCACACAATCGAGGTTGGGAAATCAGCAAGATGTGTCGCCGGGACGCTTGACGCGGCAGAGGCAGCCCGAGGCGTCGAAAACTTCGTCAACCGGGTGAACCTTTTCCGGCGCGATCGACACTGAATATCCGGGAACAGGTGTCTGGCGGGGAAGGGAAAAGTCGTCAGATCAGGATGAGATAGATCAGCGCGAAGGTTGCAGCGCCCGCGGCGATCGCCATCAAGGCATAGTCGATGCGGATGTCCGAAGGCGAGCCGGGCGACGATCGATCGGTTTTCTGAGCCATTCTGGCGGTTTAGGGCAGCGCGTCGAAGTCCTTTGTGAAGCAGATCACACCGCGACGACTTTTTTCAGGATAGGTCGGCCCGGAACGAGTTGATGGGGCTGGAATTATCCAACATCGGGTTTTTCGAAAGGAAGGGATGGAAAGCTATGGACCGGCAACTTCCGTCTAGGTGGACCCAAAGCGGTCAGACCCTATGGCTGTCAGGCTTAATTGCGGCCATGGAGAAGCTGTCGCGCTCCGAATGGCGTACGCGTCCGCTTGATCCGATCGAACTTGCTGAGGTGAGGGCACGCCTTGCGCGGCCGGCAATGGCCTATCCGGCCTATGCTTCGCGTCTCAGTCTGTGTAACTAGCCTCGAAGCGCCCTTATTCGCCGGCAATCTGGAGACGCGGTCTCCTTTCGATCTCAAATCGCCGTAGCTTGGCTTCTTCGCTGGCCACGTAGTTGCGCGTCATCGGCACGACACCCTGACGCTTGGTGAGTTGAATCTGGAAGTTCATCAGGTTCTGCTTGCGGAAGGCCATCTCCGAGCAGGCGAGATAGAATTCCCACATGCGCGCGAAGCGTTCGTCATAGAGTTGGACGGCTTCTTCCCGGCGCGCCATGAAACGCTCGCGCCATGCTTTCAGCGTTTCCGCATAATGCAGCCGCAGGATCTCGATATCGCAGACGAGCAGGCCGGCCCGCTCGATTGAAGGCAGGACTTCGGAAAGTGCCGGAATGTAGCCGCCCGGGAAGATGTATTTTGCAATCCAGGGATTGGTGGCGTCGGGACCTTCGGAGCGGCCGATCGAGTGCAGCAACATGACGCCGTCATTGGTCAGGAGTTCAGCGCAACGTTTGAAATAGGTATCGTAGAAGTCGACACCGACATGTTCGAACATGCCGACGGATACGATGCGGTCGAATGGACCTGGAATGTCGCGGTAGTCTTCGAGCAGAAACTTCGCGGCCCCGCTGAGACTCTTCTCCGCTGCGCGCGTGTTCGAAACTTGCAATTGCTCGGCCGACAACGTCACCCCCGTGACATCGGCGCCGGTTGTCTCCGCCAGATAGAGACCAAGGCCGCCCCAACCGGAGCCTATATCGAGGACCCGATCACCTGGCCGAACGAGGAGCTTGGCGGCGATATGGCGCTTCTTGGCCAGTTGGGCGTCGTCCAGCGTCATGCTCGGCTGTTCAAGATAGGCGCAGCTATATTGCTTGTCCGCATCCAGAAAGAGCGAGTAGAGCCTGCCGTCCAGGTCGTAGTGGTGGGCGACATTGTTTTTGGCTCGGCCGCGCGGGTTGAACTGGCGCAGACGCCGGCCCAGATAGCGCAGCCACCATTGCAGCTTGGCCCAGCGGGGCAGGACTTCCGGCTGATCCATCAGGATAGCGAGGAAATCCGCAATGGAGCCGTTTTCGACGATGAAGCTGCCTTCCATGTAGATTTCGCCGAGCGCAAGTTCCGGATTGGCAAGCACCCTTCGTTCCGCCTCGGCAGTCTGGAAGCGCGCGAAGATGGGGGGTCCCGTGCCGTCGCCGCAGGTAAATTTTTCTCCGTTGGCGGTGGTAAAGGTTATCGCACCGCGGTGAATGAACTGCTGAAGGAAGTAACGCAACAAACGGTCCATGGAAACCACCTGAAGGAAGCGATCCCGCAAAACCCAAACTCGGCCGTCACACACGACGCACAAGAGAATAAAATGGTTCCAACGCCTTTCTGCAAGAGCCGCAAAAGCAACGCCGGCTCGTTGGCCGCTGCGCTGTGTATAAAGCAGATATTCCGGGAACTCGAGCTCATGCGCTTTCGTCATAAGTGCGCTTCCATTCGCGGGATAATCGGCTAAAAGGTGACGCCACTAGCGCCCCTCGGAAAGGGAGCTGGAAGCGTTTTCCGCATCTGGAGAATAGGGAATGTCGAACCGAGCGCGCATTTTTGCGGCGGTTACACTTCTGGCCGGTTGCCTCGCGGGCGCGGCAGCGTCGGCGCAGGCACAAAATCTCGAAGCCGGCAAAAGCGCTTCTCAACTTTTTGCGGGTACTTGCAACGCCTGCCACAAAAGTCCGCGTGGCCTTTTGAAGACGGTCTCGCCCGGTTCGCTGTCAGGCTTCCTGCGGGAGCACTATACGACGGGCGGCGAAATGGCGTCGCAGCTTGCGACGTACTTGATCTCCAATGGTGCGGGTGACAGCCGACAGGCCAAGCAGGGTGCGGACAAGCAGGGCGCCGGCAATGATCAGGCCGACCGTCCAGGCCGCAAGAACAGGAATGCGCCAGGCCAGGAAGCTGCGCGGCCGGATGATACGCCGCCGCCTCCGGACGGCGCACGGCAATCCCGCAAACGGCTCACAACTCCCGGCGAACAGCCGGAGGACGGAAGGCCTGTCGCTAACGCTCCGGCTCAGTCGGACATTGAGCGCGGTCCCGATGGCCGAAAGCTCTCGGCGAAACAGCGGAGCAGGCTCGGCAAGCCGCCTGGCGCCGAGGAACCTTCGATGGCCAACGAGCCGCCGAAGACCGAACCGGCCAAGACGGAGTCCAGTACAGACGATAAAGCGAAGGTCGAGCCCCAGCAGGAAATGGGTAACGCGAGTGCAAAGCCCGATGTCCAAAGCAAATCGCCCGACGAGGTGAAATCCCAACCCGTCAAATCCGAGGCCGCAAAAATCGAGGCGCCAAAGGACAGCGCTTCGGGCATGGCCCGCCGGGATCCGGTACCTCCCGTGACGCCTGCGCCGGCGACCGCTGCAACGTCCGCGCCTGCACCCGCGGTTGCCTCAGGGGGATCCGTCGGAGCAGGCCGCACCGCGGCCACCAGCGCCTGCCGCTCCGCCACCGGCAGCCGTGACGGCTTCCGCTCCACCGCCGCTACCTTCGCCTCCGGCCGATGGACCGCCGGCGCCGCCGATCTCCCGATAACGGTGGCGGCGTAAGCGTTTGCGCCGGCAAGTTCGGAATCCGCAGAAACAAAAACCCGGCCTGATCATCGGCCGGGTTTTCGTATCCTTCAAAGCGTAGCGCGTTTTCGAAGCGCTTACTCTTCGGCTGCGGGGCTCGGCTGTGGCGCCAGATCGCCGGGGAGCGCTTCGGGGTCGAAGAATTCGCCTGCGGCAGCGATGGCCTCCGCGGCTGCATCCCGATCTTCCTGACGCGTCGAAATATCTTCGCCGCGGTTGATGCGTTCGGCTTCGTCCGCACTGCGCGCAACCGTGACGGTGACGCCGACTTCGACTTCAGGATGTATGGCAATCGCGATCTCGTGCTTGCCGATCGTCTTGATCGGTGCATCCAGCAAGACCTGGCTGCGGCTGATGCTGACGCCATCGCTCTGGAACGATGCGATGATGTCGCGAACACTGACCGACCCGAACAACTGACCGGTCTCGGAGGCCTGACGAAGGATGACGACGTTACGGCCGTCGACCTTTTCGGCGACCTTGGAGGCTTCGCCCTTGGCCTGAAGGTTACGGGCTTCGAGTTCGGCCTTCATGCCCTCGAACTTGGCGCGGTTGTCTGTGGTGGCCCGCAGCGCCTTGCCGCGCTTGAGCAGAAAATTGCGGGCAAAACCGTCTCTTACACGAACGACTTCCCCCATATGGCCAAGCTTGGCGACGCGTTCCAACAAAATGACTTCCATGTGTGTTTTCCTTTCAGGTTATTGCGATTGAAAAGTACGGCGTTGCGGATCAGGGCTTTGGCAGCGGCGGCGGCCGGCTGCGCAAGTATCGGTGGCGTAGTCCGAAGACGGCGTCGGCCAGCCCAAGCAGGGCGACGACCAGCAGGGCCCAGGCGAAGCCCGCAACCACGGCGTAAGCGCAGCCAAGCCATAGCACGCGGCTCTTCATGGCGAGCGTGAGCGTGTGCAGCACCGCAAAGCCGGTCATCGCATAAGCGATCGACAGGCCGGCGGTCACCACCTGCGCGAGGATGGCCAGTAAGCCGCCGGAAAAACAGCATGCGACGGCAGCAACGAGGACGGCGATGGTCATCATCGGCAGTGCCGTGCTTTTCAGATCCGGCCACGGACGGTGCAATCGTCCCGATGTTGCGGCGATTTTGGCCGCAAGCCAGAGGTTGAAGGTCAGCATCGCCATGGCCGCCATTTCGGCGCCGATGGGCGCGATCGTCACCAGCGCATCGAGCGTGGAATCATTGAGGGCAAGGCCCGACGATTCGAGAAGGTCACTCCAGCCTTTGCGAATGGTGTTTTGAATCGCTGCGGCATCGGAGCCCATCATAAGCAGCATGGCTGCGGTGATGACGCTCGCAAAAACCACGATCCAGAGCAGGAGCCGTCCGACCGGGTACCATTCCTGCGGATCATCTGGATTGGCGGGGCCGGCATCCTTCGGCAACGGCCGCGCGAGCAGGCCGAGATGCGCCAGCCACCAGGCCGGCATAGCATTCACCACAACAAACGCGCCGCTATAGGGGAGGCCGAATAGCGCGGCGATCACCGCCGTCGCAAAGATACCGCCGACACCTGCACCCAGCGGGCCCCATACCAGGCCCACCACCATCAGCGGCAGCGGCGTGAGGTTGATCAGCAACAGCGAAATTGGTGCGCCTGACGTAATCGAGGCGAACATCAACGCCGACGCGAGGCCGGCCGCCAAGGCTATGGATATGGTCGCAATCATCAGCTGTCCCGCTCCTTTCGAGCGGTTAGAGGCCGCAATCGACCCCAACTATCGGCAACCGGACGACCCGGAAGCCTTATGAATGGTTCGGTCCGCAGCGTGAGTTCGCCGCGGACCGGAGTTATTAGCGAATCACGTACGGAAGCAGACCGAGGAAACGCGAGCGCTTGATGGCGCGCGCGAGTTCGCGCTGCTTCTTGGCGGAGACGGCGGTGATGCGGCTCGGCACGATCTTGCCGCGCTCGGAGACGTAACGCATCAACAGCTTGGAATCCTTGTAGTCGATCTTCGGCGCATTCGGACCCGTGAAAGGGCAGGTCTTGCGGCGGCGGAAAAACGGACGGCGTGCACCGGCTTCAGCCATGGTTCTTACTCCTCTTCCGCTGCGTCATTGTCGTCGCGCGGACGGCGCGGACCGCGATCGCCGCGGAAGCCGCCGCCGTCACGATCACCACGGAATCCACCGTCGCGATCGCCACGGAAACCGCCACCACGGTCGTCGCGTTCGCGGTCGCGATCGGCTTTGCGCATCATCGCCGAGGGACCTTCTTCAAGCTCTTCGACGCGAACGGTGAGGTAACGGATCACGTCTTCGCTGATCCGTTCCTGGCGCTCGATTTCGGCA
>CAVVZW010000248.1:0-5751 GCA_963752265.1 uncultured Alphaproteobacteria bacterium
GCCGCTTGGCGTCGGCGAGACGATCCTATGATCACGGTTCAGCAGCTTGACCCCCATCTCGCGCTCGAGCTGGGCGATCCGTTGTGAAATCGCCGGCTGGGTGGTGTTGAGGCGTTGGCCGGCCCCACGGAAACTCCCAAGCGTCACCACCCAAAGGAATGTCTCGATCGACTTGAAATCCACCATTTGGCGCGCCCGATATGATAAGTTAAAATTATCCAAACTGATTAGAAAGTAAGATTAGACTTTATAGTACGTGTGGGTTTCACTGATGTCGAGATCATAGGCAGGACGGCGTCATGACTATTTCTGCGGCAGTGCAGTCATTCCGCGAGGACGGGAATTCGCTTCCAAGCCGACAGGCACGGCTTGCCTGCCGCTCCGGCATGGCAGGATCAACCGCCGGAGTCGCCAACGGCTTTGTCCAGGGCAATCTGGCGATCCTGCCGGAAAAGCTCGCGGGCGCATTTCATCGTTTTTGCCAGCTCAACCCCAAGCCATGTCCGATCATCGGCATGTCCGACGTTGGCGATCCCCGGATACCCTCGCTCGGCCTGGATCTTGATATCCGTACCGACGTGCCGCGCTATCGTATCTGGCGCGACGGCGAGGTGGTGGAGGAGCCGACCGATATCATGGCGCATTGGCGCGACGATCTCGTCGCCTTTGTGCTGGGCTGCTCGTTTTCGTTCGAGGAGGCGTTGTTGGCTGAAGGCTTGCCGATCCGCCATATCGAGCGCAACGTTCGCGTGCCGATGTACCAGACCAATATCGAATGCAAGCCCTCGGGGCCATTTGCGGGACCCATGGTGGTGTCGATGCGTCCCTTCAAGCCGGCCCAGGCGATCCGCGCGGTGCAGATCACCTCGCGTTTTCCTTCGGTACACGGCGCGCCGGTCCATCTCGGCCATCCGCACTCGATCGGCATCGCCGATATCGCCAAACCCGACTACGGCGATGCGGTTCCGGTCGAGGCTGACGAAATCCCGGTGTTCTGGGCGTGCGGCGTCACACCGCAGGCGGTTATATCAGCCGCGAAGCTACCGTTTGCCATCACCCATGCGCCAGGCCTGATGCTGGTGACGGATTTACAGAACAGGGATCTTGCGGTGCTGTAACAGGCAGCAGTTGCTGAATCTTTGAGGCTTTACGGGCATCGCCAATCGTTTCATCGAGTGTTGCCGACAGTTGAGGATTTTGAAAATGAGCATCTCCCGCCGTAACGTACTGTTAGGCGCCACCGCGAGCGCCGCGCTGTTGCCGGTCGCCGCGCGCGCCCAGACTTCCGAGGTGGTGATCGGCGTGATCTATCCGCTGTCTGGCGCGAGCGCGCAGATCGGCGTCGATGCGCAGAAGGCTTTCGAAACCGCGGCCGAGATCGTCAACAAGAGCTATGATTTCGACCTGCCGCTGGCGCGCGGCGAAGGCCTGCCCGGCCTTGGCGGCGCCAAGGTGCGTCTCGTCTTCGCCGACCATCAGGCCGATCCGCAGAAAGGCCGTGCCGAGGCCGAACGCCTGATCACCCAGGAAAAGGTGTGCGCGATCATCGGCACCTATCAAAGCGCCGTCGCGGTGACCGTCAGCCAGGTGTGCGAGCGCTACGGCATTCCCTTCATGTCGGCGGATAATTCCTCGCCAAGCCTTCATCGCCGCGGGCTGAAATTTTATTTCCGAGCGTCGCCGCATGACGAGATGTATTCCAAGGCAATGTTCGACTTCTTCGATGCGATGAAGAAGAAGGGCACCAAGATTGAAACGCTGTCGCTGTTCCACGAGGATACGATCTTCGGCACCAACTCAGGCAATGCCCAGACCAAGCTGGCCGGGGAGCGCGGCTACAAGATCGTTTCCGACATCAAGTACCGGGCGAACTCGCCCTCGCTCTCGGTCGAGGTGCAGCAGCTCAAAGCGGCCAATGCCGATGTGCTGATGCCCTCAAGCTACACTACCGACGGCATTCTGCTGGTGAAGACCATGGGTGAACTCGGCTACAAGCCGCCGGCGATCGTCGCCCAGGACGCCGGTTTCTCCGAAAAGGCGTTGTACGACGCGGTCGGCGACAAGCTCGAGGGCGTGATCTCGCGCGGCACGTTCTCGCTCGACCTCGCAGCCAAGCGGCCGATGGTCAGCAAGATCAACGACATGTTCAAGCAAAAGTCCGGCAAGGACCTCAACGATTATTCATCCCGTCAGTTCATGGCCCTGATCCTGATGGCGGATGCCATCAACCGCGCCAAATCGACCGACGGCGAGAAAATCCGCGATGCGTTGGCGGCGACCGACATTCCAGGCGAACAAACGATCATGCCCTGGAAGCGCGTGAAATACGACGAGATGGGTCAGAACAACGATGCCGACCCGGTCTTGCTGCAATATACCGGCGGGAAGTTCGTCACGATTTTCCCGCCACAGGCCGCCGTCGCCGAAGCCACCTGGCCGATGAAGTAACGCGGGGGCAGGGGGCGTGACCGCTGAAACGATCATCCAAAGTCTCGCCAGCGGCCTCTTGATGGGGCTGCTCTACGGCCTGATCGCCGTAGGATTGGCGCTGATCTTCGGCCTGATGGACGTCGTGAACTTCGCGCACGGTGAATTCCTCATGATCGCGATGTATGCGACGTTTTTCCTGTTCTCGTTCTTCGCGATCGATCCTTTGCTGTCTGCGCCGCTGGTTGCGGCCGCATTGTTCGTGTTCGGGGCGGTGGTTTACCTTCTGGTGGTGCGCTTTGCGGTTCGCGCCAAAGCCAATGCCGGCATGGTGCAGATTTTCTCGACCTTCGGCCTTGCGATCGTGATGCGTGGGCTCGCGCAATATTTCTTCACGCCGGACTATCGCAGCGTCACGCATTCCTGGCTCGGCGGTAAAACCATCTCGATCGGCGGCATCTTCTTACCCGTACCGCAACTCTTCGGCGCGCTGACCGCGATTGCCGCGTTTGTTGCGCTCTATTTCTTTATCAATCGGACTGATTTCGGCCGCGCCCTGGAAGCAACGCGGGAAGATGCCGGCGCTGTGGCGTTGGTCGGCATCGACAAGAACAAGGTGTTCGCGCTCGGCTGGGGGCTGGGCGCTGCGCTGGTCGGGCTTGCCGGCGCGATCATGGCGATATTTTTCTACATTTATCCCGACGTCGGCGCGTCCTTTGCGCTGATCGCCTATGTCACGGTGGCGCTCGGCGGCTTTGGTAGCGTGTTCGGCGCCTTCGCGGGCGGAATTGTCGTCGGCCTCGTCGAGGCCTCCACCGCGCTGATCCTGCCGCCGTCCCTGAAATCGGTCGGCATCTACGCGGTCTATCTGCTGGTGGTCTTCATCCGGCCGCGCGGCCTGTTCGGATCGCTCTGATGGATACAGCCTTTGCCCAGCGCCGCCGTCGCGATCTCATCCTCGCCGGTATCTTTACCGTGATCGCGGCGCTGATCCCGTTGTTCGTCAAGGATGTCTACGTCCAGAACATCATGGTGCTGACCCTGATGTATGCGGCGCTGTCGCAGAGCTGGAACATCCTCTCCGGCTATTGCGGGCAAATCTCACTCGGTCATGCGCTGTATTTCGGGCTTGGCGCCTATACTACCGCGCTTCTGTTCACCAAGTTCGGCGTGCTGCCCTGGTTTGGCATGCTCGGCGGTGGCTTGATCTCGGCGGCCATCGCAATGGCGCTTGGTTATCCCTGCTTTCGTCTGCGCGGGCATTATTTCGTCATCGCCACCATCGTCATCGCCGAGACCGCGCTGCTGCTGTTCCAGAACTGGGATTGGGCCGGGGCTGCTCTCGGTATTGATATTCCCGTGCGCGGCGATAGCTGGCTGAAATTCCAGTTTGTCCGCAGCAAATTGCCTTACTTCTATTTTGCGCTCGCGCTCGCCTGTGTCGCCTGGCTCGTGACCTGGTGGCTGGAGGATTCCAAGTGGGGTTACTGGTGGCGCGCGGTGAAGGATAACCCGGATGCCGCCGAAAGCCTGGGCGTGGTGGTGTTCAATTCGAAGATGGGCGCGGCCGCGGTCTCGGCCTTTCTCACCGCCATTGGCGGCAGCTTTTACGCGCAGTTCGTCTCTTATATCGATCCCGAAAGCGTCATGGGCTTCCAGTTCTCGCTTTTGATGGCGCTGCCGGCGGTGCTAGGCGGCATCGGTACCTTATGGGGACCGGTATTAGGGGCCGTCATTCTCATTCCGCTCACGGAGTTGACGCGCTCCTTCATCGGCGGCTCCGGCCGGGGTGTCGACCTGATCGTCTACGGCACGCTGATCGTTTTGATTTCGCTGGCGCGGCCGGAAGGCCTGATCGGATTGTTCTCGCCTCGGCGCAAGGAAACGGCCCGATGACGGCGCTCCTTGAAACCAAAGGCGTCTGGCAGCGTTTCGGCGGCCTTGTGGCCAACAGCGACGTCTCGATTTCGGTTGGGCGCGGCGAGATCGTAGGTCTGATCGGTCCCAACGGCGCCGGCAAGTCGACCTTGTTCAATTTGATCGCCGGCGTTTACACGCCGAGCCAAGGTGCGATCATCTTGGATGGCGAGGACGTCACCCGGTTGTCGGCGGCGGAGCGCTGCGAACGCGGTGTCGCGCGTACCTTTCAGGTGGTGAAAAGCTTCGAGACGATGACCGTCATCGACAATGTCATTGTCGGCGCGCTGATCCGCACCACCGTGATGCGTGAGGCCCGCCGCAAAGCCCATGAGGTGCTGGAATTCTGCGGGTTGGCGGCGCGGGCAAACGTGCTCGCGAGCCAACTGATTCCGTCCGAAAAACGCCGTCTCGAAGTCGCGCGCGCGATCGCGACCGAGCCGAAGCTACTCCTGCTCGACGAAGTCCTCACCGGACTGACGCCGATCGAGGCGCAAACCGGCGTCGAACTGGTGCGAAAGGTGCGCGCCACAGGCGTCACGGTGCTGATGGTCGAGCACGTCATGGAAATCGTGATGCCGCTGGTCGATCGCGCCATTGTGCTCGATCTCGGCAAGGTTCTGGTCGAGGGCAAGCCCACCGACGTCGTTCGCGATCCGAAAGTGATCAGCGCCTATCTTGGGGATCGTCATGCTGTCAGTGCATGAAGTCACCACCGCGTATCAGGGGCTGGTCGCGATCTCGCAGGTCACGATCGAGGTTGCCAAGGGCGAAGTCGTCTGCGTTGCGGGCGCCAATGGCGCCGGCAAATCCACGCTGTTGAAGACCATCGCGGGCGCGGAGCGGCCGCGTTCCGGCAGCGTCACCTTCGATGGCCAGCGCATCGACGGCATGGTGCAGCACATGATCACCGCGCGCGGCATCGCCTATGTGCCGGAAAACCGCCGGCTGTTTCCGCGGCTTTCGGTGCGCGACAACTTGCGGCTCGGCAGTTACCTCTATCGCGGCAAGCCGGATCGCGAAGCGCCACTCGACCTCGTGTTCAAACTGTTTCCAAGGCTGTCCGAACGGCTCGATCAGCGCGCCGAGACGCTTTCCGGTGGCGAACAGCAAATGCTCGCCATCGGCCGGGCGCTGATGACGCGGCCGCGGCTTCTGATGCTGGACGAACCCTCTCAGGGCATCATGCCGAAACTCGTCGATGAGATATTTCAGGCCGTGCGGCGCATTCGCGATATCGGGGTGACTGTGTTGATTGTCGAGCAACGCATCGCCGAATGCCTCGATATCGCCGATCGCGCCTACATCCTGCAAACCGGCCGCTTGCAGATGCAGGGGACGGCAACCGAGATCAAGAGCAATCCGGACGTGCGCAAGGCGTATCTTGGATTGTCATCGCGATTTGGT
>CAVVZW010000249.1:0-7099 GCA_963752265.1 uncultured Alphaproteobacteria bacterium
GGAAAAACGCACCACCATCCAGGTGACGATGGTCGCAACCACATCCACCGACGAGTGCAGGGCTTCGGAGATCAGCGCGAGAGAGCCGATGGCGATGCCGACCACGAATTTGGCGACCGCCATGCCGGCGCTGACGAAAATCGAAATCGCGGCGACGCGCGACTTGGATGGATGAACGGTATCGGTCATGGGCGCGGGTTTAGCAGGCGAGTTTTAACGATTAAAGTAGGGTCTGATTGCGCTATTGCGAGTTAGTTGCATTAGCGTGAAATAGTTCTCGCGCGTACTTCTTGCTCAGCCTCGACGGGCAAATCAGTCGGAGCGCGTGCCCGTCAAAGGCAACCAGCAGCGCACGATGGTCTTGCCGCCATTGCGCAACAGGTCCAATTTTCCATCCAGCGCGCGGCTTCGATCGGTCATTCCGGTCAATCCCCGCCCGAGCGAAACGTTGTCAGGAAAACCAATTCCGTTGTCGGAAATTTCGATCGTCACAGCCTGATCGGACATCCCGGCGGCGACATTCAACGTCGTTGCCCGCGCGTGCTTGACAGCATTTGTCACGGCTTCCTGTATCACGCGGTAGATCGTTTGCGACAGCAGGTGGTCAAGTGAATCGATCCGGGGATCGAGCTGAGATGACGTTGTAATGGTCGTCAAAGCGGCCTTGGCGTTTTGAAGCAGGGTTTGAATGCTTTTCTTAAGTCCGAGTTCTTCGAGATAGAGAGGGCTTAGGCCATCCAGGATGCGGCGGCTGGCGTGCTGGACGGCCTCTGCCGCTTCGAGGAGCTGGTTGGATGGCGCTTCCGGATCCCTGGACGATCCCGATAGCGCGATGGCATTTGCCCTGATTGCAAATAAGAGCGGGCCGAGTTCGTCATGCAGCTCGTTTGCGAGCTCCCGCCGTTCGTCGTCCTCCAGCGACACGATCTTGCGCAACATGCTTCTGTTGTCCTGGATCAATTGCTTGAGCTTTCGCGCCAGCTGATTGGCTTCTTCGCAGCTCTTTCGGATTTCGGGAGGGCCAAGCAACGGAATCGTGCTGTCGTAATCACCCTGTTGCATCCGCGCGAGACCGGCGCCGAGCTGCTCTAACGGCCGCAGGGCCAGGCTGACAGTCAAATAAGCGCTGAGGGCTGCCAGTACGAGCAGCGCCGACCCCGACAAGACGATGGCCAGAAAGCCAAACCACTTCTCGCGCAGATCGGCGGAAAGATCGGGAGCAAAAATGATATCGCCGACATGCCGCGGCCCGATGACGATCGGGTGGGCCGAGGCGATGTTGGGTATTCGCAGGAGGCTGACAAACCAGTCAGGAACCCCGTCGGTGGTCAGCCGTATTTTGGGGTTAGCCATGGCCGCATCCGCTTTACGGAACTGGATTGCGTCACCTGTTCCAATTCCTTGAGCAAAGGCGCCGAGTACCTGCTCTGGATCTGCGGCCGACGCGAGCGCGGCGTTGAGCCCGTTGGTCACAGCTCTCGCTAAAGCCGCGCCTTCCTCGTTTTCATTCTCAAATTGTTCCGGCGAAAATATTTGCAAGGCAAAAATGCCGAACAGCAGAGAGGCTGCGATCAATGCCAACGTCGGCAGGAAAAGCCGAAAACGCAGCGGGAGCCGTTTCCACATAGACTATCCTGGTTGTCTAGAGAGGTTCTATTCTACTGGATTTCAATCCGCGTTTATATCAACGAGCGATAGCGCAACGAAGCGGTAGCGGCTCGATGTCGGAAAGTCCGAAGTTAACAACCAGGGTATTGATCGTCGATGACCATCCGGTCGTCGTGTCCGGCTGCAAGTCGTTGTTTGCTTCAGACCCGTCCGTGAAAATCGAGGGAGCCGGGAATGCGAAAGCCGGCTATCTGGCTTTCATGCAGGACGAGCCCGATGTGACGGTTATCGATATCAAGCTTCCCGACGTTTCCGGCTTCGAATTGATGCGGCAAATTCGCAAAGAAGATCCCGACGCCAGGATCATCATGTTCAGCATGAACGACGATCCCGCCTTTGTGGTGCGTGCTATTGAAATGGGTGCGCAAGGCTATCTTTCAAAATCGGACGATCCGCGGCTTCTTATTAAAGCCATTCGCAAGGTGGCTGCTGGGGAAAATTATATTTCTCCGCACCTGGCGGAGGCCGTTACCTTTTCGTCTGCGGCTGTCAAAGCCAATCCGGCAAACAAGATGACAACGCGCGAGCTGGAGATTTTGACTCTGCTCAGACGAGGCGACAAGATAACCGAAATAGCCGAGGCGCTCGGCATCTCCTACAAAACGGTTGCCAATGCCACTTCGCTGCTCAAGCAAAAGCTTGGCGCGAAAAATCATTCAGACCTCATCCGCATCGCGGTGGAGATGAATCTGGGCTGACCTCGGGTTCGAATTCACCGGCGCATCGAGTTGTCACAACACGTCCGCTTTCCGGTTCGCGCATGCGGCGGCGGATTGTCGTTCGATCACGCTTTTTGTGTGTTCCACCGGCCTCGATTTGCCCGCCAACGATTTGCGTCACGTTCGCAATGGTTGCCGGGAGTTCCATTGATGCGCCGGGGCATTGATTGACGGCTTGCGGGGCGTGCCAATTTTCCCGGCAGATTGCACCTTCTGATTGCGAATCACGCCGCCGATCATTCCCGGCGCTGTTTCCTGTTATTCCCGGCTTTGGTATACATTATTCCTTAGTGTTGCCGCGACGACACAATGTTACCGCGCTGCAGCAATTCTTTGTGGAATTCATATCTATCTGAAAAATAAAGAATTTTTAGCAGATTTCTCGCGGTATCATATTGCAGCTGCGTAGACTTCTCAGTCTCGACGCCGCGTTGACGCTCTCAAGCGGCCACGCCACGCTGCCCTTCAAAGAATTAACTAATTTTAATAAGGGGCGAGACGATGAGAAAACACGTACTGGGTGCAACTTTAGTCGCGGCAGGCCTTGTCTTTCACGCGTTGCCCGCTTCCGCTGACAAACTCGACGATGTGCTGGCGCGGCTTGATGCGATCGAGAAAAACAACGCGAAACTCGCCGCCGAAAACGCGGCCCTGAAGTCGCGATTGAACAAGGTCGAAACCGTTAAGCCAAGGATCGCGGCTCCCGCGCAACCTGGCCCTGCACCAGCCGTCGGTGCGGTGCTCGCAACGCGCACGCCGACCCCTCCGCCGGCGCTTGACGCGCCGGAGATCGATGCGAACGGTCACGGCTTCCTCGAGCACAAGAAGGGTAATCCGCTTACCTTCTACACGCCGGGTGGCGAGATCACAGGTTACGGCAACATCGACGTTTCGTTCGACGACACGACGAAGGCGCTTGGCGGAAACATCAACAATAACCCAGCGTTCACCGGCGGGAGCGAGCCTTTCCCGATCGGAAATTTCGGCTGGTTGCCGGCGATCTCGAGCAACAGCTCCTATCTCGGCGTGCGCGGTTTCCAGCGGCTGGATAATTTTCCGGCCAATTTCGTCTATCAGCTTGAAGTCGGCTTCGACGTTTCCGCCACACCGGGTCTGAAGCAAACCAACAGCAGTCTCAGCGACAACGTCAACGGCGCCTTGTTCAACCGCAACACCTATATCGGTTTTGCGAATCCTGAATTCGGCGCGATCAAGATCGGCAAGACGACGACGCCCTACGCGAACTCGACCGGCGGCTTCAATCCATTCGCCGGCCAGATCGGCGACATGCGCGTGATCATGGGCAATACCGGCGGCGACAATCGTGTCGAATTCGATACAAGGCTCGATCACTCGATCTGGTACGAATCCCCGACCATCGGCGGCTTCCAGTTCAACGCATTGTTCTCGCCCGGTCAGAACCGCTCTACTATCAGCGACAACCTTGCAGCCGGAGAATCCGATTGTACGGGCGGCAACGATCCCACCAGTGGTGGATTGTTTCCGAATGGCTGTAACGACGGCGCGTTCTCCAATGCCGTCAGTACCAACCTGAGCTATACCAGGGGCCCGTTCTACGCGACGGTCGCCTACGAGCGGCACTTCCAGGTCAACCGGCAGAGCGACATCTCCGGTATTTACGGCGTCGGGGCCACAAACCAAACCACGTTTTCGCTTACCTCTTGCCCTGTAGGGACGGCGGGATGTTTCCCGAACGCCACACAGCTCGCTGCCTTCAACGCCGACGTTGCGGACGAAGATGCCTTCAAGGTCGCGGCCCTGTATACGTTCTCAACCAAGACGACGGTCGGCGCCATCTTCGAAATGATGCACCGTTACGTGAGCCCGCTCATCGCCTTCCAGAACGAGCGCACGAAGAACGATACCTGGCTGTTCTTTACCCAGGAGTTGACGCCGGTCGACAGCTTTAGCGCTGGCTGGGCTCATTCGTTCGCGGCGCAAGGCGATCCCGGACAGCACAATTCCGGATTTGGAACGACACCGATTCCCGGATCGACAACCAATTGCGGCAACGGTTGCGGCCTGTTCGTTATTGATAACGATAACCAAGCCGACATGCTCACGGCCACCTACAAGCACAAGTTCGGAGCCAACCTGACCTGGTACACGGCGGTGGCCGCAACCGTCAACGGACCGAACGCGCACTATGACCTCGGCGCCGGCGGCCATGGTGTCACCACCGACTGCCATTCCGCATTTGGCGCAACGGGCGGCACAAACTCGGATCCGCATTGCTGGGTTGGTCCCACACTCGCCGGCGTCTCCACCGGCATGCAGTGGAGGTTCTAAATGTCAGGGCAGGATCAGAACATGAACCCCACCGACAAGCCGACGTCAGCAAAAAACTTTCGAGAGATAAGCATGACAAAGAACATCATACTCAGCGCAATAACGGTTTTGCTTCTCGGAACCACGACCGCGCTGGCAGCCGATCTTCCGATGAAAGCTGCACCCTTGCCAGCCCCGATCTACGACTGGACCGGCTTCTACATTGGTGTCTCAGGCGGCGGATCGCTGGGGGCCAGCGATCACCTTGATCGCGTCTCCGGCCTCAGTGATGCGAACGGATATAACCTTCATGGCTTTCTGGCGGGCGGTCAGGTTGGTTACAACTGGCAGGTTTCGAACTTTGTCCTGGGCTTTGAGGGCGACGCATCCTGGGTCAATGAACACGGAGGCAGTCTTGATATTGGTACCGTGGGCGATGGAATCTCCACCAGCTACACGCAGGAAAATTGGGTAGCGACCGCGCGGGTGCGGGGCGGCTATGCGGTCAACAATCTGCTGTTCTATGTGACCGGTGGCTATGCCGCTGCCGGCGTTCAGGCCAGCATCCAGAATGGCGTCGGCCAGACCGTCGACTCGGCGTCATCCACCCGAAGTGGCTGGACTGCGGGCGGCGGACTCGAATGGGGTTTTGCGCCGAACTGGTCGGCCAAATTCGAGATGCTCTACATGCAGTTCAATACTGCGGCCTTCAATACGGTGTTCGCCGAGGGCCCACGCAACGTTCCATTAAATGATACGGTTGCCCGCTTCGGCATCAATTACCGGTTCGGCGGGCCGGTGGTTGCGAAGTATTGAGGACTGATCGCCTCCATTAAAAAAGCTCCGGCTAAAGCCGGAGCTTTTTGCGTACGCTCCACGCGGTCTCCGTTACCCGCCGCCTCTCATGGACGGCTATTGCCGGGGCCACTGTTGGAGATGGTGTTGCCGGGATATCGCCCGTCGCCATAAAGGCCGCCGAAACCGGAAGGATAATTCTGTTGGCCCTGGCTATAACCCCATCGCAGCGCATTTTCGATAGGCAGGTTTGGATCATCGGGACTGTAGGCATTCACCCGAGCGGCTACCGTGCGTGCCAGGCGCCCCTTGCTGTGTTGGACCGGGTACGGCTGAGTGTCGCCAGCCATAGCCGGGCCGGCAACTGCGAGTAACAGTGATAGCGTGGTCGCTTCGATGAGCCCGAATCTGATCACGATTTTCTCCCGTTTAAAGGGCAGTTCCTGCCGGCCTCAGCAGGCGTCGCCGAATTTAGCTGAAGAACATGTCTATCGGCAAAGCATTTCGAGAATGTACTCTGCAGTGGCCCAATTGCTGTCGCAGGCTCGGCACGACTTGCGGGATCACAGATGCAGGACGAAGCGCCGCCTGCCTTTTGTTGCCGTCTGTGTCTTTTCTAAAATTTTACTCATGCGCTTGCCGCCGCAACTGCGGTGGTCCGATTTTCTGAATTCCCTTGCTTCGGCTCTCCGGCTTGGGAATTGTCGTGATGATACGAGGGTAACCCGAATGCGAATTTTAGCGATTGCGGCCTTGTGCGCTGCTCTGGGCGGCTGCTGGACTTCGGGGCAGGAGGCCGGGACGTCCAATCACGCCGGCGATCAGTTCGTCGGACAAAATGTCGACGTCGTAGCTTCACGCTTTGGCAAGCCAACCGGCCGCAAGAAAATGGACGATGATCAGATGATGTATGTCTGGGAGTTTCCCGCGGCGGATTTGAACGGGAAGACGCAAACCGGGCAGGGCCGTCTATACGGAGACGGAGGCACGCCCGGCGCCATGTCCGACGATCCTCGATTTTGCAAACTCACCGTCATCGCCTCATCGCAGGGCATCGTCACGCAATTCAATGCCGAGGAATCGAATGGTACCGGAGCGCCATCGATGAGTGTTGGACTTATCGACAGTGTTTGCGCCCAACGACTCAAAACACGCTAATTCACTTGCCGCGGGGCTGTTTTCTTGCGGAGCCTTTCCGTTTCGGCGCCGGGAGGGGACCCTTCGAGGGAACTGCTTGAACGGCTGAGTTCCTTGAACGCTCTTCATCATGTGCGCCGTGATCCCGATCGATCTGACGCAGATCCTCAGCAAGAAGATCGATGAACGTTCGCACTTTTGCGGGCAGGTGCGCGCGGTGCGGGTAAAATGCATCGATCGAAAAACGCTTTGGCAGAAATTCACTCAGAATTGACACGAGCGCGCCAGATTTCAGATCCTCAAACACCAACGGTGCCGGCGCCATGATGATTCCCTGTCCCAGGACTGCAGCGCGCCGGAACGAAATCGCGCTGTTGGTTTCGAGATTTCCTGACGTCTTCAATGAAAACTCACCCTCCGGCCCGGTGAAGTGCCATTCCCTGCCATCTCTGCCCAGCGTAGGGGAGTCATAGAAAATTACGCAGTTGTGC
>CAVVZW010000250.1:0-7239 GCA_963752265.1 uncultured Alphaproteobacteria bacterium
CGATCGCCCGGCCGACGAGGAACACCATTATGGCCACGGCAAGCTCGAGAGCGTGTCGGCGCTCGGAATCATCGCGATGCTCTATGTGCTCGCTGGCGGTATTCTGGTGGAATCCTTCAGCCGCTTGCGCGAAGGGACTCCGCCTCCAGTCCTGTCGGCGGTTCCTTTCGTCGTGCTCATTCTCGATATCGCCGTTAATCTCTGGCGGGCCCGGGCGCTGCATCGCGCCGCGCATGCGACCAGAAGCCAGGCGTTGGCTGCCGACGCCTTGCACTTTGCGTCCGACGTGCTCGGTTCGGTTGCCGTCATCGTGGGGTTGGCACTCTCAGGACTCGGCTATGCATGGGGCGATGCCGCCGCCGCCGCCGCGATTGCGATCGTTATCGCCACGCTGGGGATGCGACTGGCTCGCTCTACCGTCGAGACACTGGTCGATCGTGCCCCCGAGGGAGCCGCGGAGAAGGCTGCGGCCGCGATCCGGGCCGTTCCGGGGGTGGTCGGCGTCGAACGGATGCGGGTGCGTATGGTCGGTGCGACGCATTTTGTTGACGCCACCGTGCAGGTGCCGCGAACCTACCCCATCGATCGCGTCGATGAGATCAAACGCAAAGCGCAGGCCGCCGTTTTCGCCGCACTCGAGGATGCCGATCTGACTTTCACCGCGGTGCCGGTCGCGCGCGATAACGAGAGCGTCCGCGAGCGCATCATGGTCATCGCCCGCAATTCCGGCCTCGCCGTCCACCACGTGACGGTTCACGATCTCGGCGACAAGCTCACCGTCAGCATCGACCTTGAAGTCGACGGAGAGATGACGCTCGTGGCCGCCCATGACATTGCGCACGAACTAGAGCGCAACATCCGCGACGAGTTCGGCGAAGACGTCGAAGTCGATACCCATATCGAACCGCTGGAACCCGAATTGCCGCACGGCACCGACGCAGCGTCCGAGCGGGTGGAGGAGATCCGCGCTGCGCTTTCGCAGTTTGCGGCGACGGGCGTGATCCACGACATCCATAATGTGCGGGTGCGGAATACCGATGCCGGCGAAATCGTTAATTTCCATTGCCGCGCGGCGCCTTCGATGAGCGTGATCAGGGTTCACGAGAGCGTCGACGAAATCGAGCGAGCGTTGCGCCGCGCTTTCCCGACCGTCAAACGCGTCATCAGTCACGCCGAACCGCCGAACGCGTAAACGAACTTGCACAGCGATACGCGTTCCTGTTTCGGACTCATTTGGCCCGGCTTTTTGCGGGTTTTTTGTTGGCCCGATTCGTCGTGGACAAGAATTATTTGTCTTAACGAATCGTTGACTCTCGACAGCCCGGAAAAAGTGGATTCAAATGAATATGATTCGGGGGCAGCGATTTCTCCTCGAATGGAGTGGGTACGGAATTTTCCAAGGGGGCAAACGGTATGGCGCGCGCACACGCGGCGAGCGCGTGCGTCCAATCCGATTCGATCAAGGGATTGGCGCAATCGATCGCGAAGCCAGCCTATCACAGGCTGTTGTTAGCGGAGCCTGCGCTCCGTCGTGCAGTACCGACACTGATTATCGCGTTCCTGATCACTATCTGCCTCGGCGCATTCGTGCAGGTGATCGATCAGACCCGTCAGAAACGCGATGCCACCAAACACCAGCTTGAGGCGTTGGCCGACCTGCTGGCGGAGCGTCTCGATCGTATCGCCTCGGTTCGGCAGGATCCCGCGGCTTCATTCGAACGTCTCCAGCTGCTCCTGCCGGAACTCATTCCGTCCTGGGCGGTTGCCGCCGGACGGCATGTCATCGTCACCGGCGTCGATCAGCGAATCCTCGCCCGTATCCCGATCGAATCCGCGATCGGCGATTCCGCGGGCATCCTTGACATCATCAGCGCCGTCGTACCGCCGCCCGCCTCGGGCCACCCCACCGGCGCCACGGACATCACACTGCCGAACGGCGGCGGAGCGCTGGTCGTCCGGCATGCCGTTCGATCGTTACCCGGCCAGGTGATCATCATCCAGGAAAAGCTCGAGTCGATCTGGCGGTCGGACGCGGCACTATCCGTGACGCTCTCGGCCACCACGGGCTTTGTGGTGCTGATCCTGGGCTTTGCGTTCCACTGGCAGTCGACCCGTGCCCGCGAGGGTGACTTGATCAATGACGCCGTGCGTGGCCGCATCGATACCGCGCTCAATCGCGGCCGCTGCGGATTGTGGGACTGGGATCTCTCGCGCGGCAGGATCTTCTGGTCGCAGTCGATGTTCACCATGCTGGGGTTGGACAACCGCAGCGACCTCTTGACCTTCGGCGAGGTCAACGCACTCGTGAACTCAGACGATATCGATCTGTTTGAGATCGCGGATCAGCTGATTTCCTCGAAGATCAACGCCATCGACCACACGTTCCGCATGCAGCACACCAATGGCCACTGGATTTGGCTCAGGGTGCGCTGCGAACTCAGCCAGGGCGCGGCGGATGCCGGGCTTCATCTGATCGGCATCGCCGTCGACATCACCGAACAGAAAAGCCTGGCGGAGAAGACGGTCGAGGCCGACCTGAGACTGCGCGATGCGATCGAGACCATTCCCGAGGCCTTCGTGCTGTGGGACGCGAGCGACCGGCTCGTTCTCTGCAACTCGCATTTCCAGGGCCTGCACAAGCTGCCGGATTCGGCCGTTACCCCCGGCACGTCCTACGAGACCGTGATCGAGGTCGGCCGAATGCCGGAGGTGCGAACCCGCCTGCACGAGATCGCCAACCAGGCGCCGGGCGCGCGCACCTTCGAGGCGCAACTCGACGACGGAAGCTGGTTGCATATCAGCGAGCGCCGGACCAAGGACGGCGGCTACGTTTCGGTCGGCACCGACATCACCCGCATCAAGGAGCACGAACAGAAGCTGGTCGACAATGACCTTCGATTGCGCGCCACGGTCATTGACCTGAAGCGGTCGCAAAGCGAACTCGAACGGCAGGCGATCGAACTTGCGGATCTGGCCGAAAAGTATTCCAGGGAAAAGACCCGCGCCGAGGAAGCCAACCAGACCAAGTCCAAATTCCTCGCCAACATGAGCCACGAACTGCGTACACCGCTCAATGCCATCATCGGCTTCTCCGAAATTATGGAAAGCGGCATGTTCGGTTCACTCGGTTCGGAAAAATATCAGGAATATTGCCACGACATTCTCACCAGCGGGCACTACCTGCTCGAGGTGATCAACGACATCCTCGATATGTCCAAGATCGAAGCCGGCCGGATGAAGCTCGACAAGGAAGAACTCGATCTGTCGAAGACGCTGGCCGAATCCTTGCGCGTGGTGTCGGGCCGCGCCGACGACAAGAACCTCGACCTCGACGCAGAGATCGGCGGACCGATCTCGATCATGGCGGATCGCCGGGCGACCAAGCAGATCATCGTCAACCTGCTCTCCAACGCCGTCAAATTCACGCCTGACGGCGGAAAGGTCATCGTCCGCAGCCGCCAGGTCGAGGATTCCATCGTGCTGTTGATCGCCGACACCGGGATTGGCATAGCTCCTCAGTCGCTGCGGCGGCTGGGCCGGCCCTTCGAACAGGTCGAAAGCCAGTTGACCAAGACCTATCACGGCTCGGGGCTGGGGCTTGCGATTGCGCGATCACTGACCAACCTGCATGGCGGCTCGATGCGGCTGCGCTCGAAGCTCGGCAGCGGGACGGTCGTTCGTGTATCCCTGCCCCGTAACGCGATCGACGATACCAGCGCTGCTGCCTAGTCGTCGTCCGGTCACGACAATGACGGCGCAATCTCGCGCGCAATCTGAACCAGCGCTGCGATCAGCGGCGTCATCGGGTCGCGCTGGGGGACCACCATCCCGATGGTGTAGTCCACGACCGGATCGACAATCGGAATGCTGCGGACCTTGTCCGCCAGTCCCAGCGTTTCCGCCAGTTTCGCCGGCATCACGCTGGCCCAGCGGCCAGTCTTTACATGCGTGTAAAGAACCAGGAGCGAATTGGAGGTGAGCGACGGCGTTGCCTCCGCCCCGACCGAACGAAGCGCCCGGTCGATGATGCGCCGGTTCTGCATGTCCGGCGTCAGCAGGCACAGGGGAACCTGCCCGACCTCCGCCCATGTCACCTGCTCGCGATCACCGAACATGCCTTCGGGCGAGGTCAGCAGACGATAGTTTTCGTTATAAAGCGGGATGGTGCGGACGTGGCCGATTGGCTCGTTCTCGATGTAGGTCAGGCCGGCATCAACTTCGAGGTTTTCGAGCAGGCCCAGCACCTCCGCCGACGTGCAGGATACGACCCGAAAGCGGACCTCGGGGTAACGCGCGCGAAACGGCGTCGTCAGCGAAGCGACCATGCCGAGCACGGTCGGTATAGCCGCGATCCGGATCTCGCCGGAAAGGTTGTCCTTGAGGGAATTGATTTCCTGACGCATCGCACGGGTGTCGCCGACAATTCGCCGCGCCCAGTCCAGCGTACGCTCACCTTCCGGCGTAAATCCCTGGAACCGCGAGCCACGCTGTACCAGCATCACACCAAGAATTTCCTCCAGCTGCTTGAGACTGGTCGACATCGTAGGTTGGGTAACGCCGCACGCCTCCGCCGCCCGTCCGAAGTGACGTTCCTTGGCCAGCGCCAGCAGTAGTTCAAGCTTGTCGATCAAAAGCATCCCCAACGGTTTCAAGGGTAACGGATATCACGGCTCGCTCCCTGGCAGGCGGGGCTAAATGTCCAAGGCCAAAACAGGCCGAATTGACCAGGTTTGACCGTCAAATCGACCCGCCCGAGCACCATTATTAAGATTACGTATCGATCCATATCACTTTCCCATCGATTGTCTTTCGCTATCGCAGCATGAGACGGCTTTATTGATTCTTAGAACGATTCCGTCTTTGAATAGTTGGTGATAAGATACTGATAGAGAAAGCAGATCATGTCTGTCTACGAACCGTGGGATGCCGATCGCGGCGCCGAGATCATCGCGGAGCACAACCATCTGGAAGGTGCGACGTTGGTGATCCTGCATGCGCTTCAGGAAGCCTTTGGTTACGTGCCAGAACCTGCCATTCCCATGGTCGCGGAAGCGTTGAATTTGTCGCGCGCCGAAGTCCACGGCGTTTTCACCTTCTACCATGATTTCCGCCACAAGCCTGCCGGCAAGCATGTCCTGAAACTCTGCCGCGCCGAAGCCTGTCAGGCGGCGGGCGGCGATGCGCTGACCGCGCGAGCCGAAGCCGGGCTCGGCATTGCAATCGGCAATACCACAGCGGACGAGCGCGTGACGCTGGAGCCGATCTACTGCCTCGGTCTTTGCGCCACCGCGCCCTCGGCGATGCTCGATGGCCGGCTGGTCGGAAGACTTGATGAAGCGCGCATCGATGCGCTGATCGCGGAGGCACAGCGGTGAAAATGCGGATTTTCATTCCCCGCGATGCTGCTGCAATCTCGGTCGGCGCCGACGAAGTTGCACTTGCGATCGAGCAAGCTGCCGCAAAGCGCGACCTGCCGATCCAGATCATCCGGAACGGGTCCCGCGGTCTCTTGTGGCTGGAGCCGATGGTGGAGGTGGCGACCGCAAAAGGCCGCGTGGCGTACGGTCCGGTTACGCCGGCGGACGTAACTTCCCTGCTCGACGCGATGGCCTCGAATGGCGCCCATCCGCTCGGGCTCGGCTTGACCGAAGAGATTCCGTGGCTGAAGCGCCAGACACGTCTCACTTTCGTACGTTGCGGCATCACCGATCCGCGTTCGGTTGAGGATTATCGCGCCCATGACGGCTACAAGGGTCTCGAGCGCGCGCTGACGCTGACCTCGGATGCCATCCTCGCCGACGTCACGGCGTCTGGATTGCGTGGCCGCGGCGGCGCGGGCTTTCCGACCGGCATCAAATGGAAAACGGTGGCGCAGACGAGCGCCGACCGCAAATTCATCGTCTGCAATGCCGACGAAGGCGATAGCGGCACCTTCGCTGACCGCATGATCATGGAAGGCGATCCCCTCGTGGTGATCGAAGGCATGACCATTGCCGGCATCACCGTGGGCGCTACTAAAGGCTACATCTACATCCGCTCGGAATATCCGCATGCGGTCGAGGCGATGAATGCCGCGATTTCGGCAGCGCGGCGCGCGGGCTATCTGGGCCAAAGCATCTGTGGCTCGCAACACAACTTCGATATCGAAGTGCGGGTCGGCGCGGGCGCCTATGTCTGCGGCGAAGAGACTTCGCTGCTCGAGAGCCTCGAGGGCCGCCGCGGCCTCGTCCGCGCCAAGCCGCCTCTGCCCGCGCACAAGGGCCTGTTCGGCAAGCCCACCGTGATCAACAACGTGCTGTCGTTTGCGGCAATTCCCTTCATTCTCGCCGGCGGCGCGAAAGCCTATGCCGATTTCGGCATGGGCCGATCACGCGGCACGATGCCGATTCAGCTCGCCGGCAATGTCAAATTTGGTGGCCTGTTCGAGACGGCCTTCGGCATCACGCTTGGCGAGCTCGTCGATGAGATCGGCGGGGGCACCTTTACCGGCCGCCCCGTCCGCGCCGTACAGGTCGGCGGCCCGCTCGGGGCCTATTTCCCCCGCGCGCTGTTCGACACAGCGTTCGACTATGAGGCCTTTGCGGCGCGCGACGGCCTGATCGGTCACGCCGGCATCGTCGTGTTTGATGACACCGTCGACATGGCAAAACAGGCGCGTTTTGCGATGGAATTCTGCGCCATTGAATCCTGCGGCAAGTGCACGCCATGCCGCATCGGTTCGACGCGGGGCGTCGAGACCATCGACAAGATCCGGGCCGGCGAACGCGTCGAGCAAAACCTCGCCATCGTCGAGGACCTCTGCAACACCATGAAATTCGGTTCGCTCTGCGCACTCGGCGGTTTTACGCCCTACCCCGTGATGAGCGCGCTCAAACACTTCAGGGAAGATTTCAGCCCGGCTCCCAAGAGCCTTCAGGCTGCGGAATAAGAATAAAAGGAGATCGCCATGTCGCTGATCCAGGAAACCGATTTCGGAACGCCGCTCTCCAGATCAGAGAAGACGGTGACGCTCACCATCGATGGCACGAGCGTCACGGTGCCCGAGGGCACCTCGATCATGCGCGCAGCCATGGAAGCCGGCACGCAGATCCCAAAACTCTGCGCCACCGACATGGTGGACGCGTTCGGCTCCTGCCGGATGTGCCTGATCGAGATCGAGGGACGCGCTGGCACTCCGGCGTCCTGCACCACGCCTGCCATGGCGGGCTTGGTGGTCCACACCCAGACCGAGCGGCTGAA
>CAVVZW010000251.1:0-8497 GCA_963752265.1 uncultured Alphaproteobacteria bacterium
CTCACCGCCCGACAGCGCGATGGATGGCGTTTTTCGCAGGCGCGTGATGTTGAATTCATCGAGCAGCGAGTCGAGTTCGGCCTCGCGTTTTTTGCGCGAGGGTTCGACGACCTCGAGCACCGCGCGAATATTCTGCTCCACGGTGAGACCGCGAAAGATCGAGGCTTCCTGCGGCAGATAACCGATGCCGAGCCTGGCGCGCTGGTACATCGGCAGCTTGGTGACGTCGTGGCCATCGAGTTCGATGGCGCCGCGATCGGCTTTGATCAGGCCGGTGATCATGTAGAAGACGGTCGTCTTGCCCGCGCCGTTCGGGCCGAGCAAGCCCACCGCCTCGCCGCGCCGGACATAGATGCTGACCCCGCGCACGACCTGGCGGGTGCCGAAACTTTTTTCCACGCTATGCACAGCCAGATATCCCGCCTGCTGCGCCATGCGCGGTGCGGCCGCGCCGTTGGTCCTGGACGCTAGCCTGGGCGAGGGTTTGGGCTTGGCCGGAGCAGAACGGGGAGCGGGAGGTCTCGACGCGAGGCAATTCCAGCACCGCCGAGGGAGCCGCGCGGGCGAGCGACGGCGCGTCGCGCACGGGGTTCGACAGCATCTCACCCACGTTGTCGCCGAGCGCGGTGATATCCTCGCGCGAACGGGCAAAGCCGGTTTTGCCACGTTTTGCCGGGCGCCGCCGGAACATGCTGAGCAAATCCACCATTCGCGCTTCGTCCGAGCCCTTTGCAGAAGTTCCGCCGACTATAGCCGCAAGTTCGCAAAGCTTGATTCGCCGCACCAGCATGAATGAGCGGACGCCCATTGCCCAGCGCGGCTGGGTGAAGTTGCCAAACCGCATAACTTTGCGGCTAGATACAGGCTTGGACGATCAGCTTCAACCTTGCGCCGGCCGGATTCAAGTTAAGATATTGACATTACTTTGGTTTGCCTGACGCGCCCGGCAACGCCGCCGCTGGGGCAGCAGCCCCCGGCGCTGGCGCGGCGCAGCCCTGGCTCGAAGACTGATTGAGGAAAAGGCCATTGACCTTGCCGCTATCGGATTCGACCCGCGAAACGCCCGTCGTCATGTCCACCAGCAGCCGGTCGCCCCTCAAAACGTTCTGACACTGGGTCAGCACGACGCCGCCCGACATGGTGATCAGGTTGGTCTTGGTGTCGAACACGGCCGTCTCGCCCGTCACGACCTGATCTTTCTGGGTCACGACCACATTGCCCTTGGCCTCAAGGCGCTTGATCGACGACGATCCGCCGGGGCCGGGGGTCGCAGCCTGCATCGGGGCAGGGGCCGACTTTGCCGCGCTTTTTGCATTGGCTGCCGCAGGCGGCGCGGCATTCGGATCCTTCAATTCGTAATAGACGACCAGGACCTTCGACGTCATGGTGGTGTCGCCCTGAATGACCTTCACATTGCCGTTGAAGGTCGCTTCTTTTTTCTTGTCTCGCATTTCGAGCGAGGCCGCCTCGATCTGAATCGGCTGGTCGCGATTTTGCGAAAAGCCCTGCATGGCATTGGGCACGCCGGTCGCCGAGCTCTGGGCCCTTGCATCGCTTGCGGCAAGCAGCAGCACAAGACAAACGACCGCATAGGCAAGGTTGGCAGCAATCCGGGCTTTGAGAATTTTCTCGGCAATCAGCTTCATTCGATCATTTCGCGCTGGAGGATTTTACGGCCGCTTTCGATTTCGCTGGACGCGACGCAGGCTCGGGCGCCGGCTCAGCATCGGCGGGCGGCGGCAGCTTGTCGATGTTCATCACGACATGGCCATCGAAGCGGACGGATTCGCCGCCATTGGTGATCTTCATCGTGTCGGCTGAAATTTTCCCGTCGGCCCATTTGACGTCGACATGCTCATCCGACGTCACCGTGTTCTTGTTCATGTCGACGAAGGCCTGACTTAGCCAGGCCTCATAGCCGTTGGAAGTTTGCACATAGATATCCTTGTGCAGGTCGAGCAGTTGCTGCTTGGTATCCATCAGTCCCTTGACCGCTTCGAGCGTGACGGTCGATTGATCTTCCATCAGCATCTTGCTGCGCAACGTGTGCAGCTCGAGATGATCCGGATCGGTCACATCCTGGACCGCCGTATTGGCCCAGACATCGTAGGGACGCCGGTCCGCCGAGTAGCCTGCCAAATGCGGCGATTCCATCGTGACCTTGGTGCCCGAGACAACGAGTTTGCTGATGTCGACCGATTTCGGTAGCAGGATCCAAAACGGATTATTGAAGACAGAGGCCAGGATGATGCTGGCGAGCGACAGAATGACGGCCGCGGGAACCGCGACCCGCAAGACGCGCACCATCCGGCTGTGGCGCGCCGCGACGGCAAAGCGCGCGTCCATTCCAGCTTGATAGGCGGAATTTTGAACCGAATTCACCAAAGCTCCGAAGTTGGCAAAGCTATCGCTTCGACCATTTTACCCGGCCGTGAGCGGATCGCCCAGCCAGATACGTATGTCACGGCCGGACGTTGACGTCTCGGCACTCCTTTTCAGGAGTGTGTCCGAAAAGGGGCGGGCGGCGGCTCGATGTCGAGCAATTGCTGGTGTTTTGCTGCAGCCATGCTGAAGCAAACGTCGACCACTCACACTCACACTCACACTAGAATCTTATCTAAGTATCCCAGTGGAGCGGATTTGGCATTCGCGGCGCTGTATCCGGGCGGCGCATCAGGAATGGGCGAAGATGTCCTCGGCTTCCCAGCCTTGCAGATCGAGCCTGGCTCGCATCGGCAGAAAAGCGAAACAGGCTTGCGCCAATTCCGTGCGGCCCTCGCGCGCGAGCATCCCGTCGAGGCGTTCGCGCAGGGCGTGCAGATGAAGCACGTCGGAGGCCGCGTAAGCGAGCTGCGCTTCACTCAAGGCTGGCGCGCCCCAGTCGCTTGATTGCTGTTGCTTGGACAGATCGATATTGAGCACCTCGCGCACCAGATCTTTCAAGCCATGGCGATCGGTATAGGTGCGGGAAAGCCGCGAGGCGATCTTGGTGCAATAGACCGGCTCGGGCATGACGCCCAAAGCATTATAGAGCGAGGCGAGATCGAAGCGGGCGAAATGAAAGATTTTCGTGATTTTCGGATTGGCGAGAAGCGCCTTCAGGTTAGGCGCGTCGCTCGGCCCCTTGCCGTGATCCTTCGGGATTTGCACGACATCGGCGCTGCCATCGCCGTTCGATAATTGCACCACGCAGAGCCGGTCGCGATGCGGGTTGAGCCCCATGGTTTCGGTATCGATCGCTACCGCCTCGGTATAACGGGAGAGATCGGGCAGGTCGCCGCGATGCTGGCGTACGGTCATAATTTAGGGGCCTCTGATCGATTCGGAGCAGGAGGCGAACACTAGCGCCCAGGATCGCAAGAGGCGAGCGGGGCGACGCCGCTTTGGTCAGGAAAAATGCCACGAATGGCTCCGCCTGGAGAGACCGGCGGGCCTCTCGGCGTCTTCGCCAGATGAGATCAGGCACGCTCGTTATCCGGCAACTTTGGCGGCTGAAGTTCGCGGCTGTTGGCCCAGCGATCCAGATTTTCGATGATTTTCTGGTGGCTCGGACGAAGCGGCTTTGGCGCATCGCGCTCTTCGCAAAGCATGCGGGGCAGCTTGATATGGTCCGTCATGGCAGGTCTCCTTTAACCAAAGCATGCGCCTCCGCCGGGCATAAATCAACAGCTAACTCATTGTTTTTATTGATACATTATACTAATTTGACTTAATTGCCGGAACCGCAGCCGACTTTGCACGTTGAGTAAATTACTCAATTGGCTTCATTTTGTGGTGACTTCGATGAACGACGCACGTGACGAACGTTTGCAGGTCATGCTTTCACCGGAGGAACTGGCCGCGCTGGACGATTTTCGCTTCAAGCACCGGATGCCGACGCGCGCGGCAGCCGTGCGTGAGCTTTTGAAACTGGGACTGACGGTTGCGACGTCCGATGCCAATGCCGGCATGAAGTCCAGCAGTTACGGCATTTTCAGCCGTGGTCCTGCAGGGCACCGCCACGGCTGCCCGGAACCGGACGCCGGAAATTAAAATTAGAGGTGACGGGAAAGCGGGGTTTTGCCGCGCTTTTGAAACATCCCGGTGACTGGTTTTGCACCGGTTTTGCAAGCTCAGAGAACGCTGGCCTCGCGACCTGATACAGTTGTCCCATGCTTGCGACGCACCACGAACCTTGCGCCATGATCAAGGTCCATTCCAGGCCGGTCATCGAACCTCATCGAAAAAGCGGATGGGAGCTTGTCTTATGGACAGGCAATGCTTTCGATTATTCGACGCCGTTCCGGGAAATGCTGAACGAAATTGCCACAGTATTGAATCAGGAAGCGCCTGCGTCGATCGAGTTGCCCGGTTATGAAGCCTCCGAGGACGACGTCGAAGGCGTGCTCAGGTTCGGCGATGACGCGATCGGTATCTATTACGAGCACTCGCTAAGCTATCTCTCCTTGATGAGTGACAGCCCGAATACGCTTCGCAAGATCGCGGACCGGCTTCAGCCGTTGGTGGCGCTGGCCTAGCCTAAAAAACCGGCTTCGCGGAGCGCACCGTCATTCCACCATTTGCACGATGGTGCCCAGGAAAGGACTCGAACCTTCACGACTGTTAGGTCACTGGCACCTGAAGCCAGCGCGTCTACCAATTCCGCCACCTGGGCATGGGGCCGCTAGTTACGGTTCGGTCGCGCGCTTGTCAAATTGTGCAAGCGGAAAGCAAATAGGCTGTACAGCCGAAAACCGTTGGCGTATCGCCAAGTTGCTGAATTTGCCGTTGTTCAGCCCTCGTCCCGCCGGTAATTTACAGACCCAAGCATTCACCCAAGGCATCAAACATGGCATCGAACCTAGAAACCCTGGTCACGGTCTTTGGCGGGTCCGGCTTTCTGGGCAGGGCCGTGGTCCGCGCGCTCTGCAAGCGCGACTACCGGGTTCGGGTCGCGGTGCGGCGGCCAGAGCTTGCGGGTCACCTCCAGCCGCTCGGCAAGGTCGGTCAAATTCACGCCGTTCAGGCCAACTTGCGCTATACCGCCTCCGTCGAAGCCGCGATGCGCGGCACCGCTATCGCCGTCAACCTCGTCGGCATCCTGGCGCCATCAGGCGCACAGAGTTTTGAGGCCGTGCAAGCGGAAGGCGCGGGCACCGTGGCGAAGGCTGCCGCCACTGTGGGCGCGCGAATGGTCCATATTTCGGCGATCGGCGCCGATGCCAATTCCACCTCGCGCTATGCGCGCTCCAAGGCGGCCGGTGAAGCAGCGGTGTTGTCGGCCACTCCCTCCGCCACCATCCTGCGGCCATCGGTCGTATTTGGCCCGGAGGATGATTTCACCAACCGCTTCGCTGGCCTTGCGCGGATGTCGCCGGCACTGCCGTTGATTGGGGGCGGGGCCACCAAACTGCAACCGGTCTATGTCGGCGATGTCGCGACCGCCGTGGCGGATGCGGTGGACGGCAAGACCAAAGCGGGCAGCGTTTACGAACTTGGCGGTCCTGAAGTGCTTTCCATGCGGGAGATCATGGAAGCGATCATGGAGATCACCCAGCGCGATCGCATGCTGGTGTCGTTGCCGTTCGGACTTGCAAAACTGAAAGCGCTGTTTCTGCAGTTTGCGCCCGGCGCTCTCAAGCTCACCCCCGATCAGGTCGAACTCTTGCGCAGCGACAATGTGGTGTCGGACGCGGCGAAGGCCGCCGGCCTCACGCTGGAAGGGCTTGGCATTGCGCCGGATTCGCTCGAGGGCATTGCGCCACAATATCTCTGGCGCTTCCGCAAAACCGGCCAGTTCGCGCACAAGGGCGTTTGAGAACATTAACTCGTCATTGCCGGGCATAGCCGTTCGAAGAACGGCGTCGCTTATGCTCGCCTATGCCCGGCAATCCTTCGAAATCCTAACGAAACCCTTTTTCAAGAATGATGGATGCGCGGGTCAAGCCCGCGCATGACAAATTCGGTCCAAGTCAAGGTCGTTCAATTTTCACCGCCCCATCGCCAGCGCGATCAGGCCGAGTGTGCCGACAATGACGCGCCACCACGCAAACAATCCGAAGCCGCGGCGGGTGACGTAGTTGAGAAACGTCTTCACCACGATGATCGCGACGACAAACGACACCACGAAGCCGATCGCGACTGTGCCGAGGTGATCAGACGTCATCTCGCCGCGGTTCTTGTAGAAATCATAGGCGAACGCGCCGATCATGGTCGGGATCGCCAGGAAGAACGAGAATTCCGCCGCCGCGCGCTTGTCGGCGCCCAGGAGCATCGCAGCGACAATGCTGGCGCCGGAACGTGAAACGCCGGGAATCATCGCCAGGCATTGCGCGAACCCGATCCACAAATAAGTGAGCAGCGGAAATTTCGTGGCGTCATGTTCGTGCGGATTGTGGTCGATCTGGTCGACCCACAACAGGATCGCACCGCCGACGATCAGCGAAAAGCAAACCACCCATGGATTGAACAAGACTTCCTTGATGTATTTGCCCGCAATCAGCCCGATGATCACGGCCGGTAAAAATGCGATCAGCACGCCGATGACAAAACGACGGTCGTCGGCATTGGAAAACATGCCGAGCGCGATCTTCCACAATTTGGCGAAATAGATCACGACGATCGCCAGTATCGCGCCGAGCTGGATCAGCACCACGAAGCTGTCCCAGAAAGCACCTTCGCCCAGACCAAAGAAACGTTTCACGAGCAGCATGTGGCCGGTCGAGGAAACCGGCAAAAACTCCGTGATGCCCTCGACAATGCCGAGAATGACCGCCCGTAACGAATCAGACAGCATCTAGCGCCCCCTTTTTGAAATTCCTGATTGGCACGCTGACGATGCGGTTGCACAGCCGCGCTGGAGACAATGGCCGAAAATGGCCCGAATCTTCTCGCTTATTCGGCCGCACGCCGCAACCCAAAAACTGGAGGGTTGCCTCGCTGAAAACCTTCGGTAGTTTGGCGGCGCAATTTCTCATTTCTTCAGGGCTTCATGTTCACGCTGTTCCAACATCCCTTCTGTCCGCATTCGCGCTTCATTCGCCTCGTGCTCGGCGAGCTCGGCGCTGATCTGCGCCTGGTCGAAGAACGGACCTGGGAACGGCGTGAAGCCTTTCTCGCACTCAATCCCGCCGGCACCACGCCGGTATTGATCGACGAAGGCGAGGCTGTCATCCCGGGCGCCGGCGTCATTGCGGAATATATCGACGAGACTTTCGGTGCCGGAATGGCCGAGCGGCGGCTGATGCCGCAGACGCCGGCTGAGCGCGTCGAAGTGCGCCGGCTGATGGCGTGGTTCAACGAAAAATTTTTTGAGGAAGCTTCCAATCCGCTGGTTACCGAACGCATCTACAAGCGCTTCATGAGCGAAGGGGAGGGCGGCGGCTCGCCGTCAGCCGATGTGATGCGCGCGGCGAAAGCCAATGTGCGTTATCATCTGGCCTATATCGGCTGGCTGGCGCGGACGCGAAATTATCTGGCTGGCGACCGGATCACCTACGCGGACCTCGCCGCTGCCGCGCATCTTTCGGCGATCGACTATCTCGGCGACGTCCCGTGGGCCGAGGATGACGCGGCAAAGGCCTGGTACGCGCGGGTCAAGTCCCGGCCCTCGTTCCGCCCGCTGCTCAGCGAGTGGCTGGCGGGCGTGCCGGCGTCGCAGACCTATGTGGATCTCGATTTCTGATTCATAGCGTTTTCGAGCGAAGTGGGAACCGGTTCGCGTTAGGAAAACGCATCAAACAAAAAATCCCGGCAACGTAGCTTCAACCCATCTCAGCGACGGCCGCCAGAATCCGCGCAATATCCTGCGGCCGCGACAGGGCACGCCTTGGCCCTTGTGCTCCTGGCCCGTCACTGAGGGACGGTTAGGAGAGGTGGGGTGGTGGGAGGGCGGGGCTGGGGAGGCGGAGACCCTGGAGTGTCCCTGCTGAGCAGGAAGAGCTTAGTAGAGGTTGGCTTGTGTGCCGGTGGCTGCTGGGTGGAGATGTGGCATCATGGGGAGAACGTCTGACCCGCAATAAGCGCGGAATAGCGGACGATAAACGTAGTAGTAGTAGTAGTAGTAGTTATAAAAGCCCTACCGCAAGTATATTGGAAATCGAAACAATGTATCAACAAATCAAGAATTTTGTAGAAATCCAAGCGGCCTGGTGCCGATGGTTGTAATAAATCCAAGCGGGCTGGTGCCGATGGCTGTAATAAATCCAAGCGGCCTGGTGCCAGTGGCTGTAATAAATCCATGCGGACTGGTGCCGATGGCTGTAATAAATCCAAGCGGACTGGTGCCAGTGGCTGTAATAAATCCAAGCGGACTGGTGCCGGTGGGTGTAATAAATCCAAGCGGACTGGTGCCGGTGGCTGTAATAAAGCCAAGCGGCTGGTGTCGGTGGGTGCGTTGCAGGCGGTACGCCAGCCGGCTACCAGCTGCTCACGCCGGCCTACTACGACCAATCCGGCCAGATCTTCATGAACAACGGGCGTCAGCTCGGCCACGTTGTACGCCTCGTGTCTCCCGGGC
>CAVVZW010000252.1:0-9140 GCA_963752265.1 uncultured Alphaproteobacteria bacterium
CTCACATTGGCTCGTCACTTGCCGGCGCGGACCGAACCGGTCCCAGCCGCCGGCGCTGCCGTGCCCGATCCTGATGGCCTTGCCATAGAAGCCGACGCCAACCACGTTGCGGCTTTGCGGCACGCAATCGCCGCCGACCAGCGTTTCGGTGAAGTTGGCACCATCGCCCGCCATTCCGCCTGTCAGCGGAATGCCGGAGCCGATCGCGGAAACCATTCCGTTGACGAGATCGCTGCCGTCGACATTCAAGCCGTCGGAAAGAAGGAACACGCCAGCCAGGTCGTCACCTCTCAAGGCTTTTCCGATGGCTTCGCCGCAATCCCATGACTGCTTGTCGTCGGTGACGTGACGGCTGACCAGCCGCAGTGCCGTTGAATCGAAACGGATCGCGGCCGCGACGATGCCGTCGTCGCTCACATCGCCGTTGTTGATTTGGCCGCCGGTGCTGCAACCGACGATATGGGCTCTCGGAAATATCTGGCGAAGTTCGTGGTAACGCTTGCCGCACGCCAGCACTTCACGCGCGCCGAAATAGAAGACAAGCGCGATTTTCTCCGCCTGGTCGACGGCCGGACTCCAGCCGGTTTGCGAGTCCCAGTTGATCTGCTGCGAGTACATGCTTTTTGCCGTTACGCTCCGTCGGTTGTGTCGATAACCTACTACTCGCCGTCACCTGAATAGTTGGTTAGACCGATCGGCAACAAAGCGTGAGCGGGGGGCGATTTGATCTCTATGCTTGATGCACTGCTAACGTGATCGCAGACTAAGCGCCCTGGTTGGAAAGAGGCCGTTAGATCGTTGCGGTATGTTGGCAAACCTCGGCCCTTCGCGCATGTTTGCCAACATGCACGGTATCGTACGCCGCAGTTCTCTGCGGCCCGGGCTAATCTTTTACTGCATGCTGACGAGCGTCAGATCGAGGAACCACGATTGCGGCGAGACGAATCCCCTGATCTTGGGACTCATGGCGCGCGGATTGAGATCATGAACGATATAAAGCCAAGGCGGGTTGTCCACGAGCCGCTCGTGGGCTTTACGAAGCGCGCCTGAGATCACGGCCGGGTCGTTCGCCTCGGCCAGCGTCGTTAGCGCCTCGTCGAAGGCGCTGTCCTTCCATTGCTCGAAATTGAAGCCGTTCGGTGAAAAGTTGGCCGAGGAGAAATAGCGCGCCATGACGCCGACATCGGAGGAGGGCGACGAGACATTGATCACCATGGCGCCTTTCAGGTTCGGACTGTCAGGTGTGGCCCGCGCTGCGTTGAGCAGAATCTGCCATTCGACGACATCGAAGGTGACATCGACACCACAGGATTCTTTGAGGTTCTGCTGAATGAACTCGTTCATCGGCAACGGCAGCATTTGTCCCGAGCCGGATGTCGAGATCATTGCCTTGAAGGCAAGCGGCTTGTCCGGCGTGAAGCCCGCTTCCGCGAGCAGCTTCTTGCCTTTCGCCGGATCGAATGTGTAGTGGTTTTCGGGGTTGCCGAAATTCGGGTCGCCGGCTTTCAGCCAACCCGCGGACGGTTCCGCGGTGCCGTTGAGTAGCGTCACAAGCCCTTCACGGTCGACGCAATAATTCAGGGCCTGCCTCACGCGCACATCCTTGAACGGGCTCGCCGCCGCGCCGATGTTGTAAAACCACGGCCAGACATGCGGGTATGAGCCGGTTGCGATGGTGAAGCCGGCTGCCTTGAGGGAATCGATGCCGTCCGGCGGCGGCGCCTCGATCCAGTCGACCTGGCCCGAGCGTAGCGCTGCGAGCCTTGTATTGGCCTCGGGGATCGGCATCAGCACGACGCTGTCCAGCTTCGGTTTCTTCGCGGGATCCCAATAGCCGTCCCAGCGCGCGAGATCGACTTCCTGGCGCGGTACGACCTTCGTGATGCGAAACGGGCCGGTGCCGGCTGCCGGCAACGTCGCCACCTTGGTCCAGTCGTGGCCGGCTCTCTCGAATGAAGCAGGCGACGTGAAGAGAATGTAGACGGCCATATAGGGAAAGTACGAGGCCGGCCTGGCCGTCGATATCGCGACCGTTGAGTCATCGATCTTCTTGTAGGACGCGAGCAGAGGTGCGCGGGCGCGGGTCATCGCGGAACTGGCAATCTCGTACTGCGGACTGTCGCTCTTGAAATACCGATCGAGATTCCAGATCACGGCGTCGGCGTTGAAATCAGTGCCGTCGTGAAACTTCACTCCGTGGCGCAGATGAAAGATCCAGGTCTTGTTATCGTCGGGAGCTTGCTCCCATTTCTCGGCCAGCCCCGGCCGCAAGCCCGCCAGGCGATCCGTGCTCGACAAATCCCACAGCACCAATCCTTCGAAGATCGGATAGCCGAGAAACCGCATGCCCTCGAAGCCATTATTGGGAAGGCCCGTCGTCGTCGGGATGTCGGAGGCCGTCATGGCGATACGTAGCGTGGTCTCGGCGTCGGCCGGCTGCCAAAGAAGCGCCGTCAGGGCAACAGCGGGGAAAATCCGGAAAAGACGCATACGGGTCACCTGTTGTCATGGGAGCGTTACGAACGTTTTGGTGCTGGAAATGCAAATTGCGGACCAGATACGCGACAGGCGCGAGACGGCCGGCGCGCGATTTCAGCCGGGCGTGTGCGAAAATGATAGGATTCTCAACGAGAGATGATTCGAAGGTCGCGCACGCGAAAGAGGTGCGGATTTGTCGCAAGGTTGGAAAAGCGCCTCTGCGCGGACGCCGAACCTGTCGCGCCTGCAGCGGCAGGCCGTTGGCTCGTTCGAGCAGGGCCATTTCGACAGGGCGGAGCGGCTGTGTGCCGCGATACTGGAATATCGCGCCGGCGATTTCGACGCGCTGCATCTGTCGGGATTCATTCACTTGCAGCGTGGCCGTCCCGTTGAGGCGATCGGATTGCTGACGAGAGCCGTGAAGGCCGATGCCACCTCGATCGATGCGATGTCGAATCTTGGCCTGGCGCTTCACGGCGCCGGACGCTTCGAGGAGGCCATCACGTATTATCGTCACGCGCTGGCACTGGCGCCGCGCCATCCCGAAATTCTCTACAATCTCGGGAACGCTCATCTCGCGCTCGATCGCATCAATGAGGCGCTTGCAAGTTATGACGAGGCGCTGGCAAACAATCCCTCGCATGTCGGCGCGCGCGTCAACCGCGGCAACACGCTGTTGCGGCTCAACCGGCCCGCGGACGCGCTTGTGAGCTATGATCAGGCGCTCGCAGCAGCGCCCGGTCATCCGCAAATCCTGACCAATCGCGGTCATGCGCTGCGACGGCTCGACCGGCCGAACGAGGCGCTGGCCGATTTCGCGGCCGCTATCAAGAAGAGTCCTGAATCTGCCGAGGCTCATTTCGAACTCGCGCTGGCGCATCTTACGCTCGGCGATTTCAAGGCTGGCTGGAAGGCGTATGAATGGCGCTGGAAGACGGGCGCTTTCGCGAACAAACGGCGCTCGTTTCGGCAGCCGCAGTGGCTCGGTGACGTTCCGCCTGCGGCCAAGACCATTCTGCTTCACGCCGAGCAGGGCTTCGGCGACACCATTCAGTTCATTCGCTATGCGCCGCTGCTCGCCGGTCGCGGCGCGCGGGTGATTTGCGAGGTTCAGCCGGAACTGGTCTCGCTGTTGTCGCAACTCGAGGGCCAATTCGAAGACGTGACGATCATCGCCAAAGGCGAGGTGCTTCCGCACTTCGATTTGCACAGTCCGTTGCTCTCACTTCCGGTGGCGTTCGGTACAGAACTTGCGACCATTCCGGTCCAAGCGCCCTATCTGGCCGCGTCGGCAGCGCGCGTAGCCCACTGGCGCGACCGCCTGTCAGGAAGCGGTCCGCGCGCCGGTTTCGTCTGGTCCGGTTCGAGCGCGCACAAGAACGATGCCAACCGCTCGATTCCGCTGGCGCGGCTCGCGCCGCTCCTTGAAAGCCTGCCGTTCGCTTGTTTCAGTCTCCAACGCGAGATGCGCGACGCCGACCGCGACGCCTTGCAGCGCTTGCCGAAGCTTCGGGATCTAGGTCCTGAGCTTGTTGATTTCGCCGACACCGCTGCCGTCATCTCGCAACTCGACGTCGTCGTTTCCGTCGATACCGCGGTGGCGCATCTCGCGGGTAGCCTGGGCAAGCCGGTCGTGATTCTGCTGCCGCATGCCGCGGATTTCCGCTGGCTGCGGCATCGGCCGGATACGCCCTGGTATCCGACCGCAACACTGCTGCGCCAGAAGGCGTTCGGCGACTGGGACAGCGTCATTGCCGGCCTCGCTGAAGAATTGCGCGGAATTATCGGCCAGGGGCAGGGGAGGCTTGGGCCGTTAGGAATTCGTTAACCACGTCTGTTTACTCATTGGTGAGGATTGCGGCGAGCTGTGCAGCCTGAACGAGCACGAGCCGCAGGGAGCGCCTTCATGGACGAGCAAATCCATCTCGTAGTGGCTACGCCGTGTTTCGGCGGCCAGGTCTCAACCCTTTATGTCAACTCCGTCTTCGCGCTGCAGAGCGCCGTGAGGCCGCTGTCGAACCTGCGCCTCAAGGTCGAGTTGCGCGATGGCGATGCGCTGATCACGCGTGCGCGCGCCAACCTGATGACGGCGTTTCTCGATGATCCGACCGCGACGCATCTTCTGTTTGTGGATGCCGATATCGGCTTTACGCCCGATCAGGTGTTTCGGCTGATTGAGTTCGGCGCGGATGTCGTGGCCGGTGTCTATCCGATCAAACGAGTTCAACTGGGAGAAGGCGCAACGCGCCATTGAGAGCAAGCGGCCGAACGTGCCGGCCGCCGCGCTCGATTATGTGCTGGAGATCAACGACCCCGACCACGTCGCCGTCGTCAATGGTTTCACGCGGGTGCGCTACGCCGGCACCGGCTTTCTGATGATTCGCCGCCGCGTCTTCGAGAAGATGTGCGCGCATCCCGATTATGCATCGCTGCAATTCCTTCGCGAACACTCGCACGACAAGCTTGCGGGAAGTCCTAACCGCTTTGCGCTGTTCGAATGCATGATTGATCCCGCGACCGGCACTTACCTCAGTGAGGATTTTGCGTTTTGCAAGCGCTGGACCGACATCGGTGGCGAAATCTGGGCCGATCTTCAGAGCCGCCTCGATCATGTCGGCCCGTCGGTGTTTCGCGGCGAAGTCGCCTCGCAATTTGCAAGCCCGGCGCGGGCAAGCGATGCGGCCTGAGCCGGAAGCCGCACGCCGGACCGGCAGCCTTCGGCCGGGTTGCGCCGAGCGCATCGGGCTCGCCAGGCTCACGCGAGCCTATGAGGCCGGGCACGATCTTCGTCCGCTGTGGCGACGGCTGATCGCGCGCCTGCTCGACGGCAGCATCGAAGCGGGTGAGGGGCTCGATCTTTCGCTGATCGCGCAACTCCTCGGCGACAAGGAGGCCGGGCTTGCGATCCAGCAGGCCATCCTCTCTTCGCATCAGTTGTTCCGATCGCCCTGCGCGGTCAAGCCGCCACGTTTGCGCGTTCTGGCGCTGGCGGCAGCTACCGACATCGGCAGCAATACGCCGATTGAATTTCTGCTGGAGAACAGCGGAATCGAATTGACGACGCTCTACGTCATGCCTGACATCGACTGGCCCGACTGGCTGCCCGATCACGATGTGACGATGGTGATTGCGTCGGACTCCGAGGATTGCCGCGGCGCGCTGGACAAGATCGGCCACGCGATGACGCACTGGCCGCGGCCGCTGCTCAATCCGCCGCAACTGATCGGCAATCTCGATCGCGACAAGCTGCATCGCTTGCTCGATGGAATCGAAGGCCTGGAGATTCCGCCGACGGCAGGCGTCACGCGCGAACAGCTGATGCTGCTTTCGCAATCGGCGCTGGCGCCTTCCGATATTTCCGCGGGCATTTCGTTTCCCGTCATCGTCAGGCCGCGTGGATCGCACGCGGGCAAAGGTCTTGCGAAGCTCGATGACCCGGCTGCAGTCGAACGCTATCTCGGCGAGCATGCGCAGGATTCATTCTTCATTTCTCGCTTTGTCGATTATCAAAGCGACGACGGCTTGTTCCGCAAATATCGCATCGTCTTCATTGACGGGCAGGCTTACGCATGTCATCTCGCCATCGCCGATCGCTGGGACATCTGGTATCTCAACGCGGGAATGTCCGATAGCGCCGACAAGCGGGGCGAAGAAGCAGCGTTCATGCAGACGTTCGATTCCAGTTTTGCGCAAACCCATCGCGCAGCGCTTGCCGGTTTGTCGAAGCGTATCGGTCTCGATTATTTCACGATCGATTGCGCGGAAACCAAAGACGGATCGTTGCTGATCTTCGAAGCCGACAACACGGCAATTGTTCACGACATGGATTCGCCGGACATCTTTCCTTACAAGGTGCCGCAAATGCGCAAAGTGTTCGAGGCTTTCGCGGCGATGTTAAATCGGCGCTCGGGGCGTCCTACCGAGGCGGCGGCGTGACCACGCCGTCCGAGCGATCTTCGGCGATCGGGCCGAGCGAAACGCTCGACCCGCAGAACTGGGACGAGTTGCGCGCGCAAGCTCATCGCATGCTCGACGACATGATCGACGCCACCGCCAACATTCGCCAGCAACCGGTCTGGCGTCCGATCCCCGACGAGGTCCGCACGCGCTTTCGCGAGCAGCTTCCGCGCGAGAGTAGCGACCTCGGTGCGATCTATCGCGAGTATTCCGATTTCATCGCGCCCTATGCCACGGGCAATGTTCATCCGGGCTTCATGGGATGGGTGCATGGCGGCGGCAACGTCGTCGGCGCGCTGGCGGAGATGCTGGCCGCCGGGCTCAACGCCAATCTCGGCGGCCGCGATCACATGCCAATTGAAGTCGAGCGTCAGATCACCGAATGGACGCGGACGATGCTCGGCTTTCCGCCAACCGCCAGCGGCGTCTTTGTCACGGGAACGTCGATGGCGAACCTGATGGCGGTGTGGGTCGCGCGAACGTCGGCGCTGGGGCGGGATGCGCGGCAGCATGGCCTCAGTGGCGAAGGCGCATTGCTCACGGCCTATACGTCGACAGCGGCACATGGCTGCATCGCCAAGGCGATGGATCTGGCGGGGTTCGGCACCGACGCGCTGCGGAGCCTGCCAGTGGACCGTTCGCATCGCGTCGATGTTGAAGCGATGCGCGCCCAGATCAAACGCGATCGCGAGATCGGCCTGCGGCCTTTCCTCGTGGTCGGCTCGGCCGGAACGGTCGATGTCGGCGCGATCGATGATCTCGCAGGCTTGAGCGCGTTGTGCCGCGAAGAGCAACTCTGGTTTCACGTCGATGGCGCTTATGGCGCGCTCGGCGTGCTGGCGCCCGCGCTCGCGCCGCGCCTCGCAGGCCTGGAGACCGCTGATTCCGTCGCGCTTGATTTCCACAAATGGGGACAGGTGCCATATGACGCGGGCTTCTTGCTGGTTCGCGACAGCGCGCGCCATCTCGAGGCCTTCGCCGCTCCGGCCGTCTATCTGCGGCGCGAAACCCGGGGCCTTGCCGCGGGCTCACTTTGGCCGTGCGATTTGGGTCCGGATCTTTCACGGGGGTTTCGCGCGCTGAAGACGTGGTTCACGCTGAAAGCATTCGGCACCGACAGACTGGGCGTGATGATCGAGCGTACCTGCGCGCTGGCGCGCTATCTGGAGGCGAAAGTCTCGGCGGAACCGCGGTTGGAGCTGTTGGCGCCGGCGCAACTCAACATCGTCTGCTTTCGTTATCGAAGCGAGGATGCGGATCGCGTCAACAGCGAGATCGTGGCGGATGTCCAGGAGTCGGGCATTGCGGCACCGTCAACGACCACGCTGGACGGAAAGCTTGCGATTCGGGCTGCGATCGTCAATCACCGCACCGATACGATCGATCTCGATGCGCTGGTTGCCGCCGTGCTTGAATTCGGCACACGGCGCAAACATAGCGCGTGAGCCGTCGGTTGGGATCTGAAACGGCCTTGAGCGATTTTGCTCAGGCGGCCTGTTTGGTGCGCGCGTGATCGAGAAGCTTTTTCTCGTAGGCCACGAGCTTCCGCGCTTCTTTCAGCGCCTGATACAGGTCGCCGCTGAGGATGGCGATGTTGATGCCCTCGATCAGCGGCCACATGCTGGGCGCCGTGGTGACGACGTCGCGCAACAGATTGAAGTATGTGCCGTGATTGATCTCGGGCGTCGGCGAAATGTACATCAACTGCACTGACAGATAGATGAGCTTGGCCGGTGTATCGGCGGTCTCTGGCGTCAGGATGTCTTTTTCCCGCAAGATCGGGATCTTCTCGCCCTCGATCAAAAGTCGGGCGCGCTGATCGGTGTTGGTGATCACGCAGGATCCGATGATGATCCGCTCGTGTGGCTTCAGTTCGACTTTTAGCGCCATGCCTGTTCTCCGTTGCCGCCCGCTTGTGGGCGTGATGTTCGAATTTTGCGCGATTAAACGCTCAGAACGTGGGCGACGGACTCCAACACTCGTAGCCAAATCGCAGTCTTCCCGAGTCGCTGTTAAAAATTCGTAAACGCGGTGGGGGAGCGCGAAAATGTGTAGTGATTTCAATGAGGCGAATGGTAAATCGATATGATGAATATTTAGTTTTTATTGTTGTTTTTCAACAGCTTGGGGGAACTTTAAGGAGCCGATTCATGTTTTGTTAGAGGGCTTGCTCGCACCTTGCCTCGGTAATCCGGCTTGAAAAGTCGGGTACTTGAGAAAACCAGAAAGGTAACAGCAATGTCCGGTATCGTTCTTTCGGCGTCAGTTCGCCAAAACCTCCTCTCCTTGCAGTCGACGGCTTCGTTGCTCGCAACGACCCAGAATGACCTTGCCACCGGCAACGCGGTCAATTCGGCGCTCGACAATCCGACCAACTTCTTCACCGCGCAGGGCCTCAACAACCGCGCCTGCGACATCGGTAACCTGCTCGACAGCATCGGCAACGGTGTGCAGGTGCTCCAGGCCGCCAACACCGGCATCACCTCGCTGCAAAGCCTGGTTTCGAGCGCCCAGTCGATCGCCAACCAGGTGCTTCAGACCCCGGTCGGCTACTCGACCAAGTCCAATTTCACCTCGGCGGCGATCACCGGCGCGACCGCGAACAACCTGCTCGGCACCGGCAGTCCGGCGACCAACGCGGTTGATACGGGCACGGTTAGCCTCACGTCCGGCATTACCGATCCGGGTTCGGGCAACAACATCAC
>CAVVZW010000253.1:0-37962 GCA_963752265.1 uncultured Alphaproteobacteria bacterium
AGCTTGTCCTTGCCGCGCGCTTCGAGCTCGGCTTCGATTTCGTACGACTTGTCGAAGTGATCCTCAATGGCGCGCTTGCTGCGGCCCGTGACGAAGATCATTTCGGTGATGCCGGCGGCCATGGCCTCCTCGACCGCGTACTGGATCAGTGGCTTGTCGACGATGGGCAGCATTTCCTTCGGGCTCGCCTTGGTGGCGGGGAGGAACCGGGTGCCAAGACCAGCTACCGGAAAGACCGCTTTTGTAACTTTTAGCATGTTATATACCCCTGAATCCTCTGGTGGCTACGCCTGTGCGCAGGCACAGGCGAGGAGCATCGATCAGGCCGGCAGGCGCGCAAGTTGCGCGTTCAGCTTGCCGATAGTCGTTTCGTATTCTGCCAGCCTTTTCTGCTCCTGCTCAACGACTGCGGGCGGGGCTTTGGCAACGAAGCTTTCATTTTGCAGCTTGGCATTGCATTTCGTCACTTCCGCGCCCAGCCTCGCAATCTCTTTCGACAAGCGTTCGCGTTCGGCTGCAACGTCGATTTCGACTTTCAGCACCAGCTTGTCATTGCCTACGATAGCAATTGGCGCGCCATGTGCCTGCGCGTCGAGGGTGGCCTCGTCCGCGATGATCTGCACTTCCGAGAGTCGAGCCAGCGCCTGGGCGTACGGTGCGAAGGTGCGCAGACGCTCGGCGTTGCCGGTGGCGAGCAGCGGCACCTTGGTGGCCGGCGACAGGTTCATTTCCCCGCGCAGGTTACGGCAGGCGTCGATCACGGCCTTCAGGTCGGCCACCCATTGTTCGGCGGCCTCGTCCAGCTTGCTGAGATCCGCTACCGGATAAGCCTGCACCATGATGGAGGCTTCACCCTCGGCCTTGCCTTGCGGGTAACGGTCGGCAAGCGGCGCCACCTTCTGCCACAACGCTTCGGTGATGAACGGAATCACCGGATGAGCGAGGCGCAGGACCGTTTCAAGCACGCGCAGCAAGGTGCGGCGGGTGGCGCGCTGCTGTTCCGGCGCGCCATTCTGGATCTGCACCTTGGCGAGTTCGAGATACCAGTCACAGTATTCGTCCCATACGAACTTGTATAGGGCGTTGGCCACATTGTCGAAACGGTAGTCGGCAAAGCCCTTGGCCACTTCGGCCTCGACGCGCTGCAGATGCGAGACGATCCAGTGGTCGGCCTGCGAGAAGTCGAGATAAGCGCCTGGGCCGCAGTTGCCCTCGCCATTCGGGCCGCACGCATCAGCGGGCTTGCCGAAGCCGCAGTCGTGGCCTTCGCAGTTCATCAGCACGAAGCGGGTGGCGTTCCACAGCTTGTTGCAGAAGTTGCGATAGCCCTCGCAGCGGGCGAGGTCGAAATTGACGTTACGGCCGAGCGTGGCCATCGACGCCATCGTGAAGCGCAGCGCGTCGGTGCCGAACGCGGGGATGCCCTCCGGGAATTCCTTGCGGGTCTTTTTCTCGATCGACGCGGCCTGCTTCGGGTTCATCAGACCGGTGGTGCGCTTGGCGACCAGCGCGTCGAGATCGATGCCGTCGACGATATCGATCGGGTCGAGTGTATTGCCCTTGCTCTTCGACATCTTCTGGCCTTCGGCGTCACGCACGAGACCGTGCACATAGACGGTGTCGAAAGGCACCTTGCCGGTGAAATGGGTGGTCATCATGACCATCCGCGCGACCCAGAAGAAAATGATGTCGAAGCCGGTGACGAGCACCGACGACGGCAGGAAGGCTTGCAGTTCCTTCGTCTCGTTCGGCCAGCCGAGCGACGAGAACGGCACCAGCGCCGACGAGAACCACGTATCGAGCACGTCTTCGTCGCGTTTCAGGGCGCCGGTGTAGCCCTTGGCGGTGGCCTGCGCTTGCGCGTCCTGCTCGGTCTTGGCGACGAAGATTTCGCCGTTTTCGCCGTACCACGCGGGAATCTGATGACCCCACCAGAGCTGACGCGAGATACACCAGTCCTGGATGTTTTCGAGCCACTGGTAGTACGTGGTGGTCCAGTTTTCCGGCACGAATTTGATCTGGCCGTTGCGGACCACGTCGAGCGCGGCTTCGGCGATCGACTTGCCGGGATTGTAGGTGCCTTCCGGGGCCGGCTTGCTCATGGCGACGAACCATTGATCCGTGAGCATCGGCTCGAGCACGACGCCGGTGCGGTCGCCACGCGGCACCATCAGCTTGTGCGGCTTGACGGACTCGAGCAGACCGATGGCTTCCAGATCGGCGACGACCTGCTTGCGCGCCTCGAAGCGATCGAGACCGCGGTACTTTTCGGGTGCGTTACCGTTGATTTTCGCGTCGAGCGTGAGGATTTCGATTTGCGGCAGCCCGTGACGCTGGCCGACCTGATAGTCGTTCAGGTCGTGCGCGGGGGTGACCTTGACGACACCGGTGCCGAATTCGCGGTCGACGTAGTCGTCGGCAATGACGGGGATTTCGCGGTCGCAGAGCGGCAGCTTGACGGTCTTGCCGATCAGGGCGGCGTAGCGCTCGTCTTCCGGATGGACCATGACGGCGACGTCGCCGAGCATGGTTTCGGGCCGGGTGGTGGCGACGGTCAGATGCCCGGAGCCGTCGGCGAGGGGGTACTGAATGTGCCACAGATGGCCGTTTTCTTCTTCGCTGGCGACTTCGAGGTCGGAGACGGCGGTCATGAGGACCGGATCCCAGTTGACGAGGCGCTTGCCGCGATAGATCAGGCCCTGTTCATACAGACGGACGAAGACGTCGCGCACGGCGGCGGACATCTTGTCGTCCATGGTGAAGTATTCGCGCGACCAGTCGATGGAGGCGCCGAGGCGCCGGACCTGGCTGGTGATGGTGGAGCCGGATTGCTGCTTCCAGTCCCAGACGCGTTCGACGAACTTTTCGCGGCCGAGGTCATGGCGCGAGACGCCTTGGGCGTCGAGCTGGCGTTCGACGACGATTTGCGTGGCGATACCGGCGTGATCGGTGCCGGGGACCCAGAGGGTGTTTTCGCCGAGCATCCGATGGTAGCGGGTGAGGCCGTCCATGATCGTCTGGTTGAAGGCGTGGCCCATGTGGAGGGTGCCTGTGACGTTGGGCGGCGGGAGCTGGATCGAGAAGTTTTTCTGCTTCTCGCCCTGGAATGCTGGCGCGGCGTAGGCGCGTTTTTCCCACTCCGGGCCCCACTGGGCTTCGATGTTGTGGGGCTCGAAACTCTTGGCAAGCGTGGTGTCGCTCATTGTTCGTGGTCTGGCGGATGCAATGGAATCTTTCATTATAAGGGGTGGTGGGGGTTTGCCTGCGGCGCCTTGTTGTTGGTTTGCCTACGGCGTTGGCCTTTCCTTGCTGTGTTAGTGGTCTATTAGCTTCGCCCCTGTGCGGGGCGGCAACTTTCTTTGCCGCCGCAAAGAAAGTAAGCAAAGAAAGCGGGCTTGGATTCAACCGGTCGTTGCAACACCTCTGTTCCAATACGGAATCGGAGGGTAAAGCGCTGTGGAACGACAGAGAAAGCATTGGTTGAGCGCGGAGCAGAAGAGCGCAATCTGGAAGATGTGGGGCGAGGGTCAATCGCTGAGCGCCATCGCGCGCATGCTTGAGCGTCGACCCAGCGGGGTTTATCGCGTTGTGAACAAGACCGGCGGCATTGCGCCGGCTGTGCGCACACGGTCTGCGCGAGCGCTGACGCTTGCCGAACGCGAGGAGATATCCCGGGCGCTTGGCGCAAGCGTATCGATATGCCAGATTGCACTGCAGTTAGGGCGCCCCAAATCGACCATTAGCCGGGAGATTTCCCGCAATGGCGGCAGCCACAGGTATCGGGCACACGAGGCCGATGCACAAGCCTGGGAGCGCGCAAAGCGGCCCAAGGCGTGTGCGCTGTCGGGCAATGCCCGGCTGCGCCGGCTGGTGGCGGCCAAGCTCAAATTACAATGGGCTCCTGTACAGATAGCGGGATGGCTCAGGCGCGAGTTCCGGGTCAACAAGGACATGCAGATATCTCACGAGACGATCTACCGGAGCCTGTTCATCCAGGCGCGCGGCGTGCTGAAGAAAGAGCTCATCGCGCATCTTCGTACGAACCGCACGATGCGCCAGGCGAAGAACGCCTCGGCAAGCGGCCAGAACCGGGGCAGGATAAGCGGGGCGATCTCGATTCGCGAAAGACCCGCCGAGGTGGAGGACCGTGCCATACCCGGACACTGGGAAGGCGACCTGCTGGCCGGCTCAAACAACACGTACATTGCCACCCTGGTGGAGCGGCACTCGCGCTACGTGATGCTGGTCAAGGTGGCGGGCAAGGATACGGCGAGCGTCGTTTCCGCGTTGATAAAACAGGTGAACAAGTTGCCAAAGGAACTGCGCGGGTCGCTCACATGGGACCGTGGCGTGGAGATGGCGAGCCACAGGAACTTCACGATCGCGACGGACGTACAGGTGTATTTCTGCGACCCGCAAAGCCCGTGGCAACGAGGCAGTAACGAGAATACGAATGGCCTTCTACGCCAGTACTTCCCCAAAGGGGTGCCGGTGGACGGCTATTCGCAGGCAGAGTTGAACAAGGTTGCCGCGCGCCTGAACGGTCGCCCTCGTCAGACCTTGCAATTTATGAACCCTGCCGAAAAACTGGCAGAAACGTTGGGTGTTGCATTGACCGGTTGAATCCAAGGGCTCACACCGCTAGCCCGTAGTGAGCCATCTCGGTGCACCACCGGGAACGGCCCAAGACGAGACCCGCCCTCGCGCCACACGCGGTAGTGACACAGCACTCATCCGTTCCAGCGTCGCGCTGCGCGCCCCGCTGTCGGGCATAACTTTCCTTCGGTGACGCGCGTTGGTCCCGCCTTCCCCGGCAAACCCATCCGCGACGCACGCAGTGCGGAGTGGGGTGGATGAGCGCCTTGTCACGAGCGGGGGAAATGCGAGGGCAGGTCTCGTGTTGGGCCGTTCCCACGAGTAGACCGGGATGGCTCACTACGGGCTGGCGGTTGCAGCCCGCTTTCTTTGCCTACTTTCTTTGCGGCGGCAAAGAAAGTAAGTGCCGCCCCGCACAGGGGCGAAGCTAATAGACCGATAACAAAGCAAGGAAAGGCCAACGCCATAAGCAAAACCAACAAACAAGGCGCCGCAGGCAAACAGACCACCAGGAACGCAAGGAAAGCCCAACACCCTAAGAAAACAGCCAAAAGCGCCGCGCAGGCAAAGGCAAAAACCAAACCCACCCCCGAACCTTATAATGACGAACGAACCGCCGCCGACCCCCTGGAAAATGCCCGAACTCCTGCTGAACCTAAACCCCGAACAACACGCCGCGGTAACGCTCCCCAACGAACCGGCACTCATTCTGGCCGGCGCGGGCAGCGGCAAAACCCGCGTTCTCATCACCCGCATTGCGTGGCTCATCCAGCAAGGCCTGGCATCCCCCGCAACCATCCTCGCGGTAACGTTCACCAATAAAGCCGCCCGCGAAATGATGGCGCGCCTGCAAGCCCTTCTGCCCATCGATACAAGAGGCATGTGGATCGGCACCTTCCACGGCCTCTGCAACCGCATGCTGCGCGCCCATCACCGTGACGCCGGCCTGCCTGCCACCTTCCAGATCCTCGACACCGCCGACCAGCTCTCCGCGATCAAGCGTCTGATGAAGGGCCTGAACATCGACGACGAGAAGTATCCGGCGAAAAATCTCCAGTACTTCATCAACAACGCCAAAGAGCAGGGTCTGCGCCCCAAAGACGTTGACGCTACCGATAACTTCAACCGCAAGTTCGTCGAACTCTACGAAGCCTACGACCAGCAATGCCAGCGTGAAGGCGTCGTCGACTTCCCCGAACTGCTGCTGCGCTGCTTCGAGCTGCTCGCCCACAATCCGCCGCTGCGCGCCCATTATCAGGCGCGCTTCCGCCATATCCTCGTCGACGAGTTCCAGGACACCAACAAGCTCCAGTACGCCTGGCTCAAGCTGCTGGCCGGTCAAACCAACTCGATCTTCGCCGTCGGTGACGACGATCAGTCGATCTACGCGTTCCGTGGCGCGAATGTCGGCAACATGCGCGACTTCGAGCAGGAGTTCAACGTCCGCCATCTGATCAAGCTCGAGCAGAACTATCGCTCGCACGGCCATATCCTCGATGCGGCCAATCAGTTGATCGCCAATAACTCGCGGCGTCTGGGCAAGAACCTGCGCACCGATGCCGGTCACGGCGAGCCGGTGCGCGTCTATGAAGCCGCCACCGATACCCAGGAAGCCGGCTGGATCGTCGAGGAAATCAAGGCGCTCATCAGCACCGGCACCTCGCGCAGCGAAGTCGCCGTGCTGTACCGGAGCAACGCGCAGTCGCGCACCATCGAACACACGCTCGTCAATGCGGGCATCGCCTATCGCGTGTATGGCGGTCTGCGCTTTTTCGAGCGTCAGGAAATCAAGCACGCGCTCGCTTATCTGCGTCTGATCGACAACCCGAACGACGACACCGCGTTTTCGCGCGTCGTCAATTTCCCGACCCGTGGCATCGGCGCGCGTTCGATCGAGCAGCTCGCGGATGCGGCACGGCTCTATAACTGTTCGATGGCCGCGGCGATTCCGTACGTCGCCGGCAAGGCGGGGTCGAGCCTCGCCAGCTTCGCGAATCTGATCGGCAAGATGCGTGCGGAAACGCAGCAGATGAGCTTGCCCGAAACGGTCGAATACGTGGTGCGCGCAAGCGGTCTCTCGGAGTTTTATCAGACCGAACGCGAAGGCCAGGACCGCCTCGAAAACTTGCAGGAACTGGTCAACGCGGCGGCGGCTTTCGTCAGCGAAGAAGGCTACGGTCTCGACACGCCCGCGCGTTCCATTCCGCTACGTCCTGGTGCGACCGCAGCGCCGGAACTGGTAACGGCCACCGACGACCCCAACATCGTCGTCCTCGATGCGCCGAACCTCACGGACCCCGCGCAGAATCCCGACACCATGACGCCGCTGGCCGGTTTCCTCTCGCACGCGTCGCTCGAAGCGGGCGACAACCAGGCGCAGGCCGGTCAGGAAGCCGTGCAATTGATGACCGTCCATGCCGCGAAGGGGCTCGAGTTCACCGCTGTGTTCATCACCGGTCTCGAAGAGGGACTGTTCCCGCACGAGAACAGCGCGATGGAAACCGACGGCCTCGAAGAAGAGCGCCGTCTGATGTACGTGGCGATTACGCGCGCCAAGGAGCGGCTGTATCTGTCGTTTGCGCAGAGCCGGATGTTGCACGGCCAGACGCGCTACAACATCCGCTCGCGCTTCTTCGACGAGCTGCCGCAGGAAACGCTCAAGTGGCTCACGCCCAAGGTCGAAGCGGGCGCCCGCTGGGGTGGCCGTTCCGACAACGCCGGCTATGGCCGCGACTGGTTCTCGCGACCGGGCTACACGGGCCCGTCGTCGTCGACCTCGGCGCCGCTGCCGGCTTTCGCCAATGAACAGCGCGCCGCCGAAAGCGGCTTCCGGGTCGGTCAGCAGGTGTTCCATACGAAGTTCGGCGAAGGCACGATTACCGCGCTGGAAGGCGGCGGCACGGATGCCAAGGCCCAGGTCAAGTTCAAGCGGCACGGCGAGAAATGGCTGGCGCTCGCCGTCGCCAAACTGCAGGCGGTCGAATGAGCACAGTGCAAACCGGGGCGGCGGGCACGCGCCGTCCGCTCGGGGTCATGGCGGCGTTGCCGCAGGAACTCGGCGATCTGGTCGAGGCGATGCGCGCCGAATCCGGCGTGCGCACGGTCACGCACGGGCGCCGCGATTATCACCTCGGCACGGTGCATGGCGCGCCGTGCGTCGTGACGCTCGCGCGCATCGGCAAGGTGGCCGCGGCGGCGACGGTCAGTGCGCTGATTCATGCGTTCGATGTCGAGGCGGTGGTGTTCACCGGTGTCGCCGGCGGAGTCGGACGTGAGGTGCGGATTGGCGACGTCGTCGTGGCCGATACCCTGACGCAACACGATCTCGACGCCTCGCCGCTATTTCCGCGTTTTGAAGTGCCGCTGCTCGGCATCGCCCGCTTTGCCGCCGATCAGGCGCTCGCCGATCAACTCGCCGCGGCAACCGAGCGCTTTGTCGCGGAAGAGGGGCCCGCGCTCGGCGGCGCGCTTCGGCACGCAACTGCCGCAGGTGCATCGGGGGCTCATCATCAGCGGCGATCAGTTCGTCGCCAGTGCGGCGGCCGTCGAGGCGCTGCGCGAGGCGTTGCCCGATGCGCTCGCCGTCGAAATGGAAGGCGCCGCGATTGCCCAGGTGTGTCACGAATACGGCGTGCCGTGCGCGATCGTGCGCACGATTTCGGACACCGCCGACGCGCATGCGCCCGCGTCGTTCGCGTCGTTTCTGACCGAGATCGCCGGGACGTATTCGAACGGGATCCTGAAGCGGTTTTTGCAGGCGCGGGCTGCGCGGGCTAGCGCGCGGGGCTCCTCGCGAGCGCGCGGCAGCCGAGCAGCTTTCCGCTAGCCCTTCCCACCGGCGGCCAGCGCATCGCGCACCTGCTGCAACGCGCTCGCATCTTCGATGGTCGGCAGATCGCCCGGATCGCGGCCTTCCGCCAGCGCCGCAATCGCGCGGCGCAGCAGCTTGCCGGAGCGCGTCTTCGGCAGCATCGACACCACATGGACCCGCGCCGGCCGCGCAATCGCGCCGAGCTGCCGGTCCACCGTCGCGATGAGATCGGCCTCCAGTTTCGACGCGCGCCTCGTCCGCCGCATAACGGTCCGCGTCGCGCAGCACGACGAACGCCAACGCCACCTGGCCTTTCAGCGGATCGGCCACGCCCACCACCGCGACTTCAGCCACCGCCGTATGGCTCGACAACGCTTCCTCGATCTCCCGCGTGCCGAGACGATGGCCCGCAACGTTGATCACATCGTCGGTGCGGCCGAGGATCGTCACGTAGCCGTCGGCATCCTGGATGCCCCAGTCGAAGGTCGAATAGAGCTGCTGGTCCGGCACGCTCGACCAGTAGGTGCTGACGAAGCGCCGGTCGTCGCCCCACACGGTCGACATGCAGCCCGGCGGCAGCGGATAGCCGAGCGTGATCACGCCTTTCTCGCCCGGCGCGCAAAGCTCGCCGGTCTGCTCGTTGCGCAGCGTCAGGTTGTAGCCGTAGACCGGCACGCCCGGCGAGCCCAGCTTCGGCGGCAACGCTTCGACGCCGCGCTGGATCGCCAGCATCGGCCAGCCGGTCTCGGTCTGCCAGTAGTTGTCGACCACCGGTTTGCCGAGCGCGTCGGCGATCCATGAGGCGGTCGGTTCGTCGAGAGGCTCGCCGGCGAGGAACAGGGTGCGCAAGCTCGACAGATCGGATTTCTTCAGCAGCGCCGGGTCCTGCTTCTTGAGGACGCGCAAGGCGGTCGGCGCGGTGAACATCAGGTTGATCCGATGCTGCTCGACGAGCCGCCACCAGATGCCGCCGTCCGGGCGGATCGGGGTGCCTTCGTACATGACGGTGGTCAGGCCCGCGATCAGCGGCGCATAGATGATGTAGCTATGGCCGACCACCCAGCCGATATCCGACGCGGTGAACATGGTGTCGCCCGCGCGGCCCTCGAAGATGTACTCCATGGATGCCGCCAGCGCCACCGCATAGCCGCCCACGTCGCGCACCACGCCTTTGGGCCGCCCGGTCGTGCCTGAGGTGTAGAGCACATACGACGGCTCGTTGGACTCCAGCCATTCGCACGGCACATGGGCGTCGAAAAACTGTTCGCGCAGCGGCTCGTAGTCGACGAGATAGCTGGCGTTCAGGCGCTCGGGCGCGAGCTGCCGGTCGATCCATCTGGGGCGCTCGGACCGGCTGAGCGCGATCTTTCAACCGTTCATCACCGCGGTGAATTCAATTCCACGGATTGCGCTCGCACCGATCATTGTGCTGGCCTTCGGCATCGGCGACACCTCCAAGGTCGTGACCTCGTGGATCGTGGTGGTGTTTCTCGTCTTCTACAACACCTTCGAGGGCGCGCGCTCGATTGACGAAGGCTTCATCAATGCCGCACGGCTGTTGGGGGCCAGCGAATGGCAGATCACCCGCACGGTGGTGATCCCCTCCACCATGGCGTGGGTGTTTGCGTCGCTCACGCCCGCGATCTCGTTTGCACTGATCGGGGTGATCGTCGGCGAATTCATCGGCGCCGAAAAAGGCATCGGCCGTCTCATCATTGAGTCGGAGGCGAGGGGCGAAGCCTCGGGCATGATGGTCGCGGTGACGGTGCTGATGCTGGTCGGCGTGGTGCTCGCAGCCCTGATCCGGAGGCTACAGGCCTATCTGCTGCGCTGGCAGCAACACAATCGGGCAGAGTGAGATCTTGTCTAATCGGCCGCGAATGCTATGAGCAGGCGGCCGGTTTAAATGAGGTCTTTTCGAATGAGCATCACGGTTTACGGATTCTGGCGGTCGATCGCGTCGTATCGCATCAGGGTCGCCCTGAAATTGAAGGCGCTGCCGTTCGAGGAGATCTCGATCGATATCCTTCAGGGCGAACAGTTCAAGCCCGGCTATGACGACGTGAACCCTGAGCACGTGGTGCCGACCTTCATCCATGACGGCCATTCGCTGTACCAGTCGCTGGCGATCATGGAATATCTCGACGACATCAAGCCGAGCCCGCGGCTGCTGCCGGACGATATCAAGGAGCGCGCCTATGCGCGCTCGCTGGCGTTGATGACCATTGCCGATGCCCATCCGTTGACTGTGCCGCGCATTCGCAAGCACCTCGCGAAGACCTTTGGCGCTGACGCCAAAGCGATCGAGGAATGGTGCGCGCATTGGAGCATCGAAGCTCTCGCGGCTTACGAGCGTTTCCTGACGCGCCGAAAACCGTCGCCGTTTGCACTCGGTAACGACGTCGGCCTCGCCGATATCTGCATCGCCGGCCAGGTGGTCGGATCGCAATATCTCAAGGTCAGCCTCGATCCGTATCCGCTGGTGAAAGGCCTCACGGATCGCTGCTTTGCCATGGCGGAATTTTCGAGCTCGCATCCGCTCCAACAGCCTGATTACAAGGCTTCCGGCGCGCAACAGTAAGCCAATTCCAGCGCGTATTATTTCATTTATCGAAATAGTATTTTGCGCACCGAGTGGCTTCTACGATCGCCTGCGCATCGTCATGCTCGACGTTGCCGGGAACGAATTGCCGGCTGTCCCATCCAAGGAGAACCGACAATGAAGCTCTACTGGCATCCGCTGTCCGGCCACGCGCACCGGGCGCAGCTTTTCCTCTCGCTGATCGGCGCGAAGTTCGACCTGGTGGAGGTCGACCTCGCCAAGGGCGCGCACAAGGCTCCCGACTTCCTGAAGCTGAATTCCTTCGGTCAGGTTCCTGTGCTTGACGATAACGGCGTTATCGTCTGCGACTCGAATGCGATCATGGTCTATGTGGCCAAGAAACTCGGCAAAACCGACTGGCTCCCCGAAGACGCCAGAGGTGCTGCTGCCGTCGAGCGCTGGCTATCGGTCGCCGCCGGCCAAATCGCCTTCGGCCCCGCAGCCGCGCGGCTGATTACGGTTTTCAACGCGCCTTACAACGCCGAAGAAGTGATCAAACGCGCCCATCTCGTTCTGGGGCTGATCGATGCGGAGCTTGCCGGCAAGAACTGGATCGCCGGTAGCCACCACCCGACCATCGCCGATGTCGCGCTCTACAGCTACATCGCGCGCGCCCCTGAGGGGAATGTCGATCTCTCGAAATATCCGGCCGTGCGCGGCTGGCTGAATTGGGTCGAGAGTCTCCCTGGCTTTGTGCCGTTCGTGATCACGCCGGTCGGCCTGCAAAAGGTTGCCTGATCGCCTCTCAAGAGCGCGGCCGGAGCGAGCTCGTTCCGGCCGCCGCGATCGATACGAGGGCTGCGCCCATGTCCACCGCTCCCGCTTTTCCCGGTTGGGATCTCGAACGTTCGCCGTTCCATGCGGGTGAACTCGCGGTTCAGGAACGTGTCGGCGTCAGGGAGAAGATCGACGCGCAAGGCCGTCGCGCGGTGCGCCGCTATCTGACAGATCAGCACCGTGAGTTCTTCCCGCTATTGCCTTACGCGTTCGTCGGATCGGCCGACGAACGAGGGCGGCCGTGGGCATCGATGCTGATGGGCGAACCCGGTTTCCTGCAAACGCCCGATGCGCACACGCTCGTTGTCAAGGCGCGGCCACTGCCGGGCGATCCACTGCATGAGACGCTCAAGGCGGGTGCATCGATCGCCCTGATGGGAGTTCAACTCCACACCCGCCGCCGTAATCGCGCGATCGGTACGGTTCGCGATATCGGTGCGGACGGCTTTGGCATTGCCATTCAGACCACGCTCGGCCTATGCCCACAATATATCCAGGGCCGCGAGCCGGTGTTCACACGCGACCCGCATGTCCGGATCGAACGCCCTGCGAACCGCCGCACGGTACTGGATGCGACGGCACGAGCCGTCATTGAAAAGGCCGATACCTATTTTGTGGCCTCCGTCGGTCCGCGCAGCGAGGACGCAATCGCCAGCGGCGCCGATATCAGCCATCGCGGCGGCCGGCCGGGTTTCGTGCGCGTCGATGACGAGACGACGCTGACTGCGCCGGATTTCGTCGGCAATTTCATTTTCAATACGTTGGGCAATTTGCAAATCGACAATCGCGCAGGGCTGTTGTTTATCGACTTCGAGACCGGCGATCTCTTCTATATCGCGGCCCGTACCGAGGTGATCTGGGACGGGCCGGAGGTCAAGGCATTTACCGGCGCCCAGCGACTGATGCGCTATCATATCGAGGAGGTCATCCGCGTGGCGGACGCGCTGCCTGCGCGCTTCTCTGCGCCGGAAACCTCGCCACTCAGCGAGCGTACCGGCACCTGGGCGGAGGCTGGGCGGACCATGGAGGCCGAGCGGCTGCGGTCGACATGGCGGCCGTTCCGCCTTGTCGAGACCACGGACGAAAGCGCTGGCATCCGCTCATTCCTGTTTGAGCCGGCCGACGGCGGCGGCGTGGCCGGCTATGCGGCCGGACAATATTTGCCGATCCGCGTCCAGCCCTCCGGCTGGGCCAAGCCGGCCTTGCGCACCTATACGCTGTCAGACGCCCCCGACGGACGCAGCTATCGAATCAGCGTCAAACGGGAGGGGAAGGGCGGTATCTCGGACTGGCTGCACGATCGTTTGCGTCCCGGCGACCAAATCGAGGTGTTGAGTCCGCGCGGCGGCTTCAGCTTCGACGAGGCGGCCGATCGGCCGGTGGCGATGATCTCGGCGGGCGTCGGCATCACGCCCGTCATCGCGATGCTCAACAGTCAGCTCGTCAACAACGGCCGCACGCGGTTGCACAAACCGATCCGGTTTATTCACGCTGCGATCAACGGCGCCCACCTGGCTTTTGCCGCGCATCTGGCTCGAAAGGCGGAGCTGCATTCGAACCTCGACGTGCATCTTGTCTTCAGCCGTCCGTCCGGTGACGATGAACTTGGGCGCACGCATCAGAGCGAGGGACGCATTGATCGGGCACTGCTGCAACGGGTGTTGCCGCTCGACGACTATGAGGTTTATCTCTGCGGGCCGGCCAATTTCATGCAGGTCGTCTACGACGCACTGCTGTCGCTCGGCGTGCGGGATGATCGTATCCATTTCGAAAGTTTTGGCCCGGCGTCGATTGCGCGGCGCAGCGAAGCGGCCGCCGAGATCGATGCAAGCGAGGGCGTCGTCGTCGAATTCGCAAAGAGCGGCAAAACCGCACTATGGCGGCCGGGTGCGGGATCGCTGCTTGATCTCGCGGAAGCCAACGGCATATCGCCACTGCATTCCTGCCGTTCGGGAATCTGCGGGACCTGCGCGGTCAGGGTTGTGAGCGGCGATGTCGATTATTCCGAGCCGCCGGCGCACGAGATTGCGGACGGCGACGCCATGATCTGCGTCGCTCGTCCACGTCCGGGTGCGCACCTCGATGGTTCCGACAACCGCGAGGGTGTTACGCTGGATCTCTAGCTAGAGCGTTTTCAAGCGAAGTGGATACCGGTTCGCGTGAAGAAAACGCGTCAAACAGAAAGCTAGACATCCAGCCCCAGCACGCGCGCGGCATTGCCGCCCGCGATCTGCGCCAGCATGGCTTCATCCATGCCGTGGACGCCCGCGACATGTCCGACCGGATTATATTCGCCCATGTCGAAGGGATAGTCGGTGCCCATGACGATGCGATCGGGTCCGAACACGTCGATCAGATAAGCGAGCTGGTGATAACTGAAGACGACGGTGTCGAGATAAACCTGCCGTAGATAAGTCGTCGGCGGCAACGGCAGCTCGCCATGCGAATCCTTCCGCGCGCCCCATGCGTGATCGATGCGGCCGGAGTAAGCCGGCAGATAACCGCCACCGTGCACGGCCATCAGCTTCAGGTCCGGGAAGCGCGCCAGGGTCCCTGAGAAAATCAGGTTGTGAAGCGCCAGCGTCGTCTCGAGCGGATTGCCGAGCACGTTGTTGAAATAGAAGTTTGTCAGGCGCTCTCCTTGCGTGAATCCGTTCGGATGCATCATGATGAAGGCGCCGAGCTGTTCGGCGCGCGCGAAGAAGGGACGGAATTTCGGATCGGATAATTCCTGGCCGTCGACATTGGTCAGGATTTCGACGCCCTTGAGTTTCAGATCCTTCATCACATAGTCGAGCTCGCGGACCGCCAACTCCGGCTCCTGCAAAGTGACGACGCCGAGCCCGACAAACCGGTCGGGCTTTCGCGCGCAATATTCCGCGACGCCGTCATTGGCCAGCCGATGCGCTTGTTCGGCGATCTCTGGCTTGACCGAGTAGTAACATTGCGGCGGCGCGGGCGCGACGACCTGGATATCGATGCCCATCTTGTCGAGATCGAACAGGCGCCGATCGATCGTCGTCATGACTTCGGCGACGTCCTTTTCCTGGCTCGCATTGATGTCCTTGGTCTCGGCATTGGCGAAATGCGCCAGCGGCACGCGGGAGAGATCGACATGCGGTCCTGCGAGCTTGGCGGCCTGCGGCACCACGATGTGGGCGTGAATGTCGATCGTGGTCGAGGAAGGGCGCCGTGCGAGTCCGTCCGCGTCGTTGTTGCGAGCGGCGGTGCGGCCATAGCGGTTCTTGGCGTCGATCATGGAAGGACTCTGCTGTTGGGTTGAAGCAATAGAACAGTCGAATGGTTGATGGATCAAGGTCTCGGCTTGCGCCGGGTCCAGTGCACGGAAACCGTTGTTGCGTCGGCCTCGCCAAGCCCGTCCGCTTCCGCCTCCTCAAAGCAGGCCAGCGCGCTTTTCGCAACCGGCAGTTCGGCATGGAGGGAGGCGGCAAATTGCACGGCGGTCGCGAGGTCTTTTTTGGCAGCGGTAATGCCAAACGCAGTTTCGCCAAGCGGCGCGCCGCCGAGTACTTTGGCGATCACGGCGCCACGGCCTTTCATGGCGGCTGGCGCGCCGGCGGTGTCGGAGAGGATATCAATCAGCCGTTCGGGCGGAAGGTTGAGCGGCTTGCAGATCGTCAGGGATTCGCCGAGCGCCTGCCAGTAGACGAGCAGCGGCAGGTTGACCGCGAGCTTCAGCGTCGCGCCTGCGCCGAGGGGACCTACATGTTCGATGCGGCGGCAAAGCTGCTCTAGCAGGGGTTTTGCGCGCGCGACATCTGCCTCGCTGCCTCCGACCAAACCGAACAGCTTGCCTTCTTTGGCGGGCACCTTGCTGCCGCCGACCGGGCATTCGACAAAGGCCGCGCCAAGCGTCGTCACCGCGTTGCCCACCGATGTCATCGTATCCGGGCGGATCGTGCTCATGTCGATCACGAGCTTGTCACCGAGATTGGCCTTCAACAGGCCGTTCGCGCCGCGATAGACGGCCTCTGTCGCCGCATCGTTCAAGAGCATGACGATCGTGACGTCGCAACCTTCCGCGAGCGCGGCAGGTGAAGCGAAGGCTTTCGCGCCGGCGTTTACCAGTGGCTCGGTCTTTTTCGTATCGCGATTCCAGACCCCGACTTCATGCCCCACCGCGATCAATCGCTCAGCGATCGAAGCGCCCATTCTTCCCGTTCCGCAAACGCCGACTTTCATTTTCTTTTTCCTTTGTCTGTTAGTGCGCGCGATACACGCCGAGATGCTGCGTGATGAGGTCTTCGTTGATCTCGGCCGCCTTGCCCGCAAAGACGCAGCGTCCGGTGTTGAGAATGACCGCCTGGTCAGCGACCTCGAGCGCCAACTGCCGGTTCTGTTCGACCAGAACGATGGACTGGCCTTCCTCCTTGAGCCGCTTGATGGTGCGGCCGACCTCGGCCACGATCAGCGGCGCGAGGCCTTCCGACGGTTCATCGAGCAGCAACACGCGCGGATTTCCCATCAGCGCGCGGCCGATCGCCAGCATCTGTTGCTCGCCGCCGGACAGTGTGCCGGCAAATTGCGAATGGCGCTCTTGCAGGCGCGGGAACAGCTCGAAAATGCGTTCGATCGTCCACGGCTTCGCCACGTCCCGCTCACGCTGCCGGGCCACGGTCAGGTTTTCGCGTACCGTCAGTGACGGAAAGATCCGCCGTCCCTGCGGAACGAGACCAATGCCGAGGCGCGAAATGCGTTCCGGCGTCATCCCGGCGATCATCTCGCCGAAGAGGCGGATGTCGCCTTCTTTCGGGGTAAGAAAGCCGACGATGGTGGAGATGCAGGTGGTCTTGCCGGCGCCGTTGCGTCCCAACAGCGCCAGCACCTCTCCCTCGGTCAGGCAAAAGCCGACGCCGTGCAGAATATGGCTGTCGCCATAGAAGGCATGCACGTTCGAAAGACGGAGGGCTTCACGCGCCAAGGTACACCTCGCGCGTTCGCTCATCCGCGATGACCGTGTCCCGCTCGCCGTCGACGATGACGCGGCCGTAATTGAGCAGCGTCACGGTTTCGGCGAGATCAAGCGCGGTGTCCATGTCATGCTCGATCATGACCACGGTGACCTCTTTCGGGATCGAGGCGATCAGCGATTTCACGGTTCCCCGCTCGTTGTCGGAGAGGCCAGCCAGCGGCTCGTCGAGCAGCAGCAAGCGGGGCTTTTGCGCCATCGCCATCGCCAGTTCAAGCCGGCGCTTTTCGCCATAAGCGAGCTCGGAGACGGGATGATCCGCCAGGTTCAGCAGACCGACGCTGTCGAGCGTCCGGCGCGCATCCTCCGCCAGATGGCGATAGGACGACAGCGGCCGCCACATCTGCCAGCGCGATGATAACAGGCCGAGCAGGCCGAGCGTAACGTTATGTTCGAGCGTGTCGCCGGCAAACAGCGTGATGATCTGGTAGGTGCGCGACAGGCCGCGATGCGCCCGCTGGTAGGCGGCAAGCGTGGTGACGTCCTCGCCGAACAGCCTGATGCGTCCGGAGTTCGGCCGCATGTCGCCGGAGATCTGGTTGAACAGCGTGGTCTTGCCGGCGCCGTTGGGGCCGATGATCAGCCGCCGCTCGCCCGGCCTGATCGAAAGCGACACCCCTTGCGTCACCTTGAGGCCGCCGAACGCCTTGTTCAGGTCCGTGATTTCAAGCGCGAGGTTTGACGATGCCGCGGTCATGACGATCGCCCCCGCAATCGCGCGGCAAGTTGCTGCAAGCCAGGGACGATTCCCGTGGGCATCACCAGCACGATGAACAGGAAGACAACGCCCAGCAGCATGTTCCAGCGTTCGATATAGGCCGAGGCATAGTTCTTCAGGAGCAGCACGATGGCGGCACCGACGGCCGGACCCGTGAGCGTGCCGGAGCCGCCCGCGATCACGCCTAACAAGGCTTCCGCCGAACTCGTGGTCGAGAGCGAGGTCGGGTGGATGTATTTGTTGTAGTAGACGTAGAGCAGGCCGGCGACGCCGCCCCAGAAGCCGGCATAGACGAAGGTGATCCAGCGGATCATCCAGGGATTGAAGCCGAGCGCTGCCATTCTCCGCGGCTGATCGCGAACGCCCTTCAACGATGAGCCGAACGATGACGACACGAAGATCGCCATCATTATAAAGGCGATGATCGCGACGACAAGCGCGAACCAGTAGAACGAAGCCGCGCTATCGAGCGAAATGCCGAACGGCGCGGGGCGGGTCAACCCCGCGATGCCGTTGTCGCCATTGGTGACGCCGGACATGCGATAGGCGAGCCCCCACAGCACCTGCGATAGCGCCAGCGTGATCATGAGAAAGCCGAGGCCTGTGGCGCGGAGGGCAATCACGCCGAAAAACGCCGCCATCGCTACCGTGCCGAGAATCGAGATCAGTGCCGCCGTGCCGTGGTCGAAGCCGTACCGGCTGGTCATCAGCGCGGAGACGTAAGCGGCAACGCCGAGATAGGAGGCGTGACCGAGCGAGGTCATGCCGCCGAAGCCGACCAGGAGATTAAGGCTGAGCGCGAAGATCGCCGCGATAAAGATCTGGCTGGCGAGGTTGATGTAGAAATCGCCCGCGAAAAACGGCAAGGAAAGCGCCGCGGCGGCGAAGACGGCGCTGGCGATCCACTTCATGCACTGAGCCGTCCAAACAGGCCCTGCGGGCGGAACGCAATGACGACGATCATCGGCAGGAACAGGATGATATAGCCCAGATCCGGAACCATGGTGCCGAACGTATAGATGAAGCCAATGATGAAGCTGCCGATGAAGGCGCCGAACAGGCTGCCGATGCCGCCGAGAATGACGACGATCAGCGCGAGCGGCAGCATATCGGCATCTAAACCGGGGTAAGCGGAAAGAATGGGACCACCGAGCACGCCGGCCGCGCCGGCAATGCCTGCGCCAAGGCAAAACACGAGCGTGAACAGCCGCGACACCGGAATGCCGACGGCCCGCGCCATCTGCCGGTCATCGACCCCGGCGCGGATCATGGCGCCCAGCCGCGTTCGGTCGATCAGGATATAGAGCGCGATCGCAGCCGAGACGGCGACGCCGACCAGCACCAGGCGATAGGTCGGGAAGGCGAAGCCGAACAGCCGCGTCGGTGCCTGCAAACTGTGCGGCGTCGGCACCGGAATGGAGTCGCCGCCCCACAGCACCAGGCACGCATCCGAAATGATGAAAGACATTCCAAGTGTGACCAGCACCTGCCCGAGCGGGTTGGTCTTCAGCCGTGTCAGCACCAGGCGCTCGAACAGGCCGCCGAGCGCCGCGACGATAATTCCTGCTGCAATTGCCGTCACCCAGATGTTCAACCCGCTGTAGGTTCGAAGCGCGACCGCACCGAGATAGGTGCCCAGCATGAAGAACGCGCCATGCGTGAGGTTGGCAAGCCGCATCAGGCCGAAGATCAGCGAAAATCCCGACGACAGCAAAAACAGGAGCCCGCCGAGCGAGAGGCTGTTGAGACCCTGGATGATCCAAAATTGCATCTAGCGTCTCATACTTCCGTTCGCCGGTCAGAGCGTAAGCCTTCAGAGCTCCAGATTTTTCGCCGGCGGATAGTCGCGCGAATAGACCGGGCCTTTCAAAAACTCGGTCTTGTCGTAAGTCCAGAACTGGCTGACATCCCGATAGTCCTTGATCACGGAATTCACGAGGCGTCCGTCGGTTCGCGTCACCTTGCGGATGTAGACATCGCCAGTCGCATTGCCGAACTCGTCGAACTTGACGAGCCCGCGGATCGTCTCGACATTGTTGCTGCGGATTGCGGCCATCAGCGCCTTCTTGTTCTCGGCGTCGGCCTTGATCGTCTTGAGTGCGGCCTCCAGCACCTCGCCCGATAGGTAAGTACTTCCGGCGTAATAGCCGGGGTCGTATTTGAATTGCTTGCGGAAGGCGGGCGCAAATGCCCTGTTGAGGGAGTTGTCGAGTTCGGCCGAGTACCAGCTCGTGGTGACAATGCCCAACGCCTCGTCGCCCATGTTGCGCAGCACGGATTCGTCGAGCGCGGTCATGCCGCCGATCACGGCCATCTTGTCCTTCAGCCCATATTCGATGAACTGGCGCAGGAAGCGAAAACCGTTCGAGCCGGCGGTGCCGAGGAAGATCGCGTCCGCATTCTTTACCTGCGCGACATAGCTGCCGTAATCCGGCGTCGCCAGCGGCGTGAAGATCTTCTGGATGATCTTGCCGCCATTGTCCTCGAAGGCGCGCTGGAAACCGGCGCACATTTCGTGCCCATAGGCGAAATCGTCCGCGATGGTGACGATCTTCTTGTACTTGAGTTCTTTCACCGCGTAGTCGGCGAGCGGGTAGGCGCATTGCGCCGAGGTCGAAGTCAGCCGGACAAACCAGGGTGAGGGGTGACGCTGGGTCATGTCTTCGGCTGCCGCAACGCCAAGCGTCGGCACCTGCTTTTCGGTCAGGTAGTCGGCGATCGCCAGCGCCTCAAAGGCCGCGAGCGGGCCGATGATGCAATGCACGTCGTTCTTCTCGACCAATTCCTGCGCCTTGGTGCGCGCGGTCGCGGGAACGCCAGCCGTGTCGGCCACGATCAGATCGACCTTGCGGCCGGCAAGCGTGTAGTCGCGCTCCTTCATGAACATGGTGAGCGCCAGTTCCATGTCGATGCCGCCGGAGGCGAGCGGCCCGGTCTTGGCCGCCAGAAGACCGATGCGAATGGGGCCGCTGTTCTGCGCAAACCCAAGGTTCGGGCTTGCCATGGTTGCGATGCCGGCACCGGCAACGCCTGACACAAACTGCCGTCGTGAAATCGTCATGACCCCTCCCAACGCAACTAACCAGAATATCCGTCCGTTTTTATCGTTGGATGATTTATCGGACGGAAGCCCTAAATGATCAAGCGATAACCACGGCTCGGGGTGAGGCGCCGGTACGCACTAAAGTCGAAAACGCACGCTTTCACAGCGTTTTGACGCGGTGCGGTAGGCGCGCCGCGCCGAGTGCGGCGATTGGCCTTAGGCTTTTTTGGGGGCGGTGACGATCGTCTGCTTCAGGACTTCAAAAACGGCCGCGGTGTCCTGATCGCCCAGTCCCATGGTCATGGCTTGGGTGTAGACCGGCTGCGTCAGCGTAAACAGAGGGGTTACGCAGCCGACATCGTCGGCGAATTCGGCGATGATCGCCATGTCCTTTTTCCAGGTCGAAACCTTCATGGTGGCAGGCTCATATTTGCCTTCGACCATCATCGGCGCCCGCATCTGGAACATGCGCGAGCCGCCGGCGCCCGGGCCGACCATCTCGACGACCTTGTTCGGATCGAGCCCGGCGCGCTCCGCCAGAATCATCGCTTCTGCTGTTGCGACGTTATGGATCGCGACCAGGTGGTTGGCGACGAATTTCATCCGGCTGCCGTTGCCGAAGACGCCGAGATCGGCGCTTTGCTTGGAAAAATCGGCGAACAATTCGCCGCAGCGGGCAATCGCCGCGCTGTCGCCGCTGGCGTAGACGATGAGATCGCGCATTTTGGCCTGCGCACCGGTGCCGGACAGCGGGCAGTCGAGCGGGATATGGCCGGCGGACTTGAGTATCGCCTCAAAACGAAGCTTGTCGGCGAGCGTCAGGGTCGAGAGCTCGATCACGATGCGCTGGGGCTGGCTGGAATCGGCGATCGCCTTCGCGACGCTTTCGACGGCCGCGGGCGTCGGCAGGCTCGTCATGATGACGGTCGTATTGCGGGCGACATGTGCCACGCTTTCGACGATGGCGACGCCTTTTTCCGCGAGCTCGGCGCACTTGGCGGGATCGGTATCGAAGCCGACCACATGCCATCCGCGTTCGATCAGGTTGCGCGCGATCGCGCCGCCCATGATGCCGAGCCCGACAATCCCTACCGTCTTATCCATGAAAAATTTCCTGCCGAATGAAGCTCACGCAACTGACGTGACCCTCGTCTTCAATAGCGATTGATCAACCAGGAGACAATCGCCAAGACGCATTCGTCGCGGTGCTCGCCGCGTCAAATGCCCTTCTCATGGTGGGCCATGTGACACTGACGGCAGTTGATCCGGATCGTCCGGCATCGCATTCGAAGCGGGTCATCGATGGAATGATCCGGCAAAAATGGAACTACAGGGGTATCGTCATCACCGACGACCTGATCATGGGCGCGGTCTATACCCACCTTTGTACCGCGGTCGTCGAGAGGCTTAACGCAGGCGTGGACCTGTTGCTGGTTGCCTTTGATGGTTCGCAGTTCTATCGCGCCTTTGACTGCGCGTCCGATGCGCTGAAGCGGCACGAGCTGGATATCGCGGCCTTGCACGACAGTGAGGGCCGTCTCACGTGCGCGTTTTGGCAAGAGGGTTGGCAAGACGGGCCGGGCAAAGCCGCGCACGCCGCGGCCCCCATCTCCAAAACGGGCGATCGCGCGGACCCCAATTAGCAGCGGCTTGCAAACTCAACATCTCCGGCCGGGTCGTGTTTTTGCCGGATTTCGATTGACGGACAACCCGTGCCACGCCTTAATTAGTGATCGGGCGATAAACAATTGCCGAGCGGGTGTACAAGAAGAATCAAGCGTATAAGACACATCGGCGCAAGCGGCGATCGGGAGGATCGCGATATGACAGCTACGGTTGCGAAAGCGAATGCGCCCTCGGGCGCAGATTTGGATCCCCGCGCTTATGCGGCGATGGTGGCGCGCGCGGCGGCATTGGCTCCGCGGTTGCGCGAGTCCGCGCAGCGTTCGGAACAATTACGCTGTCTCGCCAAGGAGACCGAACACGAATTGCACGAAAGCGGGCTTTTTCGCATTGTGCAGCCCAAGCGCGTCGGCGGCTCCGAACTCGATTATATCGCGCTGATCGATTGCGCGGACGCGATCGGGCAGGGCGATGCGTCCGTCGCCTGGACCTTCGCGAACCTCGCCAGCCACCACTGGATGCTCGCGATGTTCGACAAGCGCGCCCAGGATCTGGTCTGGGGCAAAAACCCCGATGCGCTGATTGCCTCGTCCTTCATCTTTCCCGCCGGCCGCGCCCGAAAGGTCGATGGCGGCTATGTGCTGCGCGGCAGCTGGCCGTTTTCTTCCGGCGTGAATTGCTGCGAATGGAACATGCTGGCGAGTGTGGTGTGGTCCGAGGACGACGCCGACGGCATCGAATATCGCGTCTTCCTGCTGCCCAAGAGCGACTACCGCATCAAGGATACCTGGGATGCATCGGGCCTGCGCGGCACGGGATCGAATGATGTCGAGGTGACCGATGCATTCGTGCCTGTGGCGATGACGGTTGGCGTCCATGAACTGGCGGGCGGCCCGACGCCGGGAAGCGCCGTCAATCCGAACGCGCTTTACACGTTGCCGGTATTCTCGCTGTTTCCCTATGTGCTGTCGGGCGTCGCGCTCGGCAACGCGCAGGCCTGCCTCGACGACTATGTCGATTTCGCGCGGCATCGCGCCTCCACCTATAACCGCGCCAAGCTCAGCGATCTCCAGACCACCCAGATCAAGATCGCGGAGGCCGCCTCCAAGATTGACGCCGCGCGCCTGATCATGCGCTCGACCTGCATCGCGGCGCTGGCCGACGCGCGGGCCGGACACATTCCGGATATGGCCAAGAAAACGAAAATGCGGCGCGACGGCGCGTTTTCCGTCAACCTCTGCACCGAGGCCGTCTCATTGCTGTTTGCGGCGAGCGGCGCGCGCGGCCTCTACATGTCCGGCGCGTTGCAGCGGCAGTTCCGCGACGCGCACGCCATCAACTCCCACATCGCCTTCAACTTCGATGCGGCGGGCACCAATTACGGGCGGGTCGCGCTTGGCCTGCCTTCCGAAAACCTGACGCTGTGAGACGGGATGAACGACAAGCCAACGCATGTGCCGGAGCCGGAGACCGCCAATGAGCTTTCAAGCGGCACCTCCGCGCTGGACCCGAGGGATTTCCGCAGCGCGCTCGGTACCTTTGCCACCGGCGTCACCATCATCACGGCGGTGGCGGATGACGGCAAGCCTTATGGGCTGACCTGCAATTCCTTTGCGTCCGTCTCGCTCAATCCCCCGCTCGTGCTCTGGAGCCTGGGGATGTATTCGCAGGGCTTGCCGATCTTCCAGAACGCCAGCCACTTCGCGGTGAATGTGCTCGGCGTCTCGCAACAGGCGCTCGCCGCGACCTTCGCGAAATCCACGGTCGACAGGTTCGCCGGCGTCGACTGGAAACCGGGAATCGGCAATGCGCCGTTGCTCACCGGCAGCGTCGCGCATTTTCAGTGCCGGTCCGCCAATCGCTATTATGGCGGCGATCATGTGATCTTTCTCGGCGCCGTCGAGGCCTATACCTATAACAAGCAGGAACCGCTGCTGTTCGTCCGTGGCGGTTTCGGGCGCTTCACCGGCGACGTTCCGGCGGCCGCCAAGCCATGAGCAAAAAAGCTACATCAAAGCGCGCGCGAACCAAGCAGCGGCGTTTGTCGCCGGATGACCGCCGCCAGGAATTCGTCGCCAAGGCCACCGAGTTTTTTGCCGAGGAAGGATTCGGCGGCGGAACGCGGGCGCTGGCGCGTCGGCTGGGCGTGACGCAGCCGCTGCTCTATCGGTATTTCCCGAGCAAGGACGATCTGATCAAGGAAGTCTATCGCACCGTCTATCTCGAACCGCTGAGTGACGGGTGGGAGAAACTGATTGCCGACCGCGCGCGGCCGCTTGCCGAGCGGTTGAAGGAATTCTACGAGGCCTATACCGGCGTGATCTTCAGCCGCAAATGGTTGCGCATCTATTTCTATTCGGGCCTGAAGGGCCTTGAGATCAACCGTTCCTATGTCGGGATCGTCAGGGACAAGATTCTCTCGCGCATTATCCGGGAATGCCGGCACGAGGCCGGACTGCCGGCGCAGAGCAAGTTGAATCCGGCCGAACTCGAAATGGCCTGGGTATTTCACTCTGGCATCTTCTATTACGGCGTGCGCAAATTCATCTACGAATCCCCGGTGCTCGAAAGCAAGGAGCAGATGATCAGCGACGCGGTGGATGCGTTCCTGGCCGGTTTCGCGCAGGTATTCGGCGAGAAGGAGGCGGTTCGCCGGCTTCCGGTGAAGGCGCTGGTTTAGGAAAGGTGTACGATCCTTATGGTGAGGAGGCGCGCAAGCGCCGTCTTCTGGACGATGCTGCGCATCGCCAGGAGAACCATGAAGGCCCGAACGATCTCGGACACCTCATCCTTCGAGACGCCGCCAAGAGGCGGCTCCTTAAGGATGAGGAACCGGAGCCGGATCGCTCAATCTATTTCGACGTTCCCGGCATATTTTCCACTACCGAAATCGTCGATTGCCGATCGTGCGCTCGAACCGTTGCGCCCCGGCGTACGACACATCGTAGAACGACCGCCAGAACATAGGTCAAAAACAGCGTCGCATTTCACGGGCCATAGAAGATTGTACATGGGAGATTGTGCATGATGCGCCATCGATCGATTGCCGCGTTGCTGGTTACCCTGGGCACTCTCGTGTTGGCGCCCGGCGCGCGGGCGCAGGAGAAGTTAAGCACGTGGTCGGGTTACAGCGTGGAAAGCCCAGGTCTCACTTTACCGGCGCCGCCCATCACCTTCACGGCTGTGAGCGCGACGTGGACGCAGCCTACCGTGTTCTGCACGACACCCAATGCCAGGGTTTCCTTCTGGGTCGGTCTTGACGGCAACGGAACCTCGACGGTCGAGCAAGCCGGAACCGTGGCGGTTTGCGGCAGTGCGGCCGCTCCCATGTATTATAAGGCCTTCTGGGAAATGTACGCCGGCGCCGACAGTACGGGCGACGAACCGTTCACTGTGTCTCCTGGCGATGTCATTGAGGCCTCGGTCACCTACACAGGCGGTTCCTATCTCCTGAAACTGAGCGATTTGACTACCAAGCGCAGCATCTCGACGACCCAATCATGTAGTTCCACTGTCGTCTGCAAACGCGGTACGGCCGAATGGATCGTTGAGCGGCCCGGCGGCGGCAAGTATCCCCTTGCCAACTTCGGAACCGTGAAGTTTTCGAGCATCAGCTTCACCGACTCCGGCGGGACTGTAGAGCAATCGGAGATCGAGATGGTCCACACCAAGACCATCCTGTCGACCTGCTCACCCGATTTTTTACTCGTAACCCATCACGGCGAACCCAATTCAGGGGTCCATGTCGTCACCGCCGTCGACTGCAAATGGCAGGCCGCGGAATAGGTGCTATTTCGATGCTGCCGCGTTCACCAGCGGCATCACCTTTTCCGCCGTCAGGATCATCGACTGACGGCCGAGTTCGCGGTCCTTCCAGTCCTTGCCGGCGTAAAGCAGCGTGCCGAAGCTGCCCACCTCGTCCTGAAACGCGAGCAACTGGTCGGCGACGCTCTCGGCCGTGCCGTGGATGATGAGCTTGTCGCAGATCGTCTCCAGCGTCACCTCGTCGTCGGGCTGATCGCGCCTTGTCTTGAACAACTCGATGCGGCCGTTCTTCTTCAGCTTGGTGAAGAGCGAGCGGTAGTAGTAGACGTAAGGCCCATCGGGATCGGTCGCGTAGGCCTTTGCCGTCGCCGCGTCCTTGGCGACGAACACGCTTTTGGCGACGCGCCAATTGGCGGGATCGGCAGGCCTGCCGCCGCGTTCGCAGCCCTCGACATATTTCGGCCAGTGGCTTTTCACCCAGGCCGGCATCAGGAAGTTCGCCGAGATCGGATCCCAGCCGCGGACGGCGGCTTCCGTAACACCCTTTGAGAACGGCGCGACCGCCGTCACCACGATCGGCGGATGCGGACGTTGCAGCGGCTTGGCGATAAAGCCTTGTCCGACCTCGGGCATCAGTGTCCGTTCGGTCGAGATGTTCCAGTACTTGCCTTTGAAGTTGTAGGGCGGATCGCTTGACCAGATATCGAGGACCTGGTTGATCGATTCCAGGAACATCTCGTTGCGGTTGGCGTCGAGATTGCCGAACAGCTCAGCGTCCGACAAAAGCCCGCCCGGGCTGATGCCGAAGATCAGCCGTCCATCCGTCATGTGATCGAGCATCGCAAGGCTGGAAGCAATCGCCGCCGGATGAGTATTCGGCATGTTGACCGTTCCGGTGCCAAGTTTGATCTTTTTGGTCGCGGCCGCCACCCACGCCAGAAAGGCGACACAGGAGGTGATGTTTTCGGCGCGATCGGTGACGTGCTCGCCGACATAGGCTTCCGTGAAGCCGAGCTCGTCGGCGAGAATAAACGCCTCGCGGTCTTCCCGGAGCGAAACCCGCCAATCCTTCTCCAGCGGGTGGATCGGCATGGTGAAGAAGCCCAATTTCATCGTTCGCTCTCTCTTTGGCGCTTAATCCATTAGCCCCGATCCGGGAGCCGAGTCATCAGAAATTATCGTTCGATAAACGATCTTGACCTTTGACGGACCGGGCCGTCTAATCCAAACAAAAATCGGGGGAGGAGGTTCACCTTTCATGAAAGCCTCGGCTTTCGATTACGCCCGCGCCTCCAGCGTCGACAACGCGATCGAGCTTCTTGGCGAGTATGGCGACCGCGCGAAGGTGCTTTCCGGCGGCCAAAGCCTGATGCCCGCGATGAATCTTCGCTTGCTGGCGCCGGAACTGATCGTCGATATCGGCGCGCTCGATGAGCTGCGCGGTATTGCGGTGCGAGACGGCGTTCTCTCGATCGGCGCGCTGACACGTCATGTCGATCTGCAAAATTCGCCTGAGATCGCTGGCTGCGCGCCGCTCCTGAGGGAAGCCATCGCTCACGTTGCCCATCCCGCCATCCGCAACCGTGGCACGATCGGCGGCAGTCTCGCGCATGCCGACCCGGCGTCGGAATTGCCTCCTTGCGTGATCGCGCTGGACGCGGCCATTGTCGTTCGTGGACCTGCCGGCGAACGGCGGATTGCCGCCGAGGAGTTCTTCCTGGGGATTTATGAGACGGCGCTTTCCGAACGAGAGCTCCTGGTCGCGGTCGAAGTGCCGCTGCCACCACCAAATGCCGCGCATTACTTCTGCGAGTTTGCACGCCGCCATGGTGATTACGCCATTGTGGGGCTGGCTGCCCAGGCGGTGATCGACAATCAAAAGCTGATCGATTTTCGCCCTGCGTTCTTCGGCGTTGGCGACAAGGCCATGCACGTGCAGGTGCCCGGGCTGCTCAACACCGACGTGACGTTGAAGGTGCTGTCCGAGACCTTGCAGACATTGGACGAAGCGCTCGATCCGCCCGAAGACCAGCAGGCCAACGGCGCGATGCGACTTCATTATGCCAAAGTGCTGCTGGCGCGGTGTGTGGCGGCGCTGTTGTCGCGTCCCGAGCTCTCGGTGCTGGAGACGGCATGACCGCGCCGCATTCCATTTCGCTTGAGGTCAATGGCGAGCGTGTCGAAGCGTACGTTTTGCCGCGCACCAATCTTGCGGATTTCTTGCGGGAGCATCTCAAGCTGACGGGCACGCATGTCGGGTGCGAACACGGCGTGTGCGGCGCCTGCACGGTGCGCGTCAATGGCGAGATCGTTCGCTCCTGCCTGATGCTTGCGGTCCAGGTGAACGAGGCCTCGATCGAGACCATCGAAGGCCTGTCTGACACGGGCGAGATATCGGACCTTCAGGCGGCGTTTCGCGAACGCAATGCGTTGCAGTGCGGCTACTGTACGCCGGCGATGCTGATCACGGCGCAGGATCTGCTTCGGCAGGACGCGGAGCCAAGCAGGGACCAGATCCGCGAGCATCTCTCCGGCAATTACTGCCGCTGCACCGGCTATCAGGCGATTGTCGACGCGGTGGAGGCGACCGCCAAAGCGCGCAAAGATCGCAACAAGAGTTCTGACAAGAGTCCGGCGCCATGAACGAGCAAGCCAAGCCGCAAGCTTTGTCAGAACTGGACCGGCCGAATTCCTATATCGGCAAGTCGGTGCCGCGCCCCAATCTCGAGCGGTTGTTACAGGGCCGTGGTCTCTATGTGAGCGACATGGAACTGCCGCGGATGGTGCATGCGGTGTTCGTCCGCTCGCCGCATGCCCATGCGAAGATTGTTTCGATCGACACGCAAGCCGCTAAAAAGAAACCCGGCGTTGTCGCTGTTGTCACCGGCGCGGAACTGGCTGACGTCATCACGCCGTGGGTCGGCGTGCTCTCCCATCTCAAGGGCCTCAAATCCGCGCCTCAGCGGGCCATCGCGATTGATCGGGCGTGCTGGCAGGGCGAGGCGGTCGCCGCCGTGATCGCCACGAGCCGCGCGGCCGCCGAAGACGCGGCCGAATTTGTCACAGTGGATTACGAAGAGCTTGAAGCGGTCACGGATATGCGCGCCGCGCTCGATGCCAGCACGCCGGTCATTCATGCTTCCCTCGGCGATAACCTGGCTTTCGAGCGCACGCTCGACGCCGGCGCTGTCGATGCGGCCTTTGCTGCTTCCGACGAAGTCGTCGAGGCGGAGTTTGTATTCGGGCGGCATACCGGCGTGACATTGGAGCCGCGCGCCGTGGTCGCGGACTGGAATGCGGCCGAGGCGCGGCTCACGATCTATCAGGGCACGCAGGCGCCGCACATGGTGCAGAACATCGCCGCGCTGCATCTCGGCCTCGAGGAGGCGCAGGTTCGCGTGATCTGCAAGGATGTCGGCGGCTCGTTCGGCATCAAGGTGCACATCTATGCCGACGAGATGGCGACCTATGCGCTGTCGAAAATGTTACGGCGGCCGGTCAAATTCGTCGCCGACCGGATCGAGAGCTTCAATACCGATATCCACGCCCGCGATCATCGCTGCAAGGGGCGCATCGGCGTCAACCGCGACGGCGCCATCACTGCTTTCGAGATCGACGATCTCACCGGCATCGGCCCTTACTCGATGTATCCGCGCACCAGCGCGATCGAGGCCAATCAGGTCGTCAACCTTGTCGGCGGGCCCTACACGACCAAGAATTATCGCGCCCGCGCCCGCGTCGTGTTCCAGAATAAGAATGTCATGTGCCAGTATCGCGCGGTCGGCCACCCCATTGCGTGTTCGGTCACCGAAGGACTGGTCGATCTCGCCGCCATGAAAATCGGCATGGACCCGGTGGAGATCCGGCGGCGTAACCTGATCGCCGACGATGCTTATCCCTGCGGCTCGCCGTCGGGCTTGCGTTTCGAGCTGTTGTCGCATCACGCCTCGCTGAACAAGCTGCTCGCGATGATGAACTACGACGCACTACGGGCCGAGCAGGCGAGCTTGCGCAAGCAGAATATTCATCGCGGCATTGGTTTTGCGAGCTTCATCGAGGTCACCAATCCGAGCGCGGCGTTTTATGGTGTCGGCGGCGCGAAGATTTCCTCACAGGACGGCGTCGCGGTACGGCTCGATGCGCAAGGCGCCGTGTTCGTCCAGACCAGCATCACCGAACAGGGGCAGGGTTCGGAATTGCTCACCGCGCAAATCGTCGGCAGCGTGCTGGGTGTATCGATGGACAAGGTGCGCGTCATTCTCGGCGATACCGATCAGACGCCCTATGGCGGCGGCACCTGGGCCTCGCGCGGCGCCGGCATCGGCGGCGAGGCGGCGCTTCAGGCGGCCAAGGTCTTGAAACGGAATATTCTGGAGGTGGCCGCCGCGATCCTACAATCCACGCCGGCTGAGCTCGACATTGCCAATGACGCGGTGGTCAACGCCGGCGACGGCACGCCGCGCATCGAACTGCGTGAACTCGCGCGCATCGTCTATTTCCGCCCCGATACGTTGCCGCCGGGCATTCGGCCTGAGTTGATGGCGACGCGCCACTACGTGCCGCGCAATTATCCGTTCGCCTTCACCAACGGCATCCAGGCGTCATGGCTGGAGGTCGATACCGATACCGGCTTCGTCAAACTGCTGAGGCATTGGGTCGTGGAAGATTGCGGTACCATCATCAATCCGCAACTGGTGGACGAGCAAATCCGCGGCGGCGTCGTGCAGGGCCTTGGCGCCGCGTTGTTCGAGAAATGCATCTACGACGAACGTGGACAACTGACCAACGCCAATATGGCGGACTATCTGGTGCCGATGTCGGGTGAGATGCCAGACATCGACGTCGGCCACGTGGTGTCGCCGACCACTGAGAGCGAACTCGGCGCCAAGGGTGCGGGTGAGGCGGGCACGGCCGGTGCTGCGGCCTGCGTGTCGAATGCGGTGAACGACGCGCTCGCGCCCTTTGGCGCTGTCATCACGGAGATTCCGCTGACGCCGCAGGTGATCCTCACGGCGTTGAAGCGGATTTGAAGTCGGAAGACTGACCGCTAAGGGCGCATAGATGTCTGAGGTCATTCCGGGATGGTGCGTTAGCACCAGACCCGGAATCTCGAGATTCCGGGTTCGATGCTTCGCATCGCCCCGGAATGACAGCGTAAAGAACCGTGCCTTACAGTTTATCGACCGGCTTGAACGTGCCGTCGGGCTGGATCAGGGTCAGGAAAACGTTGGCGGGAGCATCGCGCATCTTTTGCCCCACCGTGAGATGATCGCCGCTGATGTCGAATTCGCCGACCTCGTTGATGACCCGCAGCATTTCGGCGCGCGTCGGATTGGGGCCCGCCATATCGAGCGCGGCGGCGGTGAGCCGGCCGGAAAGATAGCCTTCCAGCGAGACGAAGTCCGGCAGCAAGTCCGGATCGAGCGCCTTTTCGGCCGCCTGATAGTCGGCGACGACCTTCACGGACGCGTCCCATGGAAAAGGCACGACCTGCGAGACGATCACGCCCTCGCCTTCGGAGCCCAGCTCCCTGGAGAGCGCGTTGGCGCCGACAAAGGAGATGTTGACAAAAACCGGGTTGAAGCCGCTCTGGCGCGCAAGCTTGATGAATTCGGCGCAAGGACCGTAGGTGCCGACCATCACCACTGCTTCCGGCTCCGCCCGTTTCAAGACACGCATCGCCATGCCGACCGCTTTGGTGTTGCGCTCGTAGGTTGCTTCGGCCGCAAGCTCCATGCCGCGCTTTTCCAGCGCCGCCTTGACGCCGGCCAGGCCGTCGCGGCCATAGGAATCGTCCTGGTAGAAAATCGCGATGCGCTTGATGTGGCGGTCTTCGGCCAGGTGCTTCACCCAGGCTTCGGCTTCGGCGCCATAGCTCGCGCGAATATTGACGACGTTGTCCATGCCTTTTTCGCGAAGAAAATCCGCTCCGGTGAAGGGGCCGATGAACGGAACGTTCTGGCTTCTCGCGATCGGTTCGGTCACGAGCGATGTCGGCGTGCCAACGGCGCCGATCAATGCGAAAACGTTGTCCTCGTTAAGCAGCTTGACGGTCTGCAGGATCGAACGATCGGGATCGTAGCCGTCGTCACGGCTGACCAGTTCGAGTTTGCGGCCATGGACACCGCCTTTGGCGTTGACCTCGGCAAAAGCTGCCAGAATGCCCTGGCGCATTTTCACGCCCAGCGCCGAGGAGGGGCCAGACAGCGCAGCCGCCTGCCCGAACAGGATCCGGTCCGGCCACACGCCGACCTCGCCGGCTTGAGCGTGATCAGCCAGCAGCAGCAAAAGCAGGCCGCCTAAAATCCTGGGTTGTAAAACATGCATAACAATACTTTAAACAAAGGGAACCGGTTGGCGCACGCGAATGCTACCGGCTGGCGGTGAAGAGCTCGCTAATTTCGCGGTTCCCGTCGCGGAAATCCCAAGCCGCGTTGCAACCTTTGGTATGCTGCGCTCGGACGATGTTTCTGTCCTTTTTTCCGCGGTACGGAAGCTGATATCGATCCCAAAGATCGTTAACTAAGGCATTCAAACTCGTCCGCTATCCGTACTGATAGTTCAGGCTTTTTAATTAGCCTCCGCCTCATAAGAACTGACGATGGCGACAGCCGTTGCGGGTGAGGCGAAGATGAGCGGTCGAGAGGCCGGCGATATCAGCAGGGAAGACAGGGTTGAGCGGCGGAAGATCTCCGCACCCCGGTCCCGGCCCTACCGGCCTGCCTGGGTTGCGGCTTGCATCGGCCTGTTGCTCACCCTGGTCGGGACCTATGCCGTCGCCCGCTGGGAACGCCGCGTGACCTGGACGGAATTCGAGGGTGTCGCTGCGACGCAGCTGATCCAGATGCAGAACGGCGTCAACGAATATCTCAACAGGATGGTCACGCTGCGTACGCTGTTCGAATCCACCAATGACGAAGTGACGCGGAGTGAATTCGAGGTGTTCGGCGCCCGGCTTTTCGAGGACCATCCCGGCGTTCTTCGCGTCCACTGGTTGCCGAAGGTCTATCGCAAGGAGCGCGCGGAATTTGAAGCCGCCGGCATCAACGACGGAATTCCGGCCTATCATTTCAAATCGCTGTCGGACAGAATAGTCACCGTCGCGCCGGATGATGAATTTTACTTCCCGATATTCTATTCGACCGAGCCAAAGACATCGTCGGTTTACGGGATGGATTATTCCACCGATCCGATCCGATGGGCCACGCTCGAACGCGCTCGCGACACCAATTCGGTCGCCGTCGTGCCCACCCGTCTGTTTCAAAGCGACAGGGGCACCGCCCACGGCATTCTGGTGGCCGTGCCGGTCTATGTGAAAGGAACCTCGCGCGCCACGGTCGCCGACCTCCGCCGCAACCTGACCGGTTTCGTGGTCGGAATGTTCGACCTTGGCCCGCTCCTGAAATCAATCCGGACCGCGAGCCCCGAATCCGCCGCGGTCGTCCTCACCGCTTTTCCGCCTGCCGCAGGCGACAAGGAGCAAGCCCAGCCTGATTACTCCTCCGTCGCTTCGACGTCGCTGGCGATGCGGGCTCTCGCAAGGGCACCGCATTGGTCCGGCATTCTGAAGATCGGCGACGCGAACTGGCAGGTGCGGGCCGTTCCCGCCGCCGGCGGTAACCTGACGGCGCGGTACGACCGCGCCTTGACGGTGTTCACCGCGGGCTGCGCCATCACCATTTTCCTCTGCGTCTATCTCGGCATGGCCAGCCGCAACTCGCGCGAATTGGCGCTTGCGAACCGCCGCGTGCTCGAACTGGCGCAGACCGACATTCTGACCGGGCTGCCAAACCGGGCATTTTTTCTCGAGCAGTTGATGCACGCAGGCCTGGGTCAGCAGCACCCGCGCGGCGTGTTCTCGATCCTGATGCTCGATCTCGATCGCTTCAAGAACGTCAACAACTCGCTCGGCCACGCCGCCGGCGACACGCTGCTCCGCCAGGTGGCCGTTCGGCTGCTATCTGCGCTACGCGACGGCGATGTGTTGGCGCGGCTGGGTGGCGATGAATTCGCCATCATCCAGGCAGGCCGCCACGATCAGCGCGCCAATTCGAGCGACCTGGCGAGCCGGCTTTCGAAGCTCATCGCCGAACCGTTCGATCTGCCCGGACATCAGGTCGAGATCGGAACCTCCATCGGTATTGCGATGGCGCCCGAGCACGGCGACGATCGGGAGCAGTTGCTGAAGAAGGCGGATCTGGCGCTGTACCGTTCCAAATCGGCGGGGCGCAACTGCTTCACGCTGTACGACGAGGCGATGTCGGCCGAACTGGAGGCGCGCAACACGCTGGAAGGCGACCTGCGGGACGCGATCGCGCGCTGCCTGTTCGAAGTCCATTATCAGCCCTATTTCGACGTTCAGACCGGCCGCAGGCGTGGCGCCGAGGCGCTTGTTCGCTGGCGTCATCCGACGCGGGGGCTGATCCCGCCGGATCAGTTCATTCCGCTCGCGGAAGAAACCGGCCTCATCGTGCCGCTCGGCGAATGGATCATCCGCCAGGCCTGTGACGACGCGACGCTGTGGCCGGCGGACACCCGGGTTTCGATCAATCTTTCGCCGGTGCAATTCAAGCAGGCCGAGTTGTTCGACGTTATCGAAACCGCGCTGCGGAATTCGGGGTTGCCGCCGGAGCGGCTGGAAATCGAGATCACCAAATCCGTGTTGCTGGAGCGCGCGGTAGAGAACCTTGCCTTCATGGAGCGGCTGAGCAGCATCGGCGTCTCACTGGCGCTTGACGATTTCGGCACCGGCTATTCGTCGCTGAGTTGCCTGACCACATTCCCCTTCAACAAGATCAAGATCGACAAGTCCTTCATGGGCAACCTGTCGGCGCATTACAAAAGTCTGGCGATCATATCTTCTGTTGTCACGCTGGCCCGCGGCCTTGATATGTCGGTGACCGCCGAAGGTGTGGAGACCGCCGAGCAGCTCGACGGGCTGAAAACCCTCGGCGTCAACTTTGCACAGGGCTATTTTCTGGGCCATCCGGTGACGGCCGCCGAGCTTGAAAAGCAGCCGCTGATTTTTCGTCCCCGCCGCGACGCCGCCTGATTCCGCGCCGTTGTTTTCGCCCCGAAAACGCCTTGGCATGCTAGCACCGGCGGTAGCAGGATGGGGCGCAAGTACCAGTAGCGGACGAATTTATAGGCTAAAATCGCCCATCGGCCGGTAGACTGGAAAGATCATTCTTTTTTCGTCCACACTATTGCCGTGTGAGGGAATATAATCCTACCTCATTGGGGTGACATCTGGGGCTCTTTTGGCGTGATCGATCCTATCTATGTGGCTTCCGGCTTCAGCGTCGGCTTGCTTGTCGGCCTGACGGGCGTTGGCGGCGGATCGCTGATGACGCCGCTGCTCATTCTGCTGTTTGGCATTCATCCGGCGACCGCTGTCGGGACTGATCTGTTGTATGCCGCGGCCACCAAGGCAGGTGGTGTCGTTGTCCATGGCTGGCAGCGGACGATCCATTGGCCGGCGGTGCTCCGGCTCGCCTGCGGCAGCATCCCGGCCAGCATCCTCACCTTGTTGGCGCTCTGGCAACTCGACCTTTCGGCCGAAGCTGCGCGCAGCCTGGTCAACGTCGTACTTAGTTTTGCGCTGATTCTGACCGCAACCGCGCTGATCTTCCGCAAGCTCGTCATCGACAAGCTGCGTGCGCGCATGGAGCGGGTTGACGACGCGACGATCGCGCGCGCCACGGTGCTGGTGGGCGCGCTGCTCGGCGTGCTGGTTTCGATTTCATCCGTCGGCGCCGGTGCGGTCGGGGTCACCATTTTGCTGCTGCTTTATCCGCAATTGCCGATGGCGCGCATCGTCGGTTCCGATATCGCCCATGCCGTGCCGCTGACGCTGGTGGCGGGTGTCGGACACTGGATTCTGGGCTCGACCGATTGGCAGCTGTTGGGCGTGTTGTTGATCGGCTCGCTGCCGGGGATTGCGATCGGCAGCTATTTCGCGGTCCGTGTTCCCGAACCGGCGTTGCGGCTGATGCTGGCGGCGATCCTGTTCGTGGTCGCGGGCAGGCTCGGGTTGGAACGGTGGAGCACTTCCGCGCCAAACCTCGCCGCCGCAGTCGAGCGCGCGCCCGCGCTGCCTGCGCCGGTGGTGGTGCCCGTCGCGGTTGGCGCCCGCCCGGCGAACTGACCTCCACCTGTGACATCCGGCTCCCCATCCCGGCGGATTTGTTTGCCAAAGCTTGAAGTATAAAATATATCCGGAACCCGAAGAAGTGGTCTTTGCAATCATTCGGGGAGATGGCGCATGGTGGAACTGCCGCATTCCCCGCATGCGGTCGTAACGGGCGCCGCGCGCGGCATCGGCCGGGAAATCGCTTCCCAACTGACCAAAGCGGGCGCCGTCGTCACCGCATCGGCCGCCAGAGCGCCGCTCTTGAAGCGCTGGTCGCTGAAGGCAGCGCTCGCTTCTCTCTGGTTGCCGATGTGACCGATCAGGCCGCCGTGGGTGCTGCGATGCGACAAGCAGCCGCGCGCCAGCCGATCGACATCCTGATTGCGAACGCGGGCGCTGCCGAATCCGCCGCCTTTGCCAAATCCGACGCGGCGCTGTTCCAGCGCATGATGGACGTGAACTTCATGGGCGTGGTCAACTCGGTCCAGGCCGCGTTGCCGTCGATGCGCGAGCGCCCCCATGGCCGCATCATCGCAATCGCCTCGACCGCCGGCTTGAAAGGCTATGCCTATGTCAGCGCCTACGCGGCCGCCAAGCATGCGGTGATCGGGCTGGTGCGCTCGCTGGCGCTGGAACTCGCAGCCACACGCGTCACCGTGAATGCGGTCTGTCCCGGGTTCACCGACACCGATCTCGTCGCAGGCAGCATCGACACCATCATGAAAAAAACCGGCCGCGATCGCGCAGCTGCGATTGCCGAGCTGACCAAACACAATCCGCAAGGCCGCCTGGTCTCGCCGTCGGAAGTCGCCGACGCTGTGTTGTGGCTGTGCGGCGAGGGCGCGGGCGCGATCACCGGCCAGGCGATCGCGGTGGCCGGTGGGGAGATTTGAGTTCGAAGCCGTCATTCCGGACGACGCGAAGCGGCGATCCGGAATCTCGATATTCCGGATTCGATGCTGCGCATCGCTCCGGAATGACGGTATAAAAAGGAAGACATTCATGAGCCAACCAGCCAATCCCGTCACGATACCGCTCGCGCAATATCAGCCGCGCCATTTTCTCCTGAGTGTAAAGGCGGGCGTCGCGACCGTGACGCTCAACCGTCCAGAGCGGAAAAATCCGCTGACGTTCGAAAGCTACCGCGAGCTGACCGATTTCTTTCGTGCTTGCGCCTTCGACGACGAGGTGAAGACGATTGTCGTATCCGGCGCCGGCGGCAACTTTTCCTCCGGCGGCGACGTGTTCGAAATCATAGGCCCGCTGGTGAAGATGGACACAAAGGGGTTGACCGCCTTCACCCGCATGACCGGCGATCTCGTCAAGGCGATGCGGGCCTGCCCGCAGCCGGTCATTTCGGCGGTGGAGGGCATTTGCGCCGGCGCCGGCGCCATCGTCGCGATGGCGTCCGACATGCGGCTGGCGGCAACCGGCGCCAAGGTCGCCTTCCTGTTCAACAAGGTGGGGCTGGCCGGTTGCGACATGGGCGCGTGCGCCATCCTGCCGCGCATCATTGGACAATCGCGCGCCTCGGAACTGCTCTACACCGGCCGCTTCATGGGCGCTGAGGAGGGCGAGCGCTGGGGTTTCTTCAGCCGTGTCGTCGCGCCGGCCGAGGTGCTGCCGCAGGCGCAGGCTTTGGCGGGTGAAATTGCCGCCGGGCCGACGTTTGCAAACACCATGACCAAGCGCATGCTGGCGATGGAATGGGCGATGTCGGTGGAAGAGGCGATCGAGGCGGAAGCGATCGCGCAGGCGCTGTGCATGACGACCGAGGATTTCACCCGCGCCTTTGAGGCATTTGCCGCGAAGCAAAAGCCGGTGTTCAATGGGAATTGAGGCTGGGTTTTTCGTCTCGGCCTCATGGTTCGAGACGGCGCTTCGCGCCTCCTCACCATGAGGAGC
>CAVVZW010000254.1:0-51935 GCA_963752265.1 uncultured Alphaproteobacteria bacterium
GCTGTGCAAGTTCACTAATTCGCTGATTGAATTGGTTCGGTTTTGGTCGCAGCGAAGTCCTTTGGTGTCTTTCCGCCAAGGGCCTGATGAGGTCTGTGGTTGTTGTAGTAGATCAGATACTCGAAGAGTTCATTGGCAAAGTGGTCGAGATTGTCAAAAGTTGCACCGTCGATGACGTCGTCGTCCAGGGTGCGCCAGAAGCGTTCGATCTTGCCGTTGGTCTGCGGCCGATATGGCCTTGTGTAGCGGTGCTTGATGCCAAGTTCGAGCAGCATGGCCTCGAAGGGATGCTCTTCACGATTATTGCGCGATGCGAATTCGGCACCGTTGTCGGACATGATTTCAGCGAAGACGAGCCCGTAGGTGGCATTGAGGGTATTGATCATTTTCAGCGTCCTGAACATCACCGGCAAGGCCTTCTTGGAGGTGACGACCTCAGCCCAAGCCAGGCGCGAGCAGCTGTCGATCAGGCTGGCGACATAGGCCGTGGCAGGGGGTGGCGCGAGGAATATGTCGCGCGGCAGTTGATGCAGATCGACGTGGCCGAGCTCGCCGAGCTTGTCCTTGATAATGCGACGTTTCTCCTCGCGCATTGCCGGCGTGCGGCGGTTCAGTTGATAATGTTTCAGGACCCGGTAGATGGTCGAGACTGAGGGTAGCGTGTCGCGCCGCTCGCGCAAGGCGGCATGGATCTCGTAGCGGTTCATTCCTTTCTGGCGGCACGCGACGATCTCGGCCTCGATGCCTTCAGGTTCACGCCGTTCCCGCCACTTCGGCCCGCGGCGCTGCGGCAGCAGGTCGGCCTCCGCGCCGCTCTGCATATAGCGGTTGTAATATTTCCGGAAGGTCTGCGAACAGGTCCCGTGATGACGGTAAAAATCCCCGACCCGCCGGAACGTTTCCGACCGGCCGGCCTTCACCGCTTCATACTCCGGAATCAAAAACCGCCATTTCTGAAGGTAATTCCGTTCAATCGTCCGATCGTAGCTATTGTCGCGCATCAAATCCTCCTAGCGGACGATTCAATCAGCGAATTGGTGAACTTGCACAATTGCGAGGAGCCAACGGGTCGCGTGAGTGCGCGCCGGATGACAGGCTCCGCGACGAAGCAATCCAGAAAAAGCGGGAAGCTACTGGATTGCTTCGCTCGCGCTCGCAATGACGACGGTGTTGACTTTCCGCCGCAGTGAACCTGTAGCACCCCCTGATTTTGCCCGTCGCGCCAACGTGTCGCTGGCATTGTGAAGGGTATGGCTCCGTGAACCGTCTGCCGAGACATTGTGCGAGACATTGTGTCTGAAGGAAAAGCCGAGGTGTACCGGATACCCCGCTTTCGCGGGCCATGACGGATAAGGCCCGAGCGACCGACCCAAACGAAACGCTCGAATAAAGCCGTCAACTATGGTGTGATGCAAAAAACGCTGTCGCCGAAGAAGCCTGAAGAAAAACGTCCGGGAGTAAAAGTCGTGTCCAACTGCAAAAGCGCCTTCCCCTCGCGCCGTCAGATCCTGAAAACCGCGGGTCTTGCGGCCGGCGCAGCCACCGTAGCTCCGATGCTGAGGCCCAGCCGAGCTTTGGCCGCAGGCTATCCGGACCGGACGATCAAGATCATCGTGCCGTTTGCGCCCGCCGGCCCGACCGACATCATGGCGCGCATCCTGGGTCAAAATCTCGCTGCCGCTTTGCCGGGCAATGTCATTGTCGAAAACCGCTCCGGCGCGGGGGGCAATCTCGGCATCGGATACACAGCGCATGCAGAAGCCGACGGTTATACGCTGCTCGTTACGTCGAGCGCCTATGTCGTCAATCCCAGTCTTTACGCGAATATTCCATACAATCCGTTCAAGGATTTCGAGCCGATCGCCGAGCTCGGCACCTCGCCGAACGCGATCATGGTCGACCCCAAGCTTGGCATCAATTCGATCGCCGAATTATTCGCCCGCGCCAAGGCGAAGCCTGATGAGCTGAACTATGCGAGCCCGGGCGCCGGCACCACGCCGCATCTGTCCGGCGAGTTGCTCAAGATCGTCGGTCAAGTCGAGATCACGCACGTGCCGTTTTCCGGCGCTGGCCCTGCAATCCAGGCGCTGCTTGGCGGGGTGACCCAACTCGCGGTCACCGCACTGCCGCCCGCCATCCCCTATATCGAATCCGGCGCGATCAAGGTGCTCGCCGTCACCGGCGCCCGGCGCTGGATCGATCTGCCCAACGTGCCCACGATGATCGAGCTCGGCTATCAAGATTTCATTGCCGATACTTTTCAGGCCTTCCTGGCGCCGGCCAAGACCCCGCCCGAGATTGTGGCACGGTTGTCGGCGACTTCGGTCGAAGTGCTGAAGAAGCCTGATATCGTCCAGCAGCTGCGCGTCAACGGTTTCGATGTTATCGCCAATGGTGCGGACGGTTTACGCCAGCGCATCGCAACGGAAGTGCCGAAATGGCACGACGTCATCGCCAGGGCGGGCATCAAGCCGGTGTGATACTGGGGGCGGAAACGGCGAAGGCGGCACACAGTGAACCCGTGACCTGCATTGCTCGTATCGAGAAGAAAAGCCGGCGATCAGCGTACTAAAATGGTAACGCCGCATATGGGTTCATGCGTTCGCAGGGAAAAAGCCAGAGAAGCCCCAAGAAAGGACTGTCCGTGAAGATTGTCGACCTCAGCCGCGAGCTTTATCACCGCACGCCGAACTATCCCGGGCACTCCGCCATCATCCACGGCGTGTGGAAGACGCATGAGGAATCCTTTGCCGACGGCGGCAATGTGCACGGGCTCGCATCGATGTATTTCGCCATGCCCGACCATGGCGGCACCCATATCGATGCGCCCTTGCATTTCGACAGACGCGGCGAGGGAATAGACCAATATCCGCTTGAGAAATGCATCGTGCCGGGCATCTGCATCGACCTGCGTCACATCGCAGCCCGCGCCGAAATCACGCCCGCCGATCTCGAAGCTGCGGTCAAGAAATCGGGCCAGGCGGTGCCGCAAGGCGGCACGGTGCTCTTGTGTACCGGCCATCACGAGCGAACTTTTCCGCGCAAGGAATATGGAACGGAGAATTCCGGTGTGAATGTGAAGGCGACCGAATGGCTCGCCGAAAAAGGCGTGGTGCATTTCGGCATCGATTCAATGCGGCCGGGACCCGAAGGCAAAGAAAACCTGCTGGTGCACAAGGCCTGCTTTGAACTTGGCATTACCCATATCGAGAGCCTGTGCAATCTCGAAACCTTGCTCGGGGCCGGCCCCTTCACCTTCATCGGCCTGCCGCTAAAATGGCGCGGCGGCACGGCTTCGCCGATTCGCGCAGTCGCGGTATTCGGGATGTGAGGTGGCGCTAAGGCTTCACCGGAAAACCCGCCGGCAGCGCGACACCCTTGTCACCGGCGACTTTGCGCAAAATATCCGGCCGGTCGGAGATGATCCCATCCACGCCGATCTCGATCAGGTGCGCGATGTCTTCCGGCTGGTTCACGGTCCAGACCACGACCTTGAGACCCAGCGTGTGGGATTCGGAAACCAGTTCAGGCGTGAGGTCGCGAACATAGGGCGACCAGATTGCGCCGCCCGCCGCCTTGATCGTGCGCGGAATAGATTTCCCGTGGTCGGCCGGGTTGAAGCCCGCGGTCCACTCCGACGCCTTGTCGGCAAAAACCGTTGGATCCCTGCCGCCTTGCACCGTCAAATAGACGGTCGGGATTCCGGGTGCGAGCTTCTGCACCAGTTGCAATGTCCGCCAGTCAAACGACTGCACCATCACGCGGTCTTCGAACTTCTCGGCGCGCAAAAGATCGAGCAGGGCCGCGACAAAGCGTTCCGGCGAAAGCGATTCATCTGAATGATTCGGGTCGATCTTGGTTTCGATGTTCATGCGGACGCGGCTGTTGCCGGACCGCCGCACCAGATCGATCAGCTCCTTCAGCGTGGGGATCCTGGTTCCCGGCACCGGATGCTGATCGGGGAATTGCGCGGCATAGGTGCTGCCGGGACGGATTTGCCCGACATCGAATTGCTTCACTTCCTCGAGCGAGAGCCGGACGAAGGGGATACCGGGGGCGGCGACATAATTGCCGTCGGCGCCGCGCGCGAGATCGGGGCTCAACCCGCGTTCGTGCGAGATCACGACCGCGCCATCCCGCGTCACGCCGATATCGAGCTCCAGCGTGTCGACGCCCATCGATAGCGCATTGGCGAATGACGCCAGCGTGTTTTCCGGAAACAGCGCGCGGCCGCCGCGATGGGCTTCGATGTCGAACGCCGAAATGCTCACGTCTTTCCCGTTCGCTTGCTCTGCGTCAACAGCGTTTCCCGCGATCAACGCCAGGAATGCAAAAGCCCCCAGATAGCGCAGGACCATGACCGGCAATCGAGCGACAACTAGCACAATTCTACCGCGCACCGAACGTGGTTTCACCGAACAGCGCTTTTTGCGAGGCGGGCTGCGAGCGCCAGTATTGCGGTGGGGCATAGACCTCGCCACCAAGCTGGGCCGCGGCGTGCCAGGCCCAACGCGGATCATAGAGCATACCGCGGGCGAGCGCGACCATGTCGGCCTTGCCGGAGGCGACGATGTCTTCCGCGTGGCTGGCCTCGGTGATCAGGCCGACCGCCATCGTGGTCAGGCCGGTGGCCTCCTTGATCGCCTGCGCAAACGGCACTTGATAGCCCGGCGCCACCGGAATTTTCTGTTGCGGCGATATCCCGCCGGACGAAACGTCGATCCAGTCGACGCCGCGTTTTTTCAATTCCCTGGCGAATTCAATGGTCTGCTCGATATCCCAGCCGCCTTCGACCCAATCGGTCGCGGAGACCTTGATGCCGACCGGCTTCTTCGACGGAAATACCGCGCGCACAGCATCGAACACTTCCAGCGGATAGCGCATTCGGTTTTGCAGGGAGCCGCCATATTTGTCGCTACGCCGGTTGGAGATCGGCGAGAGGAACTGGTGCATCAGATAGCCGTGCGCGCAATGCAGTTCGATGGCGTCGATACCTAAACGATCAGCGCGCCGCGCGGAACTCGACAAAGGCGTCGCGAACCTGCTTGAGCCCCATGGCATCGAGCGCGACCGGTTTCAGTTCACCCTCCTTGTGCGCGACTTCGGACGGTCCCACGGTCTGCCATCCTCGCTCGGCAAGCGGTATCTGCTGACCCCCTTCCCAAGGCTTGTGGCTCGATCCCTTGCGGCCGGCGTGTGCCAGCTGAATTGCGATCGCAATCGTCGAGTGTCTGCGGACCGAAGCCAGCACGGGCCTCAGCGCCGCCTCGGTGGCGTCGTTCCACAGACCGAGGCATCCAGGCGTGATCCGGCCGATGGCCTCGACATGGGTCGCCTCCATGCAGAACATCGCCGCGCCTGACTGCGCCATCGTATTGATGTGCGTGAAATGCCAGTCGTTCGCTTTACCGTCGTCGGCCGAGTACTGGCACATTGGCGCCACCATGATGCGGTTTGGAAGCGCAAGACCACGAAGGCGGATCGGAGAAAAAAGGGAACTCATCAAACGGTATCCGGCATTGGAAATAGATCGTCTACACCGATCTATAGTTCACACCGATGACATCAGTCGCATGTCGAATGCGTGGAACAGGCTTCCGTAAACGCAACGGTGCGGCGCTAGGGTTTGATTCCGGCCGCCTTGATCACGTCGAGATTCTCCGCGATCTCGCGCGCCACAAACGCATCCATTTCGATGGGCGTCATCGGAAATGGTTCGACACCGAGCTTCATCAGGCTCTGCTGCATAGACGGTTCCGCCAGAAGCTTTATTCCGGCATCGTGAAATTTTTCGATGACATCGCGCGGCGTCTTCGCCGGCATGAAAACGCCGAGCCAGAACATGCTTTCCGCGTTCTTCAGACCGGCTTCGGCAGGGGTCGGCACGTCAGGCAAGTCGGTAACGCGTTTTGCCGTCGAGATCACGAGCGCGTGTACGCGGCCCTCCTTGATCAGCGGCAACGCGGTGGCGAGCGGGCAGAAGTAGAAATCAATTCGGCCGCCGAGAATATCGGCGATCACTTCCGCACCCCCGCGATAAGGCACATGGGTGGCTTCGATCCCTGCCGCGAGACGGAATTTTTCCGCGCTAATGTGAGTGGCACTGCCGACGCCGACCGAGCCGAAGACAATCGAGCCCGGCTTCGCCTTGGCATCCGCGATGAAGTCCTGCACGGTTTTCCACGGCCGCGATACCGGCACGATCATCACATTGGCGCTGACGCCGATCATCAACGCCGACGACAGATCTCTCGTGATATCGAAGGGCAACCGGGGATAGATCGCGGGCGAAATCGACAGCGCAGAGGATTGCGCGAGAATGTTGTAGCCGTCCGCATCGGCCTTCACGATAGTCGCGGTGCCGATCGTACCGCCGGCGCCGGGCCGATTTTCCACGATAATGGCCTGGCCGAGTTCCGCCGCCAGCCGATCGAACACCACGCGCGGCACGACATCGGCAGCACTTCCCGCGCCAAACGGGATGATCGCCTTGATCAGGCGCGATGGCCAGGTTTCGGCTTGCGCCGAAACGGCGAAAAGCACATTAGCCGCCACGACGGCGTAACGTACGACACTCCGCATTCACCACTCCGGTTTCGGCGCCGCCTCGACAGGGACGTCGTGCACAGATTTGCCTCGCGGCGCAAGCGCCAGTCGATGACGCGATAGTGATCTCACCCCTTAAGGGTAAATTGCAGCAGCAACGTGCGCTGGATCAACGAGAAATTATCGTCGGAGACCATGGTCAGCACGGTCTCGCCCTCCGATGTCAGGTGGGCGTCGATGCCTTCCATGTTGTCGACCTCGTTGGCGAGATCGGCCTCGAAAATCGAGAGACCGTCGATCAAGGCGCCGGGCGCAACCGAGGCGAGCGGAATCCGCCTGATGCGGATGCCAAGCCCGGATAGCAAGGAAAACTTCCGCTCCAGGATCAAGAGATCGCCGGCACGCAACAGCACGGCATCGCTGATATCGAAATCTTCGGTCCGGCGGATGCTGAATTGTCCCGGCGCCGGGCCTCCTACCAGAAACGCGATGAGATTTCCGTTTTCATCGAGGCCACGCTCGGACATCGCGATCAGCGTTCCCGCAAGCCGCTGGCCCTTCGGTACGAAGACCAGCGCCTCCAGCCCCTTGTTTTTGGGCAGCTTGCCAGCCGCCACCGGCAGCGGCACGACTTCGCCGCGCGCCCGCGCAAAACCCTTGCTGAAATCGAAGCGTAGCACCTTGTTGACGCGCTCGAGGCCGATGTACACGAACGAACCGTCGATCGCGATCGATTCCGAATCGAACCAGCCGTGGGTTTGGATCGGCTTGCCGTCAGAACCCAGCATCGGCGCTGACTCGACATCGGCAAGTCCCGTCATGGCGCGGCCGTCATATACGATGCGGCCGGTGAACCAGTGGCCATGGTCGCTGAAGGAAATGAAGCGCTCGCCGCGGGCGTCGATCCGCAATCCCGACAGTCCCCCGAAGCGCGGGAACGGCGAGGTCAGGACCAGCCCGCTTCGATATTCCAATTCGCCAAATCGTACGCGGTCACGGTCGTGGCGATCAAACCAGGGAATGGGACGGGCGTTGACCTCGATCGATACCGGAGCGTCAGTCGAGGCTCCGTTCGACGGGCCGGACGAAGGCGAAGGTGCAACGAATTGCGCTCTTGCGATGCCGGACGCTGCCGCCGTCGAAAGACCTGCGGCCGCCACACTCTGGAGGAAACGGCGGCGCGAACCGCGGAAGTCAGGCATGGCTTTTTCGCGCGGGATCATCCCGCAACGATTACGAATGCAGCCGGCGCCGGGGTGCTGCCGCAGCCGGTGACGAGCCATGTGTCTCGCTGAAGAGTTCGGCCAGCTTCTCGGTGATCGCGCCGCCAAGCTCTTCGGCGTCCACGATGGTGACCGCGCGGCGATAGTATCGCGTCACGTCGTGGCCGATGCCGATGGCGATCAACTCCACCGGCGAACGCGTCTCGATCTCCTCGATGATGTGGCGCAGATGCCGCTCCAGGTAATTGCCAGGATTGACCGACAGGGTGGAGTCATCGACCGGCGCACCGTCGGAAATCATCATCAGGATCTTGCGCTGTTCGGTGCGGCCGAGCAGGCGCTTATGCGCCCAATCGAGCGCCTCACCGTCGATGTTCTCCTTCAACAAGCCCTCGCGCATCATCAGGCCGAGATTCTTGCGGGCCCGCCGCCAGGGCGCGTCCGCGGATTTATAGATAATGTGCCGGAGGTCGTTGAGGCGGCCGGGATTGGCCGGCTTGCCAGCGGCGAGCCATGCCTCGCGCGACTGGCCGCCCTTCCAGGCGCGGGTGGTGAAACCGAGGATTTCGACTTTCACGCCACAACGTTCCAGCGTCCGCGCCAGAATATCGGCGCAGGTGGCGGCGACCGTGATGGGGCGGCCGCGCATCGAGCCGGAATTGTCCAAGAGCAGCGTAACCACCGTGTCGCGGAAGGTCGCTTCCTTTTCGTGCATGAAGGACAGCGGATGATAGGGATCCGTCACGACCCGCGACAAGCGCGCCGGATCGAGAATGCCTTCCTCGAGATCGAATTCCCAGGCGCGGTTCTGTTGCGCCATCAAGCGCCGTTGCAGGCGATTGGCGAGCCGCGCGACGATGCCTTGCAGATGCGCCAGCTGCTTGTCGAGATAGCTGCGCAGCCGCTCGAGCTCGTCATGATCGCAAAGGTCTTCGGCCGCGATGACCTCGTCGAACTTCGGCGCGAAGGCGTGGTATTCCGGACCGCGCGGCTCGTTCTGACCGCGCGAATTGGGCCGCGTTGCTTCGCCGGGCGTCTCGTCGTCGCCCAATTCACCGTCGTCGAACGTGTCGGATGTCGAGGCCTGCGCGCTCTCCATCGCGCTGTCCGACATTTCTTCGGTGGTGGCCTGCGCCTGATCGGCGCTCATCTCCTGCGCGGCATCGGATTCCGGCGCGCCTTCGGCGCCGGACTGGTCGTTCTCGCCGTCGCGGCTTTCGTCCTGGTTCTCGTCCTCATCGGCTTCGGCGTTACGCTCGTCGCCCAGTTCAAGCGCCGACAACAGATCATGCACCGCGTCGCCGAATTTCAATTGATCTTCGGCGAAGCGGTCGAGCTGGTCGAGCCGCCCGCCGATCTTGTCTTCCAGGAATGGACGCCAGAGATCGACCATCTTGCGCGCTGCCGCCGGAGGCGCAAGCCCCGTCAGCCGCTCGCGCACCAGCATGGCCAGCGCGTCGGACAAAGGCGCGTCGGCGCGGTCGGTAATCTCGTCGAACTTGCCGCGGTGGAAGTGATCGTCGAGCATCGCGGTGAGATTCTTCGCCACGCCCGCCATCCGCCGCGAGCCGAGCGCCTCGACACGGGCTTGCTCGATGGCTTCGAACACGCCGCGGGCCTGCGGATTTCCGGGCATCAGCTTGCGATGCACCTTCGGATCGTGGCAGGCGAGCTTCAACGCGATGGAATCGGCGTGTCCGCGCACGATGGCGGCGTCACGCCTCGACATCTTGCGCGGCGGTTCCGGCAGCCGCGCCTTGCCCGGCGACAGACCCGGCCGCTCGGCGGCAAACGACACCTCGAGCTCCGGCTTTTTCGCGATCGCGCGCAGGCACGCCGTCACCGAGCGCTTGAACGGCTCGGTCGGCGCTTCCTTTGGTCCGGTGCGAAACTTGCTATTGGACGTTGTCATAGGGAGATGTTGTCATAGCCAGATGCTGTCACAGTGCCTTCGTCAACCAGTGCCGCGTCACGCCGCCTGGATAACCTTCTATCGAGCCGAATTCCTTGTAGCCGAAACCGCGGTAAAACCCCGGCGCCTGGAAACTCATCGTATCGACGTAAGCAAAGGCCGCCCCGAAACGCCTTGCCTCGTCTTCGATCGCCTTGATCAACTTCGCCCCAAAGCCCTTGCGACGCAGCCGCTGCTCCAACCAGAACAATTGTATGAACAATACCGTGGTCCAGACCTCGCCGACGATACCGCCAACAATTTCATTTCCCTCACGCAGCGAGACGGCAAGCCGCTTGTACTTCTGCTTGCCCATCTTCTCGTTGTTGTAACGGATCAATCCGCCGAGCACCGCTTTCTTGGTCTTTCCGACCGTGCGCTCGACGGAAATCTTCGGCATGCGTTAACTCAGCGCCACATTGACCGCGGATTCCGCAAGCTCCGCGTTGAAGCAGCGCTGATAGAATTCGGCGACCAGCGAGCGCTCCAGCTCGTCACACTTGTTGAGGAAGGTGACGCGGAAAGCAAAACCGATGTCGCCGAAAATATCGGCGTTCTCGGCCCAGGTGATCACGGTACGCGGGCTCATCACCGTCGACAGATCGCCGTTGGCAAACGCGTTGCGGGTGAGATCGGCGAGCCGCACCATCTTGTTGACGATGTCGCGGCCTTCCTGGCTGCGATAATGATGGGCCTTTGCCAGCACGATCTCCACTTCCTCGTCATGGGCGAGATAGTTGAGCGTGGTGACGATCGACCAGCGGTCCATCTGACCCTGGTTGATCTGCTGGGTGCCGTGATAGAGGCCGGAAGTATCGCCGAGACCGACCGTGTTCGCGGTCGAAAACAAACGGAAAGCCGGGTGCGGCTTGATGACCTTGTTCTGGTCGAGCAGCGTCAGGCGCCCGGAAACTTCGAGCACGCGCTGAATCACGAACATCACGTCGGGACGGCCGGCATCGTACTCGTCGAACACCAGCGCGATATTGTTCTGAAGCGCCCAAGGCAGGATGCCGTCCCTGAATTCGGTGACCTGCTTGCCGTCCCTGATGACGATGGAATCCTTGCCGACCAGATCAATACGGCTGATGTGGCTATCGAGATTGACGCGCACACACGGCCAGTTGAGCCTCGCTGCGACCTGCTCGATATGGGTCGATTTGCCGGTGCCGTGATAGCCGGTGACCATCACGCGGCGATTTTTCGCAAAGCCGGCGAGAATGGCAAGCGTCGTGGCGCGATCGAAGCGGTAATCCGCATCGATATCCGGCACGTGCGGATCGACTTCGGAATAGGCCGGGACTTCGAGGTCGCTGTCGATGCCAAATACCTGCCGCACCGACACCTTCATGTCGGGCATTCCAGCGGGTTCCTGGGCTTTGGTCATGGCGGCGGTCGTCATTAATCCTCCGAGGTCCCGGGGCGCTCCCGAAACCAGATCTATTTGCGTGGCTGCGGATGGGTAGCAAGCGCAACCTATCAGAGAGCGGCAATTGGCAGAAGCCCATGCCGCAATCAAAAGTTCCGCTGAGTTTTCATGAACATAGTGGCTGATCACAGTTTTTGGAAGGCTGCCCTGCGAATCCTGGCAAGTTTTGGCCGTGACCCGACCAAATCATGCGCTCGCGCGACCAAGCCAAGGGGGTAATTGGCGGCACTATCCGGCCTCCCCATGAGTTGTGATAGGTCTGCGCGCCCAGTGCTCTGATTCCGAAGTTCGATGATACTGGCCGCACCACCAGCGACCAGCCCCCAAATACAAGGATTTTCGTGGCCTCTTTGATCGATCCATTGATTTCGTTCGTTTCGTCCCATGCCTGGCTCGCCTATTTGACGCTATTTTTAGCAGCGCTTCTGGAGGCCGTCCCGGTCGTCGGCTCTGTCATTCCGGGATCAACCATCATCTTTGCGCTGAGCGCGCTGGTGCCCGGCGGCGAGCTGAAGCTGGGATGGGTTTTGCTGGCCGCGGTCGCTGGCGCCCTGCTTGGCGACGGGGCGGCATTTTGCCTCGGATATCGCGAACAGCGCGAAATCCTCAACGCCTGGCCGCTTTCTAACTATCCCCGCGTGGTCGCGCAAAGCGAGGCGTTCTTTCATCGCTGGGGCACGCTCGCCGTGTTCTTTGCCCGCTTCGTCCCGCCGATCAGGGCCTTTGTCCCGGTCACCGCCGGTGCGCTCGGCATGACTCCGCCGAGGTTTTTTGCCGTCAATGTTCCGGCGGTGTTGCTCTGGGCGCCGGCCCATGTGTTGCCAGGGGTGCTCGCGGTTTCAGCCCTGCATCGATACGGAGGCTTTGCGCCGCATGAAGGGATTGCCAAACATTATTGGATATTGGCCGTCATTGTCGGCGCTTTGATCGTCACGCTGGCGACCTGGGCGATCCGTCGCAGGCGCGGCGGCGCCATTGAACCCGCGGCTCAGCCGGATCGGGGAAAGCTCTAAGCTTGTCCCGCCTGCCTAGGCGCGAACGACCGTCTTCAGATAATTATACGCCTTGATGATCTCGATCAGGCGATCCTCGGTGGAGCGGTCGCCGCCATTGGCGTCGGGGTGATGTTGCTTCACCAGCGCCTTGTACTTGGCCTTGACGTCGTCGAGCGTGGACCCGGCGCCAAGCCCCATCACCTGGAGCGCCTTGCGCTCGGCGTTCATGACCTTGCGCGTCTCCGGCTTGGCCTGCTCCTGCGCGCCCGGACCGGGCCGCCAGCGGCCGCGGCCGTTGAGCTCGCTGAACATGTGGAACGGATCGGACGCGCCGTCGATATCGCCCTCGCCCTTCTTGGCCCCGTTGGCGCCCATCTTCCAGGTCGGACGATGGCCGGTCAGCGCGTCCTTCTGGTAGCGCGCGACGTCGTCGGGATTCATGCCCTGGAAAAAATTGTAGGACTGATTGTACTCGCGGACATGGTCGAGGCAGAAATGCCAATATTCACGCGAATTTTCACGGCCCTTCGGCGCGCGGTGCGCGCCCTTGTTCTTGCAGCCCGCCCACTCGCAAGCCACGGCTTCGCCACCCGCCTGCGCCTGGCGCTTCGCACTCACCTTGGTGGGCTTGATGCGAATGGAATCGAAGAACTTGGATGAATCAATCGCCATGCTGTCTTTGACTACGCAATGCCCAAGGCTTCAAGTCTTGACATTGCGAAACCCTTCCACTTTCCGAGACGCCATTGACGTGAGCCTACGGCGGACGTATTGCCGCCACATGAACACCAAAAGCATTATCACAAACAAGTTGCGCGAAGCTTTCTCGCCGGAAAGCCTCGACGTGTCGGACGAATCACATCTTCACGAAGGCCACGCCGGCCACAGGCCGGGCGGCGAGACGCATTTCAGGGTGTATATCGTGTCTGCGGCCTTCGAAGGAAAGAGCCGGATCGAACGCCATCGCATGATTAATTCGGCGCTGGCCGCGGAACTTGCCGGCGACGTGCACGCGCTGGCGCTCAAGGCGCAGGCGCCGGGAGAAGCAGGCTAGTTCTACCGGGCTTGCAGACAAAATTCGTCGAAGGCTTCCGGCTCAAAAGCCCTTGCCGGCACGCCTTGGCTTTTTTTCCTCGACTTCGCTCTCGCGCGGCACCGCCACGATCCGAAGCGCCGTAATGCGGTTGCGCTCACGTCGCAACACACGGAAACGGAAACCGTGGAAGGTAAAGCTCTGGCCCCGATCGGGGATCGAGCGGGCTTCGTGGATCACGAGACCGGCGACGGTGGTCGCCTCTTCGTCCGGTAGATGCCAATCCATCACGCGGTTAAGGTCGCGGATCGGCACCGAGCCATCGACCACCACCGAGCCGTCGGGCTGGGCGCGGACGCCCGCCACCACGACATCGTGCTCATCGGAAATATCGCCGACGATTTCCTCCAGGATATCTTCCAGCGTCACCATGCCTTCGACCTCGCCATATTCATCGACGACGAGCGCGAAGTGAGTCTTGCGGCGGCGAAACGCCTTGAGCTGTTCGGAGACCGGGCGCATTTCCGGCACGAACCAGGGCGGCAGCATGATCGTGGAGACATCGATCTTGGATGTATCGCCATCGGAAGCGCGGATCGCGCGCAGCAAATCCTTGGCGTGCAACACGCCGACGATGTTCTCGGGCTTTTCGCGCCACAGCGGGATTCGCGTGTACTCGGTCGCGAGCACCTCCCTCACCAGTTCTTCCGGCGGCAGGTCGGCATTGATCATCACCATTTCGGTGCGATGGACCATCACGTCGGAGACCTCAAGCTCGCGCAGATCCAGAAGCCCGCCGAGCATATCGCGGTCCTGCTTTTCGACCTTGCCTTCATGGTGAAGCAAATCGACCGCCCCGCGCAGGCGCTCGAAAGGCGAAAGAATAGACTGGTTGTGGCCGATCTTGATGCCGAACAGCCGCATCAAAAATCGGACGATGACTTCGACGACCGTCAGCAGCGGCCCGAGCAGAAACACCATGAGCTTCATCGGTCGAGCGACCAACAGCGCCACCCGGTCCGGCGCGTTGATGGCGATCGTCTTCGGCAACACCTCGGCGAAGATGACGACCAGGACCGTCATCACCGCGGTCGCATAGAGCACGCCGACTTCGCCGAACCAGGCCGTGAAGATCACGGTGGCGAGCGCCGAAGCGCCGATATTGGCGATGTTATTGCCGAGCAACAGCGCGCCGATCATTCGCTCGCGCTTCGCCGAGAGGCTGGAGACAATGGCGGCGTCCTGATTGCCTTGCTTCGACAACCGCAACATGCTGGCGCGCGAGACGCCGGTCAACGCGGTCTCGCTGGCGGCGAAAAACGCCGACACCAGAAGACAAAACACGACGATAGAAAACGTGATCCAATACATGCGCGTCTATTCCAGATCAAGCGCGGTGTTGTAGCTTCTTTTTCAGAAAATCACGAACCAATGAAGGCTCGATGTCAGGAGCAATCACGGCGCGGCCGACGGCCTCGAGCAGGATGAACGTGAGCCGGCCGCGCTTGACCTTCTTGTCCTGGGCCATCAACGCCATCAGGACGTCCGCATCCGCCAGCCCCTCCTGCGCGAAGCCTGCGATCTCCTGCAAGGCGGTCGGCAAACCGACCTCTGCAAGATGGCGCCTGACGCGCATGGCGTCCTCCGCAGCGATCATCCCGAGTTGCGCCGACAATTCCGCGGCCAGCACCATGCCAACGGCAACGCCTTCGCCATGAAACAGCCGGTCGGAAAAACCGGTCGCGGCTTCGAGCGCGTGACCGAAGGTGTGGCCAAGATTGAGCAGCGCGCGCTCGCCGTTCTCGCGCTCGTCGCGCGCGACGATTGCCGCCTTGGCGCGGCAGGAAGTCGCGATCGCGTGTTCGCGCGCGGCTTGCCCAGAGAAAATATCGGCGTGATTTTTTTCCAGCCAGGCAAAGAAGGCTTCGTCACCCAGCAATCCGTATTTGGCGACTTCGGCATAACCGGCGCGGAATTGGCGCGGCGACAGCGTGTCGAGCACGGCGGTATCCGCAACCACCAGGATCGGCTGATGAAACGAGCCAATCAGGTTTTTCCCTTGCGGCGAATTGATGCCGGTCTTGCCGCCGACGGAAGAATCGACTTGCGCCAGCAAAGAGGTCGGCACCTGCACGAAATCGACACCGCGACGCAGGATCGCCGCGGCAAAGCCCGCGAGATCGCCAACCACGCCGCCGCCGAGCGCGACGACGAGGTCGTTGCGTTCGATTTTGGCTGAAATCAGCGCCTCACTCACCTGTTGGAGCACGGCATAACTTTTGGAGCCCTCGCCCTCCTCGACGATGACGTGAGACGTGGCGATCCCGGCCTCCGCCAGCGAAGCTTCGGTCCTGGCGAGCCAGTGGCTTGCGACGGTGCGGTCCGTGACGATGGCCGTGCGGGCACCCGGCCTCAACGCAGCAACGCGCTTGCCGAGCGAGGCGAGGACGTCGCGGCCGATAACGATCTCATAGGCGCGATCTCCCAGCGCGACATCGACGGTGACCGGATCGGAATGTTTCAACGGCACGGTCATGGAGTGGTGCCTAACGTATTGTGGTTTTGCCCGACATGGCCGCCGCAAAGTTTCCCGTACAGTGACTCAATGCACTCATCGACGATTTTCTCGTGCGGCACGTCGCGTGACCACACCGTTACGTCGGCCTGGCTGTAGAGCGGCTCGCGCTCCCTGATCAACCGCTCGATGGTCGCTTCAGGATCAGCCGTCTGGAGCAGCGGACGATCGGATCGGCGCTTCACCCTGCGCAGGATGATATCGGCGTCCGCCTTGAGCCAGATCGAGACGGCCTTGTCGCGGATGCGCTCGCGGGTCTCCTGCCGCATGACGGCGCCGCCGCCGGTGGCAATCACCGCCGGTCCGTTGTCGAGCAGCCGCGCAATCACCCGCACTTCGCCGTCGCGGAAATCCGATTCCCCGCGAGTTTCGAAAATGTCCGGGATCGACATGCCGGCCGCGGCCTCGATTTCGGTATCCGCATCGCGAAACGGTAAGCCCAGCCGAAGCGACAACCTGCGTCCGATGGTGGATTTGCCGGCCCCCATCATTCCCACCAGCACCACCGAACGCGGACCCAGGGCCGCCGAAATCTCGGCGTCCTGGGCGGCGCTGGCGGCGTTCGGCAAAATGGTGTCGGACATTTCCGTGTTCGATGATCGCGGCATGTGGTTATCGGGCGACCATACTACCGCCCATCATACCGTTGCTAGTGGTCCCGCTCCAAAGCCCCGACGCTTGCAACGGAATGGCGAACATGGTGGTAGTTAAATCGAGCAAATCTCCATGAATCCGATGGTTAATCCGCCTGGACCACCAGCCGCATGCCGAGCCTGTTCCGCTTTCTAACGGTGGTCGCAATCATTGTGGGGGTCGTCTATGGGGCGATCTTCTCGCTGGCGAACTTCGTCAACCCGAAGCCGCGCGAAATGACCGTTACCGTTCAGCCGGACAAGTTCCTCAAGAAATAGGCGTGAACGACGAGGGCAAGCAAGAGAGGGTCAAGGATTTGGGCGTTAAGGTCGGCGAATGCGCGCCAAGCCCTCTGACGCCAAACTGATCGACCTGTTCCTCGACATGCTCGCCGCCGAACAGGGCGCCGGCGACAATACGCTTGATGCCTACCGCCGCGACCTGACCGATTTTTCCGGATTTCTCGCCGCCCAGGGCGAGAGCTTCGCCGGCGCCGAGACGCAGGCCCTGCGGGATTATCTCGCCGATCTCGACAGCCGCGGATTCAAATCCTCAAGCGTGGCGCGGCGGCTGTCGGCGATGCGGCATCTGTTCCGCTTCCTGCTCAACGAGCGAATTCGCAGCGACGATCCGGCCGCGATTCTATCCGGGCCCAAGCGCGGCCGAGGCCTGCCGAAGGTGCTCTCGATATCGGATGTCGATCGCCTGTTGACCCACGCCAAGGCCCTCACCGAAGAGGTGGAAGCTTCGCCGCTGGCGCGGCTTCGCGCCATGCGGCTTTATTGCCTGCTCGAAGTGCTCTACGCCACGGGCTTGCGCGTCTCCGAACTTGTGGCGCTGCCGCTATCGGCTTCGCGCAGCGGCGCCGGCATGATCGTCGTGCGCGGCAAGGGCAACAAGGAGCGGCTGGTGCCGCTGAACGAGGCTTCGCGCAGCGCGATGGCCGATTATCTGGCAGCGGTGGAGGCGCTCAAGGCTGCGAAGCAGAAAAATGCAGCCCTCTCGAAATGGCTGTTTCCTTCCTTTGGCGAGAGCGGCCATCTGACTCGGCAGCATTTTGCGCGCGACCTGAAAGAACTCGCGGCCACGGCCGGTCTCGCGCCGCGGCTCGTCTCACCCCATGTGCTGCGCCACGCTTTCGCGAGCCATCTTTTGCACAACGGCGCCGACCTGCGCATCGTGCAAACGCTGCTCGGTCACACCGACATTTCGACGACCCAGATCTACACCCATGTGGTCGAAGAGCGCTTGAAAAGTCTGGTGCGCGACCTGCATCCACTGGCGGAGAAGTAGCGAATCATTTCCGCTGACGAGCCTGCTTGACTTCAGCGTCTTCTCCCCTGAAAGAGCCATTTCCACTTGCTTCCGATGGCAACCTCTGCCGGAGGGAGGTTCGTTGGCCCACACGCTAACTACCTGAAGATACGCACTTTCTTCGCGAAATCCCGGAACCGCTTCGCTCCGGAGTGGCTTCGTCCCTATATTGATTTGATGCCGGATCACATGCGCAGCTACCTCGATTTCGAAAAACCCGTCGCCGAGCTCGATTCCAAGATCGACGAATTGCGGGTGCTTGCCGCCTCGGGCAGCGACATCGGCGAGGAGACCGCGCGGATCGAGGAAAAGGCGGCGCAGGCCTTGGCCGATCTCTACGCCAATCTGACGCCGTGGCAGAAGACGCTGGTCGCGCGCCATCCGCAGCGGCCGCATTTCACCGATTTCATCGGCGGGCTGATTACGGAATTCACCCCGCTGGCCGGCGACCGCAAGTTTGCCGAAGATGAGGCGCTGGTCGGCGGCTTCGGCCGCTTCCGGGGCGAGAGCATTTGCGTGATCGGCCAGGAAAAAGGCGCCAGTACCGAATCCCGTATCAAGCACAATTTTGGCATGGCGCGGCCCGAGGGGTATCGCAAGGCGGTGCGGCTGATGGAAATGGCGGACCGATTCGGGATTCCCGTGCTGTCGATCGTGGATTCCGCCGGCGCCTATCCCGGCATCGGCGCCGAGGAGCGTGGGCAGGCCGAGGCGATCGCGCGTTCAACCGATGCCTGCCTGTCGCTTGGCGTGCCGAACATCGCCATCATCACCGGCGAGGGAATGTCCGGCGGCGCCATTGCCATCACGACCGCCAACCGCGTGCTGATGTTCGAACATGCGATCTACAGCGTGATCTCGCCGGAGGCCGCCTCCTCGATCCTGTGGCGCGACGGGACCAAGGCGCAGGAAGCCGCGACCAGCATGAAAATCACCGCGCAGGATATGCTGCGCTTCGGCGTGATCGACCAGATCCTCAAAGAGCCGGTCGGGGGCGCTCATCGCGATTCGGCCACCATGATCGCCAACACGGGCGAAGCGATCGCGCTGGCGTTGAACGACCTGAAAAGCCTGGACGCGGAAGCGATCCGAAAGCAGCGGCGGCAAAAATTTCTCGACATCGGCCGAAAACCGTTCTGAGACGGCCGCTTTCATAGCTACGTCAGCCCTATTTCAGCCGCAATTGAACCGCGTGCGGCGTCTTCAGGTTCTCTTCACCATTCCCCAGCAGTGGTGGCTGCAGACCAAACCTCGGCTTGCGGCAACTGGGCCTAAAGGATAAGATTTTATTCAATGGCTTCAGGGTGCCAACGCGAGTTTGGGCTGCCCGTTGGGTGTGGGGCTTTGCATTGATTAGCCGCTCTTTGGTACGCGCGCTCTTGACGTCTGTTGCGCTGTCAGCAGGTACGCTTTTGGCTGGCTGCAATAGCGAAGAGATTGGTTCGCTGGCCACCAACGCCAAAGCCAACCAGCCCGTCCCGCCCAAGCTCATAGCCCAGATCGACGCCAAGAACATGGATCTGCAATCGCCGATCCTGGTCCGGCTGTTCAAGCAGGAAGCCGAGCTCGAGGTCTGGAAGCAGGATCGCACCGGCCGCTTCGAGCTGTTGAAGACCTATCCGATTTGCCGCTGGTCTGGAGACCTCGGACCGAAGGTTCGCGAAGGCGACCGCCAGGCCCCGGAAGGCTTCTATGCGATCTCGCCGTCGCAGATGAATCCGACGTCGGCCTATTATCTATCCTTCAATACCGGTTATCCAAATGCCTATGACCGGTCGCTCGGGCATACCGGCTCGGAGCTGATGGTCCATGGCGACTGCTCGTCACGCGGTTGCTACGCGATGACGGACGAGCAGATCTCGGAAATCTATGCGTTGGGCCGCGAATCCTTCTTCGGCGGCCAGAAGTCGTTCCAGTTTCAGGCCTATCCGTTCCGGATGACGCCGACCAACCTTGCCCGCCATCGCAACAGCCCGCACATGGCGTTCTGGAAAATGATCAAGGAAGGCAACGACGCTTTCGAAGTGACACGTCAGGAACCGAAAGTCGATTTCTGCGAGAAGAAATACGTGTTCGACGCGGTGAAGGCGCCCGACGCCAAGCGTGAGCCGGTGTTTGAGGCCTCGGCCAAATGTCCGGCCTATGTAGTGCCGGACGAAGTCGCGCAAGCCATTCGCGAAAAACAGGACGCCGATCAGGCCGAATTCGACAAACTGGTCGCGAAGGGCACGCCAGTCGCTCAGTTGAATACCGGCATCGACGGCGGCATGCACAGGGTCTTCGCTGCCCGAGTGCCTAACGGCAATACCGGCCTTTCCGACGCCGGCTCCTCCCCGGCCCTTGCGCTGTTCAGCCAGCCGGAGAGAGCGCCGGGCACCATTCCCGACACCGTCAATCCGCCGCGCGGGTCGGTCACGGCGCCGCAGGCGCCACTGATCGCCTCCTCGACGGCGCCAGCATCTTCCTCGACGCGCGTGGCATCTGTGGCTCCAACAACGCAAAGCGGCGAATCGGAAGGCTTCTTCTCCAACCTGGCCCGCAAGGTCGGCCTGAGCAGCGCTTCTGCCGACACCACCGCAACCACCACGCCGCAGCCGGCAGCGGCCCCTGCCAAGCCGAAGGTCGCCGACGCCAAGCCGAAGAAGACCGACATCAAACAGGCGTCAACCAAGCCGGCGCTTAGACCGACCGATACCGCAGCCGATGCGCCTGCGCCCGCAGCCCCACCACCAGCTGCTTCCAACAGCCTTGTGGCCGGCGCTCAGCCGGTCGTACCTCCGAATTCGTTCGAGAGCCGCTTCTCGGCAGCCAAGTAAGCCTGCTTCCCGATACCTGCCGTCTCCCGCGCCGTACCATGACGAGCGACCTCCTCGCGCCGAGGTTTTTGATGCGCTAATCTCCCGCATCAAGAAGAAGCGCCGGACCGTCCTCGCTGACGGCTGGTCAAAAAACGGGAGAACGCCCATGGTCAAACCGGAAACACCCGGCCTGCACCGCCGTCAATTCCTCAAAGGAGTGGTCGCGGCCGGCGGAGCCACGGTAGCCATTCCCAAAACCGCAAGCGCACAGGCTTCCCAACCGCCAAAAGCCAATGCCCCGACACCGACCGCGGCCACCCAGACCAAGGAGCGCGAGCGGCCACCGGAGGTCGAACGTCTTACGACGGAAAAGACCGGCTCCGACTTCATGGTCGATGTCTGCAAGACGCTCAGTCTGGACTACATCGCGGCCTGCCCGGGCTCGACCTTTCGGGGCTTGCAGGAAAGCTTCATCAATTACGGCGCCAACAAACGCCCGGAATGGCTGACCTGCCTGCATGAGGAAGTCTCGGTCGGGATGGCGCATGGCTATGCCAAGGTCGCCGGCAAGCCGATGGCAGCGATCATGCACGGCACCGTCGGCACCCAGCACGCCGCGATGGCGATCTATAACGCCTACTGCGACCGCGTGCCGATGATGCTTTTCACTGGCAATGCCGGCGCGACCAACGAGCGGCGGCCCGGTGTCGAATGGTTTCACAGCGTGCAGGATGGCGCAGCCACCGTGCGCGACTTCGTCAAGTGGGACGACTATCCGATGTCGCTGCAACATTTTGCCGAGTCGGCCGTGCGAGGCTATGCGCTCGCTTGTGCACAACCGCCCGGACCGGTGTTCCTCGTCGCCGACGCCAAGCTTCAGGAGGATCCGCTTGGGGAAAGCGAAGAGCGCAAGCTGAGGATTCCGCGACTGACGATGCCTTCGCAGGCCGCAGGCGATCCGAACGCGTTGCGCGAAGCCGCCAGAATGCTGGTGGCAGCCGAAAACCCGGTGATCATCGCCGATCGCTATGCGCGCTCGCAAACCGCCATGGACGATCTCGTGCGGCTGGCCGAGCTGTTGCAGGCGCCTGTGATCGACAACCGGTCACGCATGAACATGCCGAACACGCACTATCTCTGCCAATCGGAGCGCGCCGGCACGTTGATCGCGCAAGCCGATTGCATCCTCTCGCTCGAACCGGTCGATCTGTTCGGCCAGCTCAACTCATTACGCGATCAACTCGAACGCACCGACACGCCCAGGGTCAAAGCGGGCGTGAAGGTCATCAGCATCTCGACGCATGATCTATTAGTTCATTCCAACTACCAGGATTTCCAACGCTACGCCGGCGCGGACCTCAACATGACGGCGGACGCACAGACGACCTTGCCTTATCTGATCGAAGCCGTGCAGCGAGAGGCCCCCTCCAGCGGCAACAGCGCGGGCGAGATGCGCGGCGAGAAGCTTCGTCAGGCCTATCATGGCGCGATGGAGCGCGCGCGAACGGAAGCAACGTTCGCATGGGACGCCAAACCGATCTCGACAGCGCGTCTCTACATGGAGCTGTGGGGGCAATTGCAAAACGAAGACTGGGCGCTGGTCTCCGACGGCGACTTTTCCTCGCGCTGGCCGCATCGGCTGTGGCCGTTGAACAAGCATTATCGCTTTATCGGCGGCTCCGGCGGTTATGGCGTCGGCTATCAGCCGGTCGCAGCCCTTGGTGCCGCGCTGGCGCATCGCGATGCGGGTGGGCGCGTGGTCGTCAACGTTACCGGCGACGGCGAGTTCAACATGGCGCCGCACACAGCTGTGGACCGCCGCGCACCATCGCATTCCCTACCTCACGATTGTCCAGAACAACCGCGCCTATCATCAGGAGTTGATGCACGTCCAACGCATGGCGAACCGGCACAATCGCGGCATACGCAACACGCCGATCGGCATCACGATCGACAATCCGAATATCGACTACGCGAAGATCGCGACAGCTTACGGCGCGCTCGGCATCGGGCCGGTCGAGGACCCGAACGATTTGGCTGATGCTTTCCGCAAGGGCATCGCCGCCGTCAAGGCCGGTCAGCCCGTCCTGATCGATGTCATCACGCAACCGCGTTGAGGAGCGAGCCATGAAGCATCTCTTCACAGCCCTCGTGTCAGCCGTTGTTTTCGTGACGATTGTGCCGGCCGCTGGCCAACAAGTCTCAGTCACAAGGTGGTCCGGCGATATCGAGCACGGCAAGACGCTCTATCGCGAGACCGGGTGCTATCAGTGCCATGGACTTGCGGGTCAAGGCGCTATGATGACGGGCCCGCGCGTGTCGCGCACGGAGTTTGCCTTCGACGGATTCCTCAACCAGCTCCGTCATCCCGTCAATCAGATGCCGCCCTATGAAGCCGCCGTTCTTTCCGACAGTGACGCGGCCGATATCTACGCTTACTTGCGGCAGATGCCGCCTCCGCCCGATCCGAACAGCATTCCGCTGCTGAAAGTGGCGCGTTGAACGCTTGATCTTTCCGGCAGTCGGGCAACGCGGGCGCCCTATTTTCTCAAGCCTGACGTTTCCAGGAGCTTCACCAGCCACCAACGCCAGCGCGGCACTTGATAGAAAAGTGCCAAGCCGGGCGAGGGTGACCCATCGACAGTCTCGGAGAGCTGCCCGTTCGCCATCGACTGCTCGACGGTGACGCCGATCTTGTTATTTTTCGTGCAACGCCAATTGAGTGCATCGCGTACGGCGCAATTGCCGAGCCTCGAGGGCGCGTCGTTGCCTATCCAGACGATGATGCTTTGTTGGTCGGGAAACGCTTTATAGGTTTCGGTCACCGACGTCAGTTCATTCTTGAGACCGCAAGGACTGGCAACCTCACGATCCGACGAACAGAACATCCGATAGACCGTCGCTTCGCCAGTCCAATGCTCCACAGCAGGCCACACGAAGAAAGCCGCGAGAGCCAGCACCGAACCGCCGATGAGCCCGACTACGATACGGTCTCCGACCGTTCCCCGCACGGCCAATACTCCCTGCCGGTTATTTTCTTCAGGCCGCCGCCACGGTGAAAAACGGAAGGCCGCAGCTTCACCGACTATCGATCAGTCGACGGGCATTCGGCAAGGCGGACAAGGCTCTAAGCCCTCACGCATACTTGCCGTGGCAGTGCTTGTATTTCTTGCCCGAGCCGCATGGGCAATCCTCGTTGCGGCCGATCTTGCCCCATGTCGCGGGATTCTTCGGGTCGCGGTTGGCGGTCGCAGCAGGCACCAGTGAGGCGTTGGCGAATGCCATCTCGTCCTCGCCGGTGTTCGGATCGAGCTTGTGGGCTTCCATCTCGGGCAGCTGCGGCTGCTGATTTTCCGGCGGCACGATCTCGACGCGCATCAGTTGCGCCGTCACCGCTTCGCGCAAATTCCCGATCATGGCTTCAAACAGGGTGAATGCTTCGGACTTGTATTCCTGCAACGGATCGCGCTGGCCGTAGCCGCGCAAGCCGATCACCTGGCGCAGATGATCGAGCATCACCAGGTGCTCGCGCCAGAGATGATCCAGCGTCTGGAGCAGAATGGTCTTCTCGACATAGCGCATCACCTCGGGGCCCCATTGGGCTACCTTGGCCGCCATGTGCTGGTCGACGTGGTTTTCGATTCGCGTCAGCAGTTCTTCGTCGGCGATGCCCTCTTCCTTGGCCCATTGTTCGACCGGCAAATCGACGTCGAGCACCCGCTTGAGTTCTTCCTTCAGGCCGGCGGTGTCCCACTGCTCGGCATAAGCATGTTCCGGCACGTGCTTGGTCACGACGTCCTCGACAAAGGCGTGGCGCATGTCGGTGACGGTTTCGGCGACGCTTTCGTCCTTCATGAGGTCGACGCGCTGATCGAAAATCACCTTGCGCTGGTCGTTCTGGACGTTGTCGAATTTCAGCAGGTTCTTGCGGATGTCGAAGTTGCGGGCTTCGACCTTCTGCTGCGCCTTTTCCAGCGCCTTGTTGATCCAGGGGTGGATGATGGCTTCGCCTTCCTTCAGGCCGAGCCGTGTCAGCATGCTGTCGAGCCGGTCGGACCCGAAGATCCGCATCAGATCGTCTTCCAGCGACAGGAAGAATTTCGAACGGCCGGGGTCGCCCTGACGGCCAGAGCGGCCTCGCAACTGGTTGTCGATACGCCGGCTTTCATGGCGTTCCGAGCCGATGATGTAGAGCCCGCCTGGCTTGGTCACGGTCTTGGCTGGCCTCGATCCCTTGGCCGGCTCGATCTCGACGGTTTCCTCGGCCTTCAGCACGATATCGCGGAAGCGTTCGACGTCGGCTTTGATCTGTTCGATCTTCGCATTCCGCTCGGCTTCGTCGGCTATCCCCGCCGTCTCGTGCTGGATGCGCATTTCGAGCGAACCGCCGAGCTTGATGTCGGTGCCGCGGCCGGCCATGTTGGTCGCGATCGTGATCGCGCCGGGCACGCCTGCTTCCGCCACGATATAGGCTTCCTGTTCGTGGAAGCGCGCGTTCAGCACCGCAAACAGCTTGGCCGGTTTGCCGGCACGCGCCGCCGCGTAAAGCTTGTCCATCGCGTTTTCGTTGCCGAAGTCGATTTGCTTGTAGCCGTTCTTCTTGAGGTATTCGGCAAGCACTTCGGACTTTTCAATCGAGGCGGTGCCAACCAGCACCGGCTGCAGGCGCGAATTCGCGCGCTCGACCTCGGACAGGATCGCGGCGTATTTTTCGTTCTGGGTGCGATAGACCTCGTCGTCCTCATCCAGACGCGCCACCAGCACGTTGGTCGGGATTTCAACGACTTCGAGCTTGTAAATGTCGAACAACTCGTCCGCTTCGGTGGCAGCCGTACCGGTCATGCCCGCCAGCTTTGCGTACATCCTGAAATAGTTTTGGAAGGTGATCGAAGCCAGCGTCTGGTTCTCCGGCTGGACCGGCTGATGCTCCTTCGCCTCCAGCGCCTGATGCAGGCCTTCCGAGTAACGGCGGCCCGGCATCATGCGTCCCGTGAACTCGTCGATGATCACGACATCGCCGTCGCGAACGATATAATCCTTGTCGCGGGTGAACAGCGTATGCGCGCGCAACGCCTGGTTGACGTGATGTACGACGGAGACGTTCTCAACGTCGTAAAGTGACTCACCCTTCAGCTGCCCGGCATCGCGCAACAGCGTTTCCAGCTTCTCCATGCCCGCTTCGGTCAGCGTCACGGTGCGCTGCTTCTCGTCGACGTCGTAGTCGGTCTTGTCGAGCTTGGGGAAGAAGGTGTCGATGGTATTGTAGAAATCCGAGCGGTCGTCGAGCGGACCGGAGATGATCAGCGGCGTACGCGCCTCGTCGATCAGGATCGAGTTGACTTCGTCGACGATGGCGTAGAAATGATCGCGCTGGACCATGTCCTCCAGCCGGTATTTCATGTTGTCGCGCAGATAGTCGAAACCGTATTCGTTGTTGGTGCCGTAGGTGATGTCGCAGGCATAGGCTTCCTTGCGCTCGGCATCGTCGAGGCCGTGCACGATGACGCCGGTGGTCAGCCCGAGGAAGCTGTAGATTTGACCCATCCAGGAAGAGTCGCGCCGGGCGAGGTAGTCGTTGACGGTGACGACATGGACGCCCTTGCCGGCGAGCGCGTTGAGATAGACCGCTAGCGTCGCCACCAGCGTCTTGCCTTCGCCGGTTTTCATTTCGGCGATATCGCCCTCGTGCAGCACCATGCCGCCAATCAGCTGCACGTCGAAGTGCCGTTGGCCGAGCGTCCGCTTGGCGGCCTCCCGGACCGTAGCAAAAGCCGGAACCAGGATGTCGTCGAGCGTCTTGCCCTCAGCGAGTTGCTGGCGGAATTCGGCGGTACGCGCTTTCAGCGCGTCGTCCGAAAGCGCAACAAGTTCTGCCTCCAGCGCGTTGATGGCATCGACGCGGCCCTGGTATCCCTTGACCCGGCGGTCATTTGTGGAACCGAAAAACTTGCGGGCGAGCGCGCCGATCATGACAACTTCCTGTTCTAGCCGCGAGATAGGACTGCCAATCAACTCATCGTGACGCGCTAATGACCGACCGTGACCGGCATCGTCCGTCGAATGAGTGGGATTCAGCAATCCGGGATTCAACGGCCAAAACGCGGCAAAACTGGCGCTATCGCCATTGACCCAGGTCCCGGAGAGATATGGCCGGCCTAAAGGCTTGTCAACGCCGCCAGAGGTCTCGGGTTTTCAAGTTGTTTCGCAAGCGGGCCAGATCGGCCTTTAACCATTCGCGGCGCTGGCCTCGATCCCCTTGGCCCGGGACCACCAGGGGGGTGGCCTTTCCGGGATTTCATGATTTTGACAGACTTTTCGCGTTGCCAAGGCTGCGTGATTGGGCGAGTGTCGCGCGGCTTTTTAAGGGACCCCGCCGCAACAGCCGCATGGCTTTGGAGATAAGGATTTTCCATGACTACTTCGTCATCAGACGCGAAACGTGGTGCGCACGTCCGCTTTGCCGCCGCAACCGGCGCACTGGCGCTGGCCCTCTTCGCGAGCCTGCCGCTGCGAGCCGAAGATGCCAACCCGGTGCTCGTCAAGGTGAACGGCGCTGAAATCCGCCAAAGCGACGTGAAGCTTGCCGAAGAAGAGCTCGGCCCCAGCCTCGCGCAGATGGATCCCGCCACCAAGAAGGAAAACGTGCTGGCGTTTCTGATCGACATGAAGATCGTCGCCAAGGCCGCTGAAGACAAGAAGATTGAGGATCGCCCCGAATTCAAGGCTCGGCTCGCCTTCACCCGCAATCGCCTGTTGATGGACAATCTTCTGGCGACGGAAGGCAAGGCGGCGGCCACCGACGAGGCCATGAAGAAGGTTTATGACGAAGCCGCCAAGCAGATCGCGGGCGAGCAGGAAGTGCATGCGCGGCATATTCTGGTCGAAACCGAAGACGAGGCGAAGGCGATCGAAGCCGAACTGAAGAAGGGCACCGATTTTGCCGAACTCGCCAAGACAAAGTCGAAAGATCCCGGCGCTGCCGACGGCGGCGATCTCGGCTTCTTCACCAAGGATCAGATGGTCCCGGAATTTTCCGCCGTCGCCTTTGCGCTCGAACCCGGCAAGATTTCCGATCCGGTGAAGTCGCAATTCGGCTGGCACGTCATCAAGGTCGAAGAGAAGCGCAGCCGCAAGCCGCCAGACTTCGACCAGGTCAAAGCCCAGATCGAGACCTACGTCACCCGCAAGGCGCAGGCCGAATATGTGACCAAGCTGCGCGAAAGCGCGAAGATTGAGCGCATGGACCAGGCCTCCAACGCGCCAGCGCCGTCGCCTGATGCTATGAAGTCGGACTCGAAGATGGCGCCCGCGAAGAAGTAACGAAGTCATCCCGGAACGATGCGAAGCATCGAACTATGGTGTGCAATTGCACACCTGAGGATCTCGAGATTCCGGGTGTGGTGCTTACGCACCATCCCGGAATGACCCACGACCAGCCGTTTCACAAACGATATGGCAAGCCGGGATGAGGCGCCCCTCACCCGGCGTTCGCATTTTATGCGAAAGCCGGCCTCTCCCCGCGAGCGAGGAGAGGTGATAGAGAGCGGTGCCCGCGGCCCTCCCTCTTCGAAAGCTCAGCCATGTCCTCTTCGATTTCCCCGCTCGCCCCCACCCTTGTTCCCGAGATGCCCGCCATAGCGGGCGTGACACTCGCGACTGCAGCTGCCGGCATCCGCTACAAGGGCCGCACCGATGTGCTGCTCGCGGTCATGGACAAGGGGACGACAGTGGCCGGCGTCTTTACCCGGTCGAAGTGCCCCTCCGCGCCCGTTGAATGGTGCCGCGCCAAGCTAAAATCTTCCAAAGCGGGCAAATCTTCCAAGGCTGGATTGGCGCGCGCGCTCGTCGTCAATTCCGGCAACGCCAACGCCTTCACCGGCAAGACCGGGCGTCAGGCGACGTCGCTGACCGCCGCGATCGCCGCGAAAGCGGTCGGCTGCCAGTCGAGCGAAATCTTCCTCGCCTCCACCGGCGTGATCGGTGAACCGCTCGACGCCACCAAATTCGACGGCGTGCTCGACGAGCTCGCCACAAAGACGACGCCAGATGCGTGGATGGAAGCGGCACGCGCGATCATGACCACCGACACCTTCCCCAAGGTCGCAACCGCGACCGTCAAGCTCGGCAAGGCCAAGGTAACGATCAACGGCATGGCCAAGGGCGCCGGCATGATCGCGCCTGACATGGCGACGATGCTTTCCTTTGTTTTCACCGACGCACCGATTAGCGCAACCGCGCTGCAATCGCTCCTGAAGGCGGGCGTCGAGAACAGTTTCAACGCCGTCACCATCGACGGCGACACCTCGACGTCGGATACGTTATTGGCCTTTGCGACCGGGGCTGCCGCCGCCCACGGCGCGCCGAAAATCAGCCGCGCCAGTGACCCGCGCCTGAAGGCGTTCGCGAAAGCCTTTCACGCCGTGCTGGCCAACCTGGCCGAGCAGGTGGCGCGCGACGGCGAAGGCGCCCGCAAGCTGGTCGAGATCATCGTCGAAGGCGCGGTCTCGAAGGCGTCAGCGCGCAAAATCGCGATGTCGATTGCCAATTCGCCGCTGGTGAAAACTGCTGTCGCAGGCGAGGACGCCAACTGGGGCCGTGTGGTCATGGCGGTCGGCAAAGCCGGCGAACCCGCTGACCGCGACAAGCTCTCGATCTCGTTCAACGGCATCCGCGTCGCCAAAAGCGGCGCGCGCGATCCCTCTTATAACGAAGCGGAAGTCTCCGCCGCGATGAAGCACCCGGAAATTCAGATCAAGGTCACGCTTGGCCTCGGCAAAGGCCGCGACCGGGTGCTGACCTGCGATCTCACCAAGGAATATATCGCCATCAACGGTGACTACCGGTCGTGAACATCACGACCGGCTTTTGTTTGCTCAACACTTAGTTCGTGACGTGAGCGGTCACGAGTGCCTGGTTGAACATGGCGGCCAGCGCTGCAGCGATTTGCGAAGTCGAAGTGGCCGTGAAAAAGAAATTCGGCGATGCGCAGGCCAGAAGGCTGGGTGGAATATTCGCGATATTCGCGTTCGCGACGCCATCTTCGTTGCTGAAGATCGTGGTTGGATTTTGAATTGGCTCATAGGGAATATAGAGCACGGCAATGGTGATGCCGCGGTTCTTCAGCGGTGTGCAGTACGACGATGCACCCGTCGGCATCACGGTCGCGCTATTGCTTCCGCTAAAGCCGCAGCAGGTTTGAAAGTTTTGCGCCCCGTCGGTCACGAGAAAAACAAAAGGCTTCGTGTCAGTCGATGAGCTGCCGTCACCGACGCTGGTGATAAGCGCGCTCATCTGCGGAAACGCATTTTCAAAATGGGTCCCGCCGGAGCCGAGGCCAAGGTCTGGGGTATTGCCGGTATCAAGCAGCGTCGCAAGATTTTGCGCCGAGGTCTGGATCGCGGAGCCGGAGCCGATCGTAGAGGTGACCTTAACCCATTCAATGAGATTCCGAATGAACGGGTAGAGCCCGATCCGGTACTGAAAGGGAGTTAGCAGACTGTTGTTGGCCGTCTCGAACAACCCACTGACGCCGTTCGCGGCTTGTGTCGCGTTCAAGGCCGTGCCGACCGCGTCGGCGCGCAACTGGATGCAGGCGTCGGTGCCGGCCGTGGGGCAGGATGTAACCGCCGTCAGGCTGTTCGACAGGCTCTTGGTGTTACCGGTAAGGAGCGAATTCGGGCCAGTAAGCGACGAAGTCACGTTTGGCAGCATCGCAGATGGCAACACCTGGCCGGTCTTCATGGGATAATTGGTTTTTGTCTGGTTGGTAACTGCTGAGTTGAGGAGACTTTGGTATCCGGCTTGGCTGACGCGCGTGATAAGATAGCCCAGACAATAATTGTTCGTCGGGTATGCCTGATATATGGGACTTGTCGAACCAAGGGCAGGAAGCTTCTGCCCCGAGGGAGGATCGGAGCACGAGCCTGACGACTGAAAATGGCACGCGAAGGTGCAGCCATTGGGGTACACGGTGAAGTCATCCGGGTTGACCGCGGACAGCCGGGTTTGCTCGGCGTTGGTCGACGGCAATCCCATCGAACCGGAAACGTCGAGCATCACGTAGAAATCGAGATAGAGCGGCAGTGAAGACGTGGCGCTCGAGCTGCCCGTCACCGTCAGCTGTGACCACCCAACCACCTTCATGAAGGTAACCGGCACATTGGCGCTGAAGCTGACGGTCGACGCCAGCGACGGGCCTGTCTTCATGACGGTCGCCGTAACCACCAGGCTGTTGTAGAGGCTGGCCTGTGCGGTGACGTTGCCGTTGAAGACATTCACGGCGTCGGTCTGTGCGACCGTGACCGGGCCGTTGCTTGTCTGGGCGGTCGACGCCAGCCAGCCGGCCGAATTCTGCGAAATCGCCGCTACCGCCGCGGCATCCGCGGCCGACTGCATCTTGGCCTTGATCCTGGTCGCTTCGGAGTAATCGATCGCGCACCCGATCGCGGAGATCAAAGGGACACAGGCGATGGCAAAGATCACGGCGACGTTGGCGCGCCGATCGTTGCGGAAGCGGTTCATCAAGCCGAAAAGAGAGCGCATGGGGCATGCCTGTTTGATTAGGTCCCTTACTGATTTATTGGCTGGGGATTAAATTCGGCTTATTGCGATCGAAAAATTGCGGGCCTAATAGAGTTAACAAATCCTTACTCAATCGCGGCCTGGTTTGTTCTGGCGCATCGGCGAGACATGGCTGACATCAAACTGACCCTGGTCGTGGCTTGCGCCCTGGTCGATACCGACAATCGCGTGCTGATCGCACAGCGGCCGGCAGGAAAAGCCCTCGCAGGCCTGTGGGAATTTCCGGGCGGCAAGCTTGAGCCCGGCGAGCGGCCGGAAGGCACGCTGATCCGCGAGCTCCACGAGGAAATCGGCATCACCGTGAGGGAAGCCTGTCTGGCGCCGCTCACTTTTGCGAGCCACGCCTATGACGATTTCCATCTACTGATGCCGCTTTACATCTGCCGCCGCTGGGAAGGCGACGTCATCGCGCGCGAGGGACAAAACCTTGCCTGGGTCCGGTCTAACAAATTGCGCGACTATCCGATGCCGCCAGCGGACATTCCGCTGATCCCGCATCTGATCGATCTGTTGATGTGAAGTGCAGCGCGATTTAATTCATTCGTCATGCGCGGGCTTGACCCGCGCATCCATCATATTTCATGGAATTCGGGCGAAGCGGATGGATCGCCGGGCATAGGCGAGCGGAAGCGACGCCGTCCTTTGGACGGCTAAGCCCGGTAATGACAGCCCAGACTACTTTATTCGCTTCACCGCTTCGGCGAGGCTTGCTTTCGCCGATCCCGGTTTGAGCGGCTTTGGCTGATTTTCATGCGGCGCCCAACCCGACAGCCAGATGACGTCGAAGGTGGCGCGGATGCGGCCATCGGGATCGGCAAAGCGTTCGCCATAGATTTCCGCCATCCGCAACATCGTGGCGCGACGGGTTGGCGTCCGCCGCCGCTCTACGAGGATATTGGTCGCCCCCATCCGCCGCAGATCGTGCATCAGGCCGAACGCGCTGTCGTAGCGCACCACCATCCGATCGACATCGGTGACGGGCAGCGCGAGACCGGCGCGTTGCAGCAACGCGCCGACATCACGCAGGTCGGCCAACGGCGCGACGCGCGGCGACACGCCGCCCTCGAGTTCCGCTTCCGCCGCCGCAAACGACTGCCGCAACTCGGTCAGTGAATCGCCGCCGATCATGGCCGCCATCAATAATCCGTCGGGGCGCAGCGCGCGGCGGATTTGCGCGAGCACACCGGGCAAATCGTTGACGAACTGAAAGGCGAGCGCGGAAACCACGAGGTCGAGCGATTGCGCTTCAATGGAAAGCGGCTCGGTTTCCCGCTCAGGCAGATCGACCCGCAAGAAGTGATCGAAGCGCCCGGCAAGCGCCGTGCTGACCTGATCGCCCGGCGTTCCGATCTCGGCGGCGCTTTTGAAATCCCGCATGACGGCGTTGAGCCGGTCCGCCATGTCCTCGGCGATACGATCCAGCAGGAAGGGTGCAGACCCCAGAAGTTGCGCCCGGCCAAGGCGGGAACGCAACAAATAGCGGTCGAACAGAACGGGGGCAGTGGTCGGCTCGTAAACCATGCCGGTTCGTAAGCCCGCGATCACGGGCTGACAAGCCACCCCTTAATGGTGTAAATAGAGTCTTAATAGATACTTTTCTGAATCCTTTTTAAAGGCTAGCGTTTTTGTATGGCCACAGAAAAAGCCGAAACCGACCGCGTTCCAATCACGTTGGCCCTCTCGACCATCACCTATCTCGAAAAGCTGGTCAGACAGGGTACCCACGGGACAAGCGTTCCAGGCGTTGCACGAACCTTGATCGAGGAGGGTATTCGCCTTGCGATCAAGGACGGGCTGCTTTCGATCCGCGACAACGGAAAAACGCCGTAAGGCACGGCGTTCGGAACGGGTTGGCGACTGTGAGGCCTATGGGGGAGCCGGAGTGACGGCTCATACTTTGGGACTTTCAAATGCAGGACATCACCTGGAACAACACTTGGACCACCGAACGCGTCGAACTCCTCAAAGTCCATTTCACGGCCGGGCTATCCTGCCGAGAAATCGCCAACGAAATCGGGGTGAGCCGCAACGCCGTGATCGGCAAATTATCGCGCCTCAATCTGACCCGCGAAAAAACCTTCAAACCACGCAGGGACGACAGCGGCAGGAGCCGTTCGAAATCAGTACCCAGACTGCAATACCGGATGCTGCGAAAGCTGTTCAAAGAGGCAGAGCCGGCCGAATATGATCAGACGATCCAAAGCGAACAGCACTGTTCCCTGCTTGAACTGAGCGAGCAAAGATGCCGCTGGCCCATCAGCCATCCCGGCGAAAAAGACTTCTGTTTCTGCGGCAATCCCCCGCTGGAAAGCCTGCCCTACTGCGCCGGTCACAGCCGGCTCGCTTATCGCCGCGCGGGATGAGATCCTTCATGCCCAGCGGCCGCTAGATCGATGCCACACCCCACCCGAGAAACACCCGCGTGGCCCGCCAGAACCATGTCGCTCCGTCATGGGCCGCCTGAAGGCTGAAATTTCGCCTGTTCCAAAGGGGATCATGAAAGAAGCGAATATTCTCGATCTTGAATTCGTCTTGTCGTGCTTTCCATTCCTTTGCCCAAGCCAAATGCGCCTCATTGAGCTGCTGGCGCAGTTTAGAAATTTCGATTTGGTAGGATTGCGGAAAGAGGATTTGAAGCATGGCGGTCCGGCCTGATGGTCGGGTGATGCAGATCGTTACCTTCTTCACCTAGCCACGGATCACGACCTGGGCAAGGCCACCCAGCGCCTTCTTCCCGCTTGAGCGTTCACTTGAGACTCGCCGGGTCCGACGCTAGCTTGGTCAGCTGTTTAGTTTGGTAAGCCATGGACGCCGAGACCTCATCCCGCTCCTTCTCGTCACACCTGTACAGTGCGCTTGCCGCGTGCCGGGGCGCGTGGTCGCACGCGGCCAAACTAGCGCTCGACATTGCGCTACCGACGCTGTGCGTCTCCTGCCGCGAGCCGGTCGATGGTGAAGGCGTCTGCGCTGATTGCTGGGCCAGGCTCTCGTTCATCGCGCCGCCCTACTGCCCGCGGCTTGGCATTCCCTTTGTGTATGACCCCGGACCGGACATGCTCTCGATGGAGGCGATCGCGAACCCGCCAGCCTATGCGCGGGCCCGGGCGGCCGTGCGCTATGACGACGTGGCGCGCACACTGGTGCATGCCTTGAAATATCAGGATCGCACGGATCTGGCCCCGGCGATGGGCCGCTGGATGGCGCGGGCCGGAAAGGAACTGCTCGGCGACGCCGACGTGCTCGTTCCCGTTCCCCTGCATTGGCGGCGCGGATGGAGCCGCCGCTACAATCAATCGGGCGCGCTGGCGCGCATCATCGAGCAGCAGACCCGCGTACCGGTGGCCGCCGAGGCGCTACGGCGGATTCGACGCACAGAGCAACAGATCGGCCTGTCGCGGCCACAACGCGCCAGCAACGTGCAGGGCGCGTTCAAGGTCGCGCCGGACCGGCAACACCTCATCAGTGGCCGCCGCGTGGTGCTGATCGACGATGTGCTGACATCAGGCGCGACGGTCGATGCCTGCGCGCGGGCGCTTCTGCGCGCGAAGGCTGCCGCCGTCGACGTGCTGGTCTTTGCCCGGGTTGTGGATAGCCACCGAACTCCCATATAATCGGCCACCCAATCAGGCCTCGAAACTCGGAAATCTTAAGGCGCGCCCATGGCTGCTGCGATCGAAATCTACACCCGCCCCGGCTGCGGTTATTGTACCGCCGCCAAGCAGTTGCTGACGCGCAAGAAGGCCGACTTCACCGAGTTCAACGTGGCCACCGATCCGACCCTTCGCGATCAGATGTACGACCGCGCCGGCGCCGGTTCGACCTTTCCGCAGGTTTTCATCGGACAGACCCATGTCGGCGGCTGCAACGAATTGTATGCGCTCGACCGCGCTGGCCAACTGGACGCTCTCCTCGCAGGCGAAAAGGCCAGTTCATGAGCGCCGATCGCTCCTTTACCGCCGCCATGGTGCAGATGCGCACCGGATTGCTGCCCGAGGCGAGCCTCGAGCAGGGGACAAAGCTGATCCGCCAGGCGGCGGCCCAGGGCGCCGACTACGTACAGACGCCTGAGGTCAGCAACATGATGCAGCTGAACCGCAAGGCGCTGTTCGAGCATCTGGCTGACGAGGCGGACGATCTTTCGCTGAAGGCCTATCGCGCGCTCGCGCTCGAGCTGAAAATCCATCTGCATATCGGCTCGCTGGCGCTACGCGCCTCGTCTGAACGCGCAGTCAACCGCTCGTTCCTGATCGGGCCTGACGGCGGGGTGATCGCCAGCTACGACAAGATCCATATGTTCGACATCGATCTGCCGGGTGGCGAGAGTTATCGCGAATCCGCCAACTACCAGCCGGGCGAGACCGCCGTGATCGCCGACCTGCCCTGGGGGCGCATTGGTTTGACGATTTGCTACGACGTCCGCTTTCCGGCGCTTTATCGCGCGCTGGCCGAAAGCGGCGCTTCGTTCCTCACCGTGCCCTCCGCCTTCACGCGGAAAACCGGCGAGGCGCATTGGCATACGCTACTGCGCGCCCGCGCCATCGAGAACGGCTGCTTTGTGTTCGCAGCCGCTCAAGCCGGCTTGCACGAGAACAAACGCGAGACCTTTGGGCATTCGCTTATAGTCGCCCCCTGGGGCGAGGTGCTGGTCGAGGGCGGCGTCGAGCCCGGCGTGTTCATGGCGAAAATCGATCCCACGCTGGTCGAGACCGCGCGCAAGACCGTCCCGTCTTTACAACATGGCCGGCGCTTTTCCGTCGCCGATCCCAGGTCAGGTCCTGAACACCTGCACCTGGTGTCCCGGGGATCGGCATGATCCATTACAATTTGCGTTGCGCCAAGGGCCACGCTTTCGAAAGCTGGTTCCAGAGTTCGTCCGCCTATGAAGCCCAGGAAAAGCGCAAGCTCGTGAGTTGCCCGGTTTGCGGCTCGACCAAGGTGGAGCGCGCCATCATGGCTCCGCGAATCCTGAGCAAGAAGGGCCGCGACACCAAGCCTTCCGATCACAAGCCTTCCGATCAGTTGCCCGCACCGACGCCTGCTGCTGAAGTCATTCCGCCTTCTTCGCCGACGCCGCTCTTGATGGCGCAGGAAGCGGAGCTGCGTAACAAGCTCAAGGAATTGCGCGACCACATCGTCAAGAACGCCGACAATGTCGGCGAAAAGTTTCCGAACGAAGCCCGCAAGATGCACTATGGCGATATCGAACACCGCCCGATCTACGGCGAGGCTTCTCCGGACGAGGCCAAGGCCTTGATCGACGAGGGCGTCGAGGTCATGCCGCTGCCGGCATTGCCCGAGGACAGGAACTGACGCGAAGCGTCAAAACGCGACCAACAGCCCCACACCGATCACGATCAGAACGATACCCGCAAGCTCCCGCGCCGAGATCGGCTGCTTGAACGAGTAATACGCCACGGCTTGCGCGAACAGCACTTCCACCAGCGCCAGTGTGCGCACATTGGCCGCCGCCGTCAGCGCGAACGCCAAAAACCAGAATTGCGAGGCGAACGCGCCCATGAAACCCGCCAGCAACGAAGGCTTCCATAGGCCCAGAATGGCTTTGAGGACGCCGGGCGCGCGCGCCAGCAGGTAAATCGTGAGGATCAGCGTCTGCACGAACAACCCGAGCACAAGCGTATAGGTCGCAGCCGTCACGAAAGACGTTCCCTGGACCGTGATGATCGCGCCGCGGTAGCCGTTGGCCGACAGCGCGAAGGCCGCGGCCGAAACCAGACCGATCACGGTCGGCCGCCAATCGGCAAAGCCTTTTTCGCCGCCCGGTCGCAGCGCCGTGACGACCACGCCCACCGTCGCGATCACGATCGCGATCACCTTCATGGCGGTCAGGTGATCACCGAGAAAAACAAAACCGAAGATCGCGGTCTGGATCGCCTCGGTCTTGATATAGGCCGTGGTCACCACAAACGAACGCTCGTTCATCGCAACCAGCATCAGCCCGGTGGCGACGATCTGCGCGATCGCACCGAGCAAAAGCCAGGGCCAGAATGCCGGCGTCGGCCATGGCGCAGCGTCGCCGGTGAAAACCAGCACGCCGATGAAAAACAGGATGGCGAAGGGAAACCCGAACAGGAAGCGGATATTGGTGGCGCCCCAGGTGCCAAGCGGGCCCGTCAACTGCCGCTGCATGGCGTTGCGGGCGACCTGCCCCATCGCCGCGGTGACGGTAAAGGGAATCCAGAGCGAGGTAATGGGCATGGCGTCGTGACGTCAGTTATAGCGACATATTCAGTCGTCATACGCGGGCTTGACCCGCGCATCCATCATCTTTGAATGGCGATGGATTGCCGGGTCAAGCCCGGCAACGACAAGAAGAGCTGATATCACCTCATGCCCCCTCTGCCACGACCATGTAGTTCACGTCCATATCCGACGACAAACCCCAACGATCGGCAAAGGGATTGTAGACTACACCAGTCTGCTCGGCGATCGTCAGCCTGTTATTGAGAAGGTGCCTTGCCAATTCGTCAGGCGTGACGAACTTCTCCCATTGATGGGTGCCGCGCGGCAGCCAGCGCAGGACGTATTCCGCGCCGACGATCGCGAGCGCAAAGCTCTTCCAGTTGCGATTGAGCGTGGAGACCACCATCAGCCCGCCGGGCTTGAGCATCGCCGCGCAGCGGCCGAGAAACAGGCCGACATCGTTGACGTGCTCGACCACTTCCATCGCCAGCACGATGTCGAAGCGCTCGCGCACGTCCATCTCCTCGACCGTGGTGCAGCGGTAGTCGATCGACAGATGGCCTCGATCGGCGTGAAGTTTCGCTGCCGCGATATTGCTGGCGGACGGATCGACGCCGATCACCTGAGCACCGAGCCGGGTCAGCGGCTCGCACAACAGGCCCGCGCCACAGCCGATATCAAGGACACGCAGTCCCGAAAGGCAGTTGAGGCTTTTGACGTTGCGTTCGAACTTGCGGCAGGCGGCATCGCGAATGTAGGTCAACCGCAGCGGGTTGATCTTGTGCAGCGGCGCCATCTTTCCTTTCGGATCCCACCACTGCTCCGACAACTTCGAGAACTTGGCGATCTCCGCTGGATCGACGGTGGACCCTGTGGACAGCGCGGCGGGCGGGTTTGATTGCACGGCCATGGCTGCCTGCCGTCCCTAATGCGCGGTGATGGCGCTGCGGAACGCCAGTGGCGAGGCGATCGTATCGATCGTCTTGGTACTGCCCTCGCCGACCCCAACAATGGTGACGCTCCCAAAATTGAGGAGGCGGCCAGGAATGCTTTGATCGACGTCAACGCTTGCGATCTTGTCGAGCGCGATTTCGAACGTGTGCCGGTTGATGAACCCGGTCTTGTGCACAACCCGCCGATCCGTGACATCGGTTTCGGTGGTGAACCGATGGAACCAGCCCTTGATGGTGAAATACAAAGCTACCACCGCGATGACCGCGGCCGACGGCAACCCCAGCACGGCCAGTGGTGGGAAAGCCCCTGAAGCAGCCACAAGCACCAGAACCACGATCCAGGCCACTATCGCCCACTGGTAGACGATCCAGTGCGCGTTGGTCGAATACAGCACTTTTTCGCCCGGCTGCAGGATATCGTCGATATAACGCCCCATACGAACAGCCTCATGATCTCAATGGCCTAGTCCGGCATCGGGGGTGGTCGGAACCGGTTGCTTCCACCCGACCGCGCCGCTATGTACTAGCCGCACGCTGGCTCTGCCGCGTCCGGTTACACTACTAATCCTTGCAGGGGAATGCACCACTCGTCATGGGCCGTCTCGTGATGAAATTCGGCGGCACTTCGGTCGCCAATATCGAACGCATCCGCAACGTCGCCCGCCACGTCAAGCGTGAGGTCGACGCCGGTCATGATGTGGCTGTGGTCGTCTCGGCGATGTCCGGCAAGACCAACGAGTTGGTCGATTGGTGCCGCGAAGCGTCGCCCATGCACGACGCCCGCGAATATGACGCCGTCGTGGCCTCCGGCGAGCAGGTCACCGCCGGACTTCTGGCGATTGCGCTGCAAGCGATCGGCATCCAGGCGCGTTCCTGGCAGGGATGGCAGCTTCCGATCAAGACCAGCGATGCCCATGCCTCGGCGCGGATTCTCGACATCGACGGCACCGAGTTGATCAACCGGTTCAAGGAGCGCAAGGAGGTCGCGGTCATTGCCGGCTTCCAGGGCATCAATCCGCAGACCAACCGGATCACCACGCTCGGGCGCGGCGGGTCCGACACCTCGGCCGTGGCCGTCGCCGCCGCCATCCGGGCCGACCGCTGCGACATCTATACCGACGTCGACGGTGTCTACACGACCGATCCGCGGGTGGTTCCCAAAGCACGGCGGCTCGACCGGATCGCCTTTGAGGACATGCTCGAGCTGGCCTCGCTGGGCGCCAAGGTCCTTCAGGTCCGCTCGGTGGAACTCGGCATGGTGCACAACATGCCGATCTTCGTTCGCTCCAGTTTCGACAAGCCCGAAGATATCGATCCGTACGCCAACCAGCCGCCGGGCACGCTGATCTGCGGCGAGGAGGAAATCATGGAAAGTCACGTCGTCACCGGCATCGCCTTTTCCAAGGACGAAGCACAGATTTCCATTCGCCAGATCGAGGACAAGCCGGGGGTCGCCGCATCAATTTTTGGCCCACTGGCGGACGCCAATATCAACGTCGACATGATCGTGCAAAACGTCTCGGAAGACGGCAAGACCACCGACCTCACCTTCACGGTGCCGGCATCTGACTATGCCCGCGCCCGAGACACCATCACGGCAGCGCAAGGCAAGATCGGCTACGCCCGGCTCGATACCGCTACCGACGTCGCCAAGGTCTCGGTCATCGGCAGCGGCATGCGCAGCCACGCCGGCGTCGCCGCCAAGGCGTTTTCGGCGCTCGCGGCGCGCAATATCAACATCCGCGCCATTACCACTTCGGAAATCAAGTTTTCGGTGCTGATCGACACCGCTTACACCGAGCTCGCCGTGCGCACGCTGCACACGCTCTACGGGCTCGATCAAGTTTAGAAACATTTTTTCTCTTAGCGACTGCAACATGGCCTGACGGGGCCATGTCAGGGCCTGTGTATGGATTTCTGAACCGCCACGCTGGCAGGCGTTTTGCTTGGCAAAACAAGGCTCGATTCGCTATATCGCCTGAAGGCGAGCCCGATTGTGAACTGCGCCACTGTTTTGGCGGTGTGATTCGGCGGATACCTTGGGATCTCGGGTTTGCGGCACCGCCGAATGAATAAAATTGTTGCGTTGAGAGTTTAACGCCAGTTCCCGGCCACCCGGCGGGCTGGCCTGGTGGGAGAGGATTTGAAGAAATGCGAAGCGCGTCGGGAGGCCCCCGCGTCCTGTTGAGACGGCTTCGCGAAACCATGGCGGAGCAGGTCTCGGCCCAGGAACGGCTGGACAAGATCGTCGTGCTGATCGCCGCCAACATGGTGGCGGAAGTCTGCTCGGTCTACGTCTTGCGGGTCGACAACACGCTCGAACTTTACGCCACCGAGGGTCTCAATCGCGACGCGGTGCACCGCACCGTGCTGAGCGCGCATGAGGGCCTGGTCGGCCTCGTCGCAAGCGAGGCCACGCCGCTCAATCTCAACGACGCGCAGAGCCATCCGGCCTTCTCGTTCCGCCCCGAGACCGGCGAAGAAATCTATCACTCCTTCCTCGGCGTGCCGATCCTGCGCGCCGGCAACACGCTCGGCGTGCTGGTGGTGCAGAACCGCGCCAAGCGCACCTATGTCGAGGAAGAAGTCGAGGCGCTCCAGACCACCGCGATGGTGCTGGCGGAAATGATCGCCTCCGGTGAATTGTCGGCGCTGGCGCAGCCGGGCGCAGAGCCTGCCGCGCGGCATTCGCTGCACAAGACCGGCGCGATCCTGTCCGACGGCATCGCGCTTGGCCATGTCGTGCTGCACGAACCGCGCGTCGTTATCACCAACTACATCGCCGAAGACCTGCCGAAGGAAATCAAGCGGCTGGACACGGCCTTGGCCAAATTGCGCGCCGACCTGGACCGCATGCTGGAACGCGGCGACGTCGCCGAAAGCGGCGAGCATCGTGACGTGCTGGAAGCCTACCGGATGTTCGCCAACGATCACGGCTGGTCGCACAAGCTGCATGAGGCGGTTGCCACCGGCCTCACCGCGGAAGCCGCGGTCGAGCGCGTTCAATCCGACACCCGCGCGCGCATGCTGCGCTCGACCGACCCCTATTTGCGCGATCGCCTGCACGACCTCGAAGATCTTGGTCACCGTCTGATGCGGCAACTGGTTGGACAGGATCACGCCCCGTCGCGGGAGCAATTGCCCGACAACGCCATCCTGATCGCGCGCGCGATGGGGCCTGCGGCGCTGCTCGATTATGACCGCAAACGCCTGCGCGGGCTGGTGCTGGAAGAAGGCACCGCCAACTCGCACGTTTCGATCGTGGCGCGCGCGCTCGGCATTCCGGCCGTCGGCGAGGTGCCGAATGCGCCGGGCATCGCCGACCCCGGTGACGCGATCATCGTCGACGGCACTTCCGGCGCGATCTACGTCCGGCCCTCGACCGAGATCGAGCAGGCCTATGCGGAACGGGTGCGTTTTCGCGCCCGCCGGCAGGCGCAATATTCGGCGCTGCGCGACAAGCCTTGCGTGACCAAGGACGGCCAGCCCGTCGAACTCCTGATCAATGCGGGACTCGCGATCGATCTGCCGCATATCGACGACACCGGTTCGGCGGGCATCGGCCTGTTCCGCACCGAATTGCAGTTCATGGTCGGCCAGAGCCTGCCCCGCACCAGCGACCAGCTCGCTTTGTACCGCACCGTGCTCGATGCCGCCGGCTCAAAGCCGGTGACATTCCGCACCCTCGACATCGGTGGCGACAAGGCGCTGCCCTATATGGAGAGCGTGATCGAGGAAAATCCGGCGCTGGGCTGGCGCGCGATCCGGCTGGGGCTGGACCGGCCAGGCCTTTTGCGTGGACAAATTCGCGCGCTCTTGCGCGCCGGCGGCGGGAGAAGCCTGCGCATCATGTTCCCGATGATCTCGGAAGTCGCCGAATTCGATGCCGCCAAGAGCATCGTCGAGCGCGAGCTGACTTATCTGCGTCAGCATGGACACGCATTGCCCGAACGAATCGACGTCGGAACCATGCTCGAGGTTCCAGCGCTGCTCTATCAACTCGAAGAGCTCTTGAAGAAGGTCGATTTCATTTCGGTGGGATCCAACGATCTGTTTCAGTTCCTGTTCGCGGTCGATCGCGGCAACGCCAAGGTTTCCGAGCGGTTCGATACCTTGTCGGCCCCGATCCTGCGGGTGCTGCGCGAGATCGTGCAAAAGGCGAGCCTGGCGAAGAAATCCGCTTCGCTGTGCGGCGAAATGGCGTCCAAGCCGCTCGGCGCGCTGGCGCTGATTGGGCTCGGTTACCGCTCGTTGTCACTGTCGGCAACCGGCCATGGCCCGGTCAAGGCGCTGATCCTCGACCTTGATGCGAAAAAGGCCGAAACCGTCATGAACTCGCTGCTCGATGCACCCTCCGGAAGTGTGTCGATTCGCCAGAAACTGACCGAATTCGCCGAAGCCGAAGGGCTGTCGTTGTAGCGGGACAATTCCCCGCTCCGCTCCCATATGCTGAAACGACGAGATTCGAGACCACACCATGTCGATGCTCCCCGAAACCAAACTGGATATTCTGCTGGCGCACCACGCCTCACTGGAGGCTCAGATATTGGGCCAGCTGAATTCGGAAGAGTATGTGCGGATTACGCGCGAACTCGCCGAGCTCAATCCGCTGATCAACGCCGTCAAAACCTATCGTGCGGCGCGCAGTGAACTCGCCGACACTGATGGCTTGTTGGCCGATCCCGCGACCGATCCTGACATGCGAAGCATGGCGGAAGCCGAACGCGACGAGCTTCTGGCCCGTATTGGCGAACTGGAACAGAAGATCCGCGTCGCATTGTTGCCAAAAGACGCCATGGACGACCGCAACGTGGTGCTGGAAATTCGCGCCGGCACCGGCGGCGACGAGGCTTCACTGTTCGCCGGCGATCTGTTCCGGATGTATGAGCGCTTTGCGAGCTTGCAGGGCTGGAAGGTCGAAGTGATTTCGGCGAGCGAAGGCACCGTCGGCGGCTATAAGGAAATTATCGCCGAGGTGCAGGGCCGCGGCGCCTTTGCCAAACTGAAATTCGAGTCCGGCGTGCACCGGGTGCAGCGCGTGCCCGACACGGAAACGCAAGGACGCATCCACACTTCGGCGGCGACTGTCGCGGTGCTGCCCGAGGTCGAGGATGTCGATGTCGATATCAAGCAGGATGATTTGCGGATTGAGACCATGCGCGCGCAAGGAGCGGGCGGCCAGCATGTCAACAAGACCGAATCAGCCATCCGCATCACCCATATTCCGACCGGCATCGTGGTGATGATGCAGGACAGCCGGTCGCAACATAAGAACCGCGCGTCGGCAATGAACATCTTGCGCTCGCGCATTTATGACGCGGAACGCCAGCGGATCGATGCCGCGCGCTCGGCCGACCGCAAGGAGAAGGTCGGCTCCGGCGATCGCTCCGAGCGCATCCGCACCTATAATTTTCCGCAAGGGCGCGTCACCGATCACCGGATCAACCTGACACTCTATAAGCTCCCACAGGTGATCGCAGGCGAAAGCCTTGGCGAAATGGTAGACGCACTGACGACGGAGCATCAGGCCGCACAACTCGCCGCGCAAGGCATGTCGGCGTGACAGTCGCGGCCTCTTTCGCGGGCCAAACGATCGAGGCAGCGCGACGTGCGCTGGCTGCGAGGTTCAGACAACACGGCATCGATTCAGCCGAACTCGACGCGCGCCTGTTGGCTGGCGCGGCGTTCGGCCTCGACCTCACCGGCCTGATCACAGCGGCAACGCGGGTCATCACTCAAGATGAAGCGACCTGTCTTGAAAACTTCACAGAACGGCGGCTCGCTGGCGAACCCGTCGCGCGCATTATCGGCGTCAAGGAGTTCTGGGGCCTGGCCTTGCAGCTTTCTTCGGCAACGCTTGTGCCAAGACCGGACACCGAAACCGTCGTCGAATTGGCGTTGAAGGTTATGGGTAGATTACCCCGCCGCGACGTCCCGCTGCAAATCGCCGACATCGGCACCGGGTCGGGTGCGATCTTGCTGGCCCTATTGTCCGAATCATCCGACGCTTTTGGGATCGGAACCGACATCAGCGTGGCCGCACTCACGACAGCAAGCCGCAACGCTGCCAGATTGGGGTTCGCGCAACGGGCTGCGTTCGTGGCCTGCGATTACGCGACCGCCCTTTCCGGCCCGTTCGACCTGATCGTGTCGAATCCGCCCTATATCCGCTCGGCGGATATCGACAGTTTGGCGACCGAAGTCCGGGATTTTGACCCTCTGGCCGCGCTGGATGGCGGAACAGATGGTCTCGACGCCTATCGCAGGATCGCCCCGGAGGCGGCCAGGCTGCTGGCGCCGGGAGGCGCGCTCGTAATGGAGGTAGGGCAAGGCCAAAGCGGGGATGTCCGGGGTTTGATGGCGGCGGTAGGGTTAATACTTTGGGGGCCGCCTCAAGCCGATCTGGCCGGCATCCAAAGGGCGGTCGCCTTCCAAAAAAGGCCCCGATAAAGCCGCCTCGGAATGCAAAAAAACCGCTTGGAATATTCCCCGGGAGCGACTACGTTCCGCTCAACATCGATCCAGGGTTACTGGCCCCGTAAACATATACGGATTGAGGCCGGAGTTCTCAAAGCGAGAGCCCTCCCCGGGTGAAAGGTTCCAAAACGCAGGTCCTTTTGAGCGCGATAGCTTAGGCAAGCTGCGCTGCTTCCGACCGCAAAGCGAACGAAAGCCTGATATTGCGCCTGAAAAATCACCCTCGAAACCTGTGCTTGTTTTGGCAGGCGGAATGACTTGATGCGGCCGGCGACGCACGCCGGACCGGGTGGGGAACGCGTCTTTGTTGACTGCAACGTACGGCAAACCTGTGTGGAAATAAGCGGCAGCCCCAATTCGCCGCGCGAGACAATCGCGCGGGCTGGATTGGCGGCGCGCGACGTCAGAAGAAGCGAAAGCAGTAATGCTCCAAAGCCCATCAACGTCGGGCCGGGGAGTTTTAAGTCAGGACAATTTCAGGGCTGGATCAAAGGCACGATATGAGAAACGGTCAGAACAACAAGCGGATGCGTAACCGAAACAACAACAATAACAACAACAACAATAATAATAACCGGCGCGGTCAAAACCCGATGACGAGGGTGTTCGAGTCCAACGGACCGGACATCAAGATCCGCGGGACTGCATCTCACGTTGCCGAGAAATACGTGCAGCTGGCGCGTGACGCGCGCTCCTCCGGCGACCCTGTCGCCGCGGAAAACTACTATCAGCATGCCGAGCATTACTTCCGTCTGATTGCCGCTGCCCAGGAGCAGTTCCGCCAGAATCAGCCGCAGCCCCGGCCCGATGCCGAGGTGGTTTCGGAGGATGGTGATGAGGACGAGGGTTTTTCGAACTTCGGCCAGGAGCCGGGATTTGTCCCGGTGCAGCAACAACCCTACGCTCCCCGCGACAACGGCCAGCGGGATCATCAGCAATCCTATCAGCCGCGCGAACAACAGCACCAGCCGCGCGAACATCAACGCGACCAGCAGCGTAACCAGCCGCAATTTCAGCATCAGCCAGCGCCGCAACCTTCGCTGCCTGACAACGCCGGCGTCGATCGCCTGCCCTCGTTCATCACCGGGCCGCAGCCGCAGATCAACGGCGGGCAAGGTGGCTTCGAGAGTAATGGCGGGGAACGTTTCCCGCGTCGCCGCCGCCGTCCGCAGGGACCGCGCCCGGAAGGCGTGACCGCGGCTCCTACCTCTACCCCCGGCGACGATTTCAATCCGGGCAATGAATAGGGAGCGCCGCGCATCCTCGCGCGGATCGCTACACGAGTGACCCTTATTCGCCGTCCCGCTGGAATGACGACGGCACCAGAACCGGCGGCAACGCCGGAATAAGGCGCGTGCGCTCGCGGTGTGCGGGGATCGCACGGTAAACCTGTTTGGTCGCTTCCACGATGTGAACACCTGCGAACGGCATCGATATCGCCGCGCCGACGCGTTCCCATGCGACCGCCGAGCGCAGGAACCAGCCGGCGGCGACCGGTGGCACGAACAAAGCCTCGCCCCAGCCGATAGGCGTGAACCAGGTCTGGCGCAGCAGCTGCGTAATTTGCGAACGCGAATAAGGCCGGCCGTGGCCGAACGGTGTGCTGTCGGTGCGCGTCCATACGCTACGCCTGTTCGGAATGACTGCCATCATGCGCCCCGAAGGCGCCAGCACGCGCCACACCTCGCGCAACAGTCCTTCCGGATCGTCGGACATTTCCAGCGCGTGAACCAGCAAGATTCGGTCGACTGCCGAATCCGGCAGCGGCAGCGAAAATTCATCAACCAGAGCCGCCAATGTCGGCCGCGCGGTTGGCCATTTCAGCACGCCCTGCGCCGCAGGCATGAAGGCGATGCACCGCTCGGACAAGTCGCGAAACAGGCCAAGGTAAGGCGTGGGATAACCGATACCCAGCACACGTTGGCCTTCGGCGTCCGGCCAGCGGGCGTGAATGCCGCGATTGATCAATCGTCGCGCCACAACGCCGAGGCGCTGCGAATAGAAATCTCTCAAATCGATGACATCGATCGACATGGAGCGCAATCTATCACGGCGAGGGGCCTAAATGGGTGGCCAATCGCGCATTGCTCATTCGGCGTTAACGCCCTATTTCATGCCTCAAGAGTGCCGGAAACCGCCAACGCTTCAACGGAGATATCATGGCCGCCGAAATCCGCCTGTTCCCCTGCCTGTCCGACAATTTCGGCTATCTGATTCACGATCCCGCGACCAAGGCGACCGCCTCGATTGATGCCCCGGAAGCCGCCCCTGTCATCGCCGCACTGGAGCGCGAAGGCTGGAAGCTCACCGACATTCTCATTACGCATCACCACCACGACCATGTCGGCGGCGTTGCCGAACTGAAACAGAAATATAACTGCCGCGTCGTTGCGCCTCACGACAAGTCCGCCAAGATCGCCGATGTCGATCTTCGTACCAGGCAGGGTGACGTCCTCAAGATCGGAAGCCTGCTGGCGCGGGTGCTGGAGACGCCGGGCCATACACTCGATCACGTCAGCTACGTCTTCGACAACGAGAAGGCGCTGTTCGCTGCCGACACGTTGTTCTCGATCGGCTGCGGAAGGGTGTTCGAAGGCACCTACCCGATGATGTGGGAATCGCTGCTCAAGCTGCGCGCGCTGCCGGATGACTTCAAGCTCTATTGCGGCCATGAATATACCGCCTCCAATATCAAGTTCGCGCTGACGATCGAGGCGGACAATCCCGTACTGAAAGCGCGTGCCGAAGAGGTGGCGCGGCTGCGAAGCGAGAACAAGCCGACCATCCCGACGCTGCTTGGCGAAGAGAAAAAGGCGAATGTATTTTTGCGCGCGGACGAGCCGTCCGTCGCCGCCAGCGTGCGAATGAAAGATCGCAGCGCCGCTGAAGTTTTCGGCGAATTGCGCGAACGCAAGAATAAGTCCTGACGCTGGAAAATCTCGATGGTCAAACGGCCTTCCGCCGCCGACATCATCGCGCGGCTTGACCTGAAGCCGCACCCCGAAGGCGGCCACTACCGCGAAACGTTTCGCGATTCCAGTGTCGATACGAATGGACGTTCGCGTTCTACTGCGATCTATTTTCTGCTCGCGCGCGGCGAGCGTTCGCACTGGCACCGGATCGATGCGACGGAAGTCTGGCATTACCATGCCGGAGATGCGCTGACCTTACGGATCGCCGATGATGGCGGTACGCGCTGCATTGCGCTCGGGCCGGATTTGGCTTCAGGCGAAATTCCGCAGGCGATCGTGTCCGCGCATGCCTGGCAGGCGGCGGAAACCACAGGGGACTGGACGCTGGTTGGCTGCACGGTCGCGCCGGGATTTGAGTTCGCAACGTTCGAACTGGCGCCGAGAGACTGGCAGCCGGAATAGAATTTCTCACCGTTTGCGAAACATGTCTTTCGCGGCGATCAATCCGCCGCCGGCGATCAGCACCGCTGATATCGCGATGTCGGCGCTTGGTCTGGCAAAGCCGGCCATGATCAGAAAGGCCGTCGATAACAAGGGCGTCGCATAAGAGGCGGCGCCCAATACCCGGATATCGCCGCGCTTCATGCCGACGTCCCAAGTGTAAAATGCAGCGCCGACCGGTCCGACGCCGAGTGCAATGACGGCAAGCCACTGCGCTGATGTTTCGGGCCATACCGTCTTCTCAAGCAACCCGTGCATGAGCGCGGCGAGCAGCGCGGTGACGAGGCAAAATCCCGCGACCGCTTCCGTCGGCACGGCCTTGAGCCGCCGCGACATCACCGAATAGCTCGCCCAGACGAAGGCCGCGACAAAAGCCGCGAAAAGTCCCGGAAGCTGCCCGGGCGCAAAGCCTGACATCCCGCCGGCGAGTAGCAACACCGTGCCGGCCAGCCCCGCCAACGCGCCGATGACGTGATGTACCGCCAGCCGCTCGCCGGGCAGAAAGGACGAGAACAGGACGATCAATAGCGGCCACAGATAATTCAAAAGGCCGGCTTCCGCCGGCGGCGCAAAGCGCAGCGCCAGAAAATACAGCGCGTGATAGCCGAACAATCCGCCGACGCCGACGGCCCACACCTTTGGCGGCTGCCGCAGCGCCGATAGCGCTTCCGGCCGGCCGACAAAAGTGACGAGCCCAACCAGCCCGCCGATCGCAAACGTGGTCGCAGCCAACTGAAACGCCGGAATCTTTCCTGTCGCGACCGTCAGCACGGCCAATAGCGACCACATCAGAATCGCGGTCAGTCCGATCAGGGTGGCGGTGCGGGAGGTCATTTCAACTGTCGTTCCGGAGCGCGAGTAAAACGAGCGAATCCGGAACCTCGAGATTCCGGGTCTGGTGCTCAGCGCAAAATTGGATTTCAATTTTGTCGCTCGCGCACCATCCCGGAATGACGTCTTCGGATCAATCACACCATATATTGCCCGCCGTTGACCGTCAGCGTCGAGCCGGTGATAGCGCCGGCTTCATCAGCGGCCAGAAACACCACGACACGGGCAATCTCTTCCGGCTCGCCCAGCCGGTTGATCGGAATCTGCGGCAGGATGCTCTTTTCGAGCACGTCCTTCGGCACCGCCTGCACCATCTCGGTGTTGATATAGCCGGGACAGATCACATTCACGGTGATGCCGCCCTTGGCATTCTCCAGCGCGAGCGCCTTGGTGAATCCGATGTCGCCGGCCTTCGCCGCCGAATAATTGACCTGCCCGAACTGTCCCTTCTGGCCGTTGATCGAGGAGATATTGATGATGCGGCCAAATTTTCTGGCGCGCATTCCCTCGATCACCTGGCGCGTGACGTTGAACAGCGAGCCGAGATTGGTGTTGATGACCGCGCTCCACTGCTCGAGCGTCATCTTGTGAAACGCGCCGTCCTTCGTGATGCCGGCATTGTTGACGAGCACCTCGATCGGACCGAGATCGGATTCGACCTGCTTGACACCCGCCACACAGGCATCGAACGAGCTGACGTCCCATTTGTAAACGGGAATGCCGTTCTCGGCCTTGAATTTCTCAGCCGCCGCATCGTTGCCGGCGTAACTGGCAGCGACCTTGTAACCGGCAGCCTTCAAAGCCTTGCTTATGGAAGCCCCGATGCCCCGCGTTCCCCCCGTCACCAATGCAACACGTGCCATGATCGAATCCTTCCCTTGGGTTTCCGTTAGCTTTTATGAACTTTTTGAAATGCGCTTGTTACGCAGTTAGCTTCTTGTCTTTGCCAATGCACAGCTAAGCGGGCAGTTTGACGAACATCAAGAACAAAACGCCCGGAACAAGTTCCGGGCGTTTTTCTTTAGTTCAGACATGTGCAGTTGCGAAGAATAATCCTTTCGCAATTTCTGCCGTCTTTTTAGTCGCGCGCGAGGCACATCGCAATTCCCATGCCGCCGCCGATGCAGAGCGTGGCGAGGCCCTTCTTGGCATCGCGCTTCTGCATTTCGTGCAGCAAGGTCACCAGTACCCGCGCACCAGACGCACCCACGGGATGGCCGATCGCGATTGCGCCGCCGTTGACATTGACCTTGGCGGTATCCCAACCGAGGTCCTTGTTGACCGCACAGGCTTGCGCCGCGAAAGCTTCATTGGCCTCGATCAGGTCGAGATCGCCGATGCTCCAGCCGGCTTTCTTGAGCGCGGCGCGCGAGGCGGGAATGGGACCCGTGCCCATGATCTTGGGATCGACGCCGGCCTGTCCCCAGGACACGATCCGCGCCAGCACCGTCTTGCCTTCCTTGGCGGCCTGCTTGGCGGTCATCAGCACGACGGCCGCCGCGCCGTCGTTGATGCCCGAAGCGCTGCCGGCCGTCACCGTGCCGTCCTTCTCGAAGGCCGGGCGAAGCTTGGCCATCGCATCCACCGTCGCGCCGTGACGCGGATATTCGTCGGTATCGACGACGACATCGCCCTTGCGGGTCTTGATGGTGACCGGGACGATCTCGTCCTTGAACTTGCCGGCCTTCTGCGCGGCCTCGGCCTTGTTCTGCGAGTGAACCGCGAACTCGTCCTGCTGGGCGCGGGTGATCTGATACTGCCGCGCGACGTTTTCGGCGGTGTTGCCCATGTGGTAGCCGTTGAAGGCATCCCACAACCCGTCCTTGATCATGGTGTCGACGAATTCGATCGGCCCCATCTTGGTGCCGCCGCGCAGATATTGCGCATGCGGGGCCATGCTCATGGATTCCTGGCCGCCGGCGACGACGATTTCAGAGTCACCATTGAGCAGCGCCTGATAACCGAGCGCCACGGTGCGCAATCCGCTGCCGCAAAGCTGGTTGACGCCCCAGGCCGGGCTTTCCACGGGAATGCCGGCCGCGATCGAGGCCTGGCGGGCGGGGTTCTGGCCCTGCGCAGCCGTGAGGATCTGGCCCATAATCACTTCCGAAACGCGGCCCGGCTCGATCCCCGCGCGCTCCAGCGCAGCCTTGATGGCGACGGCGCCGAGATCGTGGGCCGGCAAGGTGGCGAATACGCCGTTGAAACTTCCGACCGGGGTGCGGGCGGCACTGACGATGACGACATCGTCTGACATGGACATCTCCTGGGGCTTGAGGTCTTTTTAAGGGGGCGGGCGCCGGACTGGCAGGCCACTCTTCCTTGCATCCTGTTAACGTAGTTGAGGCATGTCAATTGGCCAGTGAGCAGAATTGCACGGCAGTGCATTCAAATTGATGGTCTTGGCGCTTTCCTGAGCCGCCTCCATGCTTTGGAATTAACCGTGCCGCACAAAACGGTAGCCGAACCGCATTGAAAATGCTTACGTTTGCTGCAATGCATTGGCTTTAGCCCTCCGGCGGTTCCGCAGGGTTCCCATTTATAGGTCCTTCTGTGCGAGCCCCCATGGCGAAATCAGACCAACCCACCACAATCAAGAAATACGCGAATTGACGGCTCTATAATACCGGCACGAGCACTTACGTGACGCTCGAGGATCTCGCCGCGATGGTGAAAGAGGGCGAGGACTTCCTCGTCTACGACGCCAAGACCGGCGACGACATCACCCGTTCGGTGCTGGCGCAGATCATCTTCGAGCAGGAAAACAAGGCCGGGCAAAATCTGTTGCCGACCACGTTCCTGCGGCAGCTGATCCGCTTCTACGGCGACAGCATGCAGATGGTGGTACCGAAATATCTCGAGCAGTCCATCGACACGCTGACGCGCGAGCAGGAAAAATTCCGCAGGCAGCTCACCGATACGTTCAGCGGCACGCCGTTTGCGCCGCTGGAAGAGCATGTCCGCCGCAACATGGAATTGTTT
>CAVVZW010000255.1:0-4881 GCA_963752265.1 uncultured Alphaproteobacteria bacterium
GATGGCAGAGGCAAAAAATAGCGTGGGTGAAACCGCCGGCGAAACGCGCCCCATCCGGCTGCGCGATGCGCTCCGCATGGCACGGATCGAGGCCGCCGATCGTACCGGCGTCGTGGTCGACCTGCGTGATGCGGAAGTCGCCCGGCTCGAGATATTGAACGAGGCGCTCGATCCGCTGTTTGGGCAAATTCCTGACAGTGTCGATTTGTTCGATCGCGGCATCAGCCAGGGCGAGACGCCGCGGCTGTGGATCGATGTGGTCGCTCATATTCTGATGGGCCGCGACAAGCGCGTTTATCGCTTTGTGCAGGACACGCGTTTTGGCCGCATCGTTATCGCGGAATCTCACGACGTTCCTGTCATCGTCGATGCTGTCACCGATTATGTTGCGCGCCGTATGGTGGAGCGCGAACATGCACTGGCTGTATCCCCCGTGGCCGTATCGGCGGCTCCCGCTCAAGAACGGCGCCACCGCGGCCGGTTCTGGCCGTTTGCGTTCGGTTTTATCCTCGGTGCCTTGGCGCTGTTCGGGGTGGCGCTGTATGCAAGCCTGAGCAGTTTATAACTCGCTGACGTTACATTAGCTGCACGCGCCTGATTTCCCGAACCTGACGGGCCTGGTTGATGCCGCGCACCATTTGCCGGCAACGCCAGCCATCGCCATCGCGTGAGATCGAAAACAGATTGTAGGCCGCGTCGGGATAATGACCGTGCGCCAGCGCGGAAGCGGAGGGCACGCCGACCACCGGAATCGACAATCCATTCGGCCCCTCGACCCAGATCGTGGAGTGAACATGGTCGTGCCCGTGCAGCACCAGTTCCACGCCGTATTGTTTCAAGAGTGCAAGCAACTCCGCAGAATCGGTCAGACGCTTGGCGCGCGCGCTCGAGCGGAGCGGATGATGAATCAGCAGGACGCGAAAGACCTGTTCGGAAGCAAGACCGGCGAGCAGGCTTTCGAGCGCATCCATTTGGCTTCTTCCGAGCCATCCCGTCGCCATCAGCGGCGGCGTTGGAACGCCTGAGGATACGCCGATCAGCGCCAGCGGGCCGCGGCGGCGTAGCGCCGGAAAGATCGCCTGATGCGCCGATATATCGTCGCCGACGAGATAGCTTCCCCATGACTCCGTCAATCGATGGGCGGTCGCGCGAACATAGGCATCGTGATTGCCGGGAACCACGGTGACCCGATCCGGTGGTCCGACGTTTTGTAGCCACGCCAGCGCCGGCGCAAACTCGGCCTCTAACGAGAGGTTGACGAGATCGCCGGTGATCGCAATGTGATCCGATACCTGCGTCTGGAGGTCGGATATCAGCACATCGACTACATCACGCAGGTGGTAGCGGTGGCGGTTGCGTTTCCAGTTCAGATAGCCGAGCGCCCGCTTGCCGGCGAGTTCGAAAATCCCGGCGGCCGGCAGCGGCGGAAGGTGCGGGTCTGATAAATGGGCAAGCGTGAAGGCCGCCATTGTCTCTATCCGCTTTCTTCGTCGGATCGAACGGGTTGCCGCATGGTCGTCTCGTTACACCTTGCAAGATTGATGAATGTATTGGCAAGCCGGTGGGGAGGATGCAAGGATCAAACGTAGTCTTCCGAGGTGCAAGGATTAAGGATTTCTTCGTGACGGCATCGCGGCGTATCCGAACAAGGTTTGAGCCTGCGCTGCGGCGGCTCTTTCATTTCTATTGGCGGTTTGCGCGCGGCATGACGCTTGGCGTCCGCGCCGTCGTGCTTGATGACGAAAACCGCGTGTTTCTGGTCAAGCACAGTTATGTCAGCGGCTGGCATCTGCCGGGTGGCGGTGTGGAAACCGGCGAGACATTGCGCGAGGCGCTCACGCGCGAACTGGCGGAGGAGGGACGGATCGAACTCCTCAGTGAACCCGCGCTTTTCGGTGTCTACCTGAACAGCCACGCTTCCCGGCGCGATCATGTTGCGGTCTATGTGGTCCGACACTTCAGGCAGGATCGTCTGCCAGAGCCGAACCGCGAAATCGTCGATTGCGGCTTTTTCGAAACGCAGGCCTTGCCTGACGAGACGACCACGGGAACGCGGCTGCGCATATCGGAAGTGATCGAAAACAGGCCGCCAATTCAGATCTGGCGTTAGAGAACGTTAGCGATACGTCCTTATGATCGGGCCTCAAAACCCTAACGATCGTTAAGGAATAGAAGATGAGCGCCGTGCCGGAACCCAAACGCCTGCCAAAGCCTCGCGGTGATCTGGCCGGCATGGCGGCGGCGCTGGCGGAATTTGCGAAATCCGAATTTCCGCAAGCAGAACCCGCGCAGCCGCGGATCGCCGTTCTCGTGCCGTGCTTCAACGAGGAAGCTGCGGTCGCGACCGTGATCACCGATTTTCGTAAAGCGTTGCCGTCCGCTGAAATTTTTATCTACGACAACAACTCGTCCGATCGTACCGCCGCAGTCGCCCGTGAAGCCGGCGCCTCCGTGCGCAACGAGCGCCGCCAGGGCAAGGGTCATGTGGTTCGCCGCATGTTCGCCGACGTCGATGCCGACATCTACGTGCTCGTCGATGGTGATGCGACTTATGATGCCGCGAGCGCACCGCGCATGATCGAGACGCTGCTGTCGGATCACCTCGATATGGTGGTGGGCCTTCGCGTCGATCAGACCCAAGCCGCTTACCGGCTTGGCCATCGTACCGGCAACCGGCTCCTGACCGGTTTTCTGTCGGCGGTATTCGGTCAGGCCTTCAAGGATATTCTTTCGGGCTATCGGGTGTTCTCCCGGCGTTTCGTCAAATCCTTCCCGGTGTTGTCCGATGGATTCGAGATCGAGACCGAGCTGAGCGTTCATGCGCTGGAACTCGCGTTGCCGGTCGCAGAGTTGGAGACGCCTTATTATGCCCGCCCGGAAGGGTCGGTCAGCAAGCTCAACACCTGGCGCGACGGGGTGCGGATTCTCGGCACCATCCTGAAGCTTTATCGTTCGGAAAAGCCGCTGCGCTTTTTCACGGCCATCGGCGCATTCCTGACGCTGGTATCGGTCGGCCTCGCGGTCCCGATTCTGGTCACCTATCTCGAGGAAGGCCTCGTTCCGCGGTTACCGACCGCGGTCTTGTCGATGGGGCTGATGATTTTGGCCGTCCTCTCGGTGTCGTCGGGCCTGGTGCTCGATACGGTGACGCGCGGACGCCGCGAGATAAAACTGCTCGCTTATCTGTCACAGGCCCCTCGCGAGAGGACTTGACGGGCTTCGGCATTCGAAGTTCAACGTGGGTTGATGAGCGATCTCTCCCTTACCATCCTGGCTGAAACCGCCAATGACGCGCAGGCGATCGAACGCCTGCATGAGCGCACATTCGGGCCCGGCCGTTTTGCCTTAAGCGCTTACCGGATTCGCGAGCACGTCGATCATGTGCGCGATCTGTCGTTCACCGCCCGGATCGGAACGCTGCTGGTGGGTTCGTTGCGACAATTGCCAGTTGTCGTCGGCGAAACCAAGGCGTTGCTGCTCGGGCCGTTGACGGTCGAGCCGCCGTTTCGCAGCCGCGGGGTGGGGCGTGCGTTGCTCGAACGCGCGCTTCGTGACGCCAAGGCCAGGGGGCACCGCCTGGTACTCCTGGTTGGTGACGAGGCCTATTACAGCCGTGTCGGTTTTAAGGCCGTGCCTATCGGCCGGGCAACCATGCCCGGACCGGTCGACTATCATCGCCTGCTGGTCGTCGAACTCGTCGATGGCGCATTCAACGATGTCTCCGGAGCGATCCGCCCTGATTGGGACTTCGCAAAACCGGAATAAAGGCTGGATCAGTGAGAGCGGCAGGATCGAAATCTCATGATCGATCCTGCCATTTTACCTGTCTTATATCTTCTTCGAAATACCGAGGAAGAAGCCACGGCGCGGCCCGAATTGCGGGGCGAACACGCCGATGCCGGTTCCGTCCCTGATTTCGTAGACCGTGTCGAACAGGTTGACGACGTCGAAGCGAATGGTCATCGGCTTCGGATCGTTCGGCAACAGAAACTCGCGCTTGATGCCGATATTGACCTGCGTATAGGACGGCACCGTGCCGATATTGGCGTCGCCATTGCGCAGGCCGCTTCCATAGATCATGTCGGCGCTCAGTTTGACGCCGCACCACGATAGCCCGTCATCGCCAAACGCTTCCGCGGCCGTCGCTGGCCGCCCGCAGAAAGAGTAGACGGCGCCGGCCGAGGCGGTGACGAACTGGTTGTGATCGGTATAGATAGAGTGCGTCTGAACGTACTGAAGCGCGGTCAAGCCGCCGAGGTCGGCAAGCGGTGTGGTGTTGTCGAACAGGTACTGGTTCGACACCGGGTTGGTTGCTCTCTGTTGCGCCACGGAGAGGTTGCCATAGACCTGCAAGTTGCCGCTGGTGTACTTCCCCTTGAATTCGATGCCTTCGTTGTAACCACTGGCATAGTTGAAGGCGCTGAGTACCAGCGCCTGGCCGAACAGGCCGTTGTCGATCAGGTCGGTCGCGATCTTGTAGTAGGCATCGACACCAAGCTCGAGCGTGGAGCAGCTTTTCTGGTCTGAACCGCAACCGAATTTGAATTTCTGGTCGATACCGGCGTCGAAATAATGCGAGCGCTCCGGCAGCACCGGATCGCTCAGGCCGGACAGCTGGCCTGTGGTGCCGTTGAACAGAGCGATGTTCGGCGGGGCGGCTTCCACCAGAACCGGCGGGGTGAAATAGCGCGCATAGCCCGCGTGGAGCGTGGTGTTCTCAAACGGTTTGTAAGTAAAGCTCAAGCGCGGGCTGAGCTGGTTGGCGCTGACGAATTGCTCCATCTGATCGAAGCGCAGGCCGTAGTTCATGGTGAGCTGATTGGTCAGTTTCCATTCGTCCTGAACATAGACGCCGGCGAGCCATCCCAGTTTGGAAACGTT
>CAVVZW010000256.1:0-49041 GCA_963752265.1 uncultured Alphaproteobacteria bacterium
TTCTTTTGGGTTCGGTGGTGCTTTCCGGCATCCTCGGCGTCGCCGCGTTCTTCATCACGATGTTTGGCGACAGCATCATGGCCGCGAGCCAGGCCGCGGGCCGCAACTCCGGCCGCGGGGGCGGCGGCTGGTCCTCCGGCTCGTCGGGAAGTTCGTGGTCTGGCGGTTCGAGCTCGGGTTCGAGCGACAGCGGATTTTCCGGCGGGGGCGGTAGTTTCGGCGGCGGCGGCGCCTCAGGAAGCTGGTAGGCTTGGATCATGGGTATCAAGCGCATCGGTAAGCATCTGGTCGAGCATCATTGGCGGGTGCGGCGGGTTTTCCCGAAAGAGGCGCTCGCTGGAATCGAACAGGCGATCAAAGCCGGCGAGGCCACGCATTCGGGCCAGGTGCGCTTTGTCGTGGAGGGTGCGCTCGACGGGAAGCCATTGTTCTCTGGCCAGTCTGCGCACGAACGCGCGCTCGATATTTTCTCGGATTTGCGGATCTGGGACACCGCGCACAACAATGGCGTGCTGATCTATGTGCTGCTCGCCGACCGCAAGGTCGAAATCGTTGCCGATCGCGGCATCGATGCCAAGGTAGGCGCCGCCGGCTGGCGGAACATCTGCGCCGCGATGGAGGCCGATTTCAAAAACGGAAATTTCTCAGGCGGTGTCATCAAGGGGATTGCGGCGGTGTCGCAGCAATTGGCTACGTATTTCCCCAGGCAAGGCGCCGGGCCGAACGAGCTGCCGGACGCGCCGGTCGTGATGTAGGACGCGTCATTGCGAGCGTAAGCGAAGCAATCCAGCGTCAGAAGAACTGGATTGCTTCGTCGCTTTCGCTCCTCGCAATGACTGGGTGACGCTATATGGGCGCGGCTTCAATCTGTGTTCTGATCGGACTTTTCGAAGTTCCGGTATCCTCATTGCTCTGAATTTGCTGCCAATTTCTATGATCCAATCTCAGCTTTGAGGCGCTCGATTTCGGCGATCAATCTCGGAATGTCCTGGCGGGCGCAAGCAATGAAATCCTGATCCTCCGTGGTTGCGCCGGCTAGATCGATGTCCTCGCCTTCGGCCCTGATGAAGCTGGAGCCGCTCATCGCCTCCCTTCCTTCAACATATGACTTCCAGGGACCCGGCGTAGCGTGCTCGCATCGCAGTCTGACTTCCTCGGCTGAGTAGTTCTCGATCCATATCGGGTCGCTCCGATCACCGAGCTTTCACGCGCGCTTCGAAGCGGGAGGCGTCACGGGGTCAGCCTTGATCGAAGGCCGCTCGGCGACGCGATCGAACCAGGCCTTGATGTTGGTATTGGCGGGATCGATCGGTTGGCCGACCAACGCGCCAAAATCGAGCCAGCAATAGAGCAGGATATCGGCGAGCGAAAAACGCTTGCCGCAAAGATATTCCCGTCCGTCAGCCATTTGCTCGTTGAGCCATTGCAGGCGGTTAGCGGCGATCATCTTCAACCCCGGCGCGGCTTCGGGGACGACCGGAATGCGCTTCTCGAAAAATTTCAGCGCCTCGCCGAAGCGATAGCCGTTCGCCAGCGGCTCGCAGATGTTGAGGTCGACGCGCCGCGTCCACATCCGGCATTCGGCGCGCTCCTGTGGATTCGACCCGATCATCGCGGGCTGCGGCTTGATCTCCTCCAGATATTCGCAGATCGCGGTGATTTCCGAGAGGTAGCTGCCGTCGTCAAGCTCGAGCGTCGGCATCTGGCCGTGCGGGTTGCGCTTGAGATGGTCGGCCTGGCGGTTCTCGCCGCCACGCAGATCGACGGTCTGCTTCGGAATCTCGATGCCCTTTTCGGCTATGAAGATGCGGACGATGCGTGGATTGGGCCCGATCGAGTCGTACAGTTTCATGCCGTTTCCCCTCTATCTCAGAGCGCAGCAGATTCAGCAGACCGAAGGCGACCTGTCAAACGCCGCTTGCGAGGCGGCTCTATCCGTCGTCGAGCTTGTTGAGGTCGCGCACCGACTGCATGATCGGCTCGAAGTTCGATCGCGCGTCTAGCGCATCGAACAGTTGCGCGGTATCCGACAGCAGCGCATGCGAGCGCTGGATGGCGATCCGCACATCCTCTTGCGGCGTATCGGACAGCCGGCCGTGGCCGGACAGCAGGATTTTCGAATCGAGGCCCTTCAGCCGCTCCAGCGACTGGATGTAGTCGCTGATACTTCCGGAGCCGAACACCCCGCCCATCACGCCGCCGGGCATCAGCGTATCGGCGGCAAACAATAGCCCCTTGTCCTGGTCGAACAGGCTGATGCAGGCCGAGGTGTGGCCCGGCGTGTACATGACATTCAGGCGGAAATCGCCGAGGTCGAGCAAATTGCCTTCTTCGAGCCAGATGTCGACGTCGATCGGCACGTTCGGCTCGTTGAACATCTTGCGCAGCATCGAGAAGTCGTCGCGCAGCATGATCTTGTTGGCGGCGAGCCGGTGCGCCGCGATGATGGTGCGGCTCTTGCTGAAATGCCAGGCTGCGCCGATGTGATCGAGATGTTCGTGGCTCAGGATCACCATGTCGAGTTTTTCCGGCGGGCAGCCGAGGTGGTTCAGACATTCGACAAGCGCGGGATAATTCGAGGACAGCCCGACATCGATCATGACGGTGCGGGACTTGCCGCGCACGAGGTACGCGTTGGCGGCGCGGTTCTTGAACCGGATCTGGTAGACGTTCTCGGCCGCCTGGATTAGCGAACAGACGTCGTTGTTGAGCAGCACCGGAAACGGGCTTGGCTTGCGGTCGCTCATGGGGCGGTCGCCCTGAAGGTCGCGGCATTGGAAGCGCGCAAGCGCTTGCTGAGCGCATCCATCACCATCAGCGCGAATGCCGGCTGCTGGCTGACCAGATAGACGAAACGCGCGTGATTGATCCGCATCACGCGGGTTTTCGGCGCGGCGGCGATGGCTGTTGCCGAGCGGGACGAGCCGTCAATCACGGCCATCTCGCCGAAAAATTCACCCTTGCCGAGGGTGACGATCACGGTCTTGCGCCCGGCGTTCAGTTTGGCGATCTCGACCTGGCCGTCGAGCACGACAAACAATTCGCGCCCGCTCGCGCCCTCTTCGAAAATGACCTGATCGACATCAAATTCGTTGATGCATTTCTCGATGGCCATAGTTTCCCGCCTGTTATGGCTTCCCCCGCCCGTTGAAGGCCATGTTAATCGGTCACGCGACCTAAGCAAACCGGCCGGAGGCGGGGCCCGGTTCCCCAGCGGAGGTGCGCGGGAAGGCCGCTTCACACCCACACCCGCCTTGCGCCAATTCCTAAATTTTCGGTAAGCCCGCGGCCAAGTAAGGATTTAGCAAGGTATGAAAGTTACCAAATGGTCAATCTTTTAGGGAGATTTGACCATGAGCGACCAAGCAGCCGAGCCGACAGGCGGTGAAACCGGTTCCCTCAGCGCAGGCGTTTCCCATCCAGCCGAACCGTCAAGCGCGCCGGCGGCGGCTTCGGCGATCGAAACCAGCGCGGCCGCAGACGCGCCGGTATCCGAACCTGTGGCGCCTGAGCCGTCGATGTCCGAGCCGTCCCTGGTTGAGTTGGTGGCGTCCGAGGCGCCGAAGATCGAGGCTGTGAAGGCCGAGATACCGAACGCAGAGGCCAGCGCCGAGGCCGCGCCGCCGGAAGCCGCCAATGAGGAAATTTCGCAAGCCCTCGGCAAGGAGCAAGCCCCCGGCAAGGAGCAAGCCCCCGGCAAGGTCCAAGCCCCCGGCAAGGTAATCGTGATGCCGCGTGGCGATCGCACCTGGGCCGGCCACGGCATCCATGTCGAGGCTGATGCGGCCGGGCACGAGAGCGTCTTCGGCAAGCGCCGTGTCGCAGCCATCGCCGCTGTCATTGCGCTGGCGACGGTCGCAGGCGCGGTCGGCGGTGCGTTCGCAACCGCGACCTTCCTGCATGGTGGCGGCGACGTGGCCGCGAACGGCAGCCAAGCCTCGTCGAGCCAGGCCGCGCTGGAAGCGTCGTTGTCGCGGATCGACTCCGATGTTCAGGTGCTGAAAGCCGGCCTCGATCACACCTCCAAACTCGGCATGAGCCAGTTCAACAAGACCTCTGAGCGTCTCGACAAAGTCGAACGCGCCCAGGCCGAGCCAGCGGCCAAGATCGCCAAGCTGAGCGAGGCCATCGACAAGTTGCACGCGTTGCCCGTTTCGCCTCCCGCGATGGCCGCGGCGGCTCCTGCCACGTCTTCCGCATCGAAAGAGACCACCGGCTCGATTGCGCCCGCGCCCGGCCAGCAGGCCTCAGCGGCGCCTCTGGCGCCCAAGACCGAAGTCGGCCGCTTGCCGACGCTGGATGACTGGGTGCTGCGTGACGTCGGTTACGGGGGCGCCGTGATCGGCGGCCGCCGCGGCACTTACGAGGTCTATGCTGGCGATATGATCCCGGGTCTGGGCCGCGTCGACGCCATCCGCCGTCAGGACGGCCGCTGGGTGGTCGTGACCAGCCGCGGCCTGATCGTCGCGCGTTGAGATACCTTCGTCCGGTTTTCACCGGCGCGTGAAAAGACGGCTGACATCACCAGACAGCCGCCGTCTTTTTGTCTATTTCCTGAACGAAGTGCTGCGCCGGCCTCCCGGAATGAGGGCTGCCGCGCGGTGTTTGTCAGGATATGGGCCGTACGTTGCGTCTATTAATCATCACGCTTGCGCTTTTCTTTAGCTCATTGGCGCCACGCCTTGCGCAGAGCGCGCCCGCGCTGGAGCGCGGCACGGCCGTCACCGATCCTGCTGGCTTGCGCGAACTCGATCGCGGCCCCTTTGGGCTTAAGCGGATGCTGTCGGCATCGTCGTCATCGAACGAGCCACTCACCGACGGCGCGTTATTCGCATTGCCGGCCATCGCGCCAATTCGCAAATCGCTCGACGAGGAATTCGAACGCTATGTGCAACGGCATAAGGCCGAGTTGCCCAACGAAACGATCGGCGTCGGGCCGCAGTTCGATTTCCAGTTGTTCGACCGCGACCAGCTTTATTCCAACGCGACGCGCTTTGTGCTGGCCGGCGTGGTCAATCGCATGGACCGCGCCTACGTTGCCCCTCGCGGTTGTGGGGAAATTCGCCTGATTTATCGTCTTACTGAGATTGACGCACCGTCCGTCGGCGATCACGGCGCCTCGGCGCGGCCACCGATGACGCTCAATCTCGTCTTGAAGGCAAAAGCCGATACGGCTGGCGCCACGCTCACCTGCGGGACAATCGCGCGGCGGTGGCTGGAATCCGCTAACTGGACGCTTACGGGTGCGGCGCTCGTGGAAAAACTCACCTCCGAAGGTGGTCCATTGGCGTTGATCGGGCCTGACAACATCGAGCGCATCGAAACCAACATTCAGATCGCGCATGTCGCGCCGTCGCCGGCGCACGAATTTCGTACCGATTATCTCCTGAAGGTCTTCGATTACGATCCGAAGGCGAAGGTGTTCGAGGAAGCGACGCTGGAAGACCAGATCGACCGGGAGCGTCTGTTATCCGATGAAAAACTCAAACGCGATTTCAAGACATGGCTGCTCGATCCCGCGCACCTGAGCGAATTCGACCGCGGCACGGTTTTGATCCCGAAGGAGTTCCTCGCCAAGGCTGTGATCGCGCCGACCCCGATCGGCTTCTCGGCCTCATCGTTGCAACCGGCTTTTGGCCTCGTGCAGGGCGAGGGCGACAACCCCGTCTTCTCGACAGATGACGTGGTGATGGCGCTGCAAAGAGCCGCGGCGCGCGGAATCAGTTTGCAGAACATTCGTTCGGTCGCGGGCTTCGAGCGCCGGCTCAACGACATCACCTGCGCCGGATGCCATCAGACGCGCGGCATCGGCGGGTTTCATTTCCCCGGTGTCGACTGGATGGCGGCCAATCCGTCCAACACCTTGATCGTGCCGGCCTCGACGCATTTCTTCGGCGACCAGGTTCGCCGCCGCGATATCCTGACCGAAATCCGCGACGGCAAGCGCGTCGATTATGGCCGCGGCTTTTCCGAGCGGCCGCAACTGCGCGGCAGCGTTGAGCTGGCCGGCACCGAATATGACGATGGCTGGGGCGCGCATTGTTATGGCATGCAGGCCAGAGCCGGTGACAAGCCCGCTGGCAATGACCGCAGCTTCACCTCGTGGAGTTGCGCCAAGGGCCTTGCCTGTCAGGTCATGAGCGAGGCCTCACGCATGGGCATGTGCTTTGTGGGCAACCGATAGAACGCGGTTCTGCCGTCTACGCCAGATTGACAGTAGGCTCACTAATCGTGTTTCATCGCGCCAACGCAACCACCAAGGGGTGCGGGAGGAAGCATGGACGAGATTCTTATCGTCGGCGGCGGCATTGGCGGCTTGACGCTTGGCCTGGCGCTGCATGCGGCCAAGATTCCCTGTCGCGTTTTCGAATCCGCGCCCGAAATCCGCGCGGTTGGTGTTGGCGTCAACCTGCTGCCGCACGCCACCAAGGAACTTGCCGCGCTCGGCCTTGAGGCCGATCTGGCGCGGGTGGCGATCGCGACGAAAGATTCGACTTTCTTTAATCGTTTCGGCCAATTGATTTATCAGGAGCCGCTCGGGCGCGCGGCCGGTTATGACCAGCCGCAATTCTCGATTCACCGCGGCGACCTGCAAATGGTGCTGCTGGAAGCGTTCAAGACGAAAGTCGGCGCCGACCGCATCCTCACCAACCACCATTGCACCGGTGTCGAGCAGGACGAGGGTGGCGTCACCTTGCATTTTTCGTCGGGCAACAGCGTGCGCGGTCGCGCCGCAATCGCCTGCGACGGCATCAATTCGGTGATCCGCAAGCAGTTTTTCCCTGATGAAGGCGAGCCGCGCTATTCCGGCGTCAACATGTGGCGTGGCGTCACGCGCTGGAAGCCGATCCTGTCGGGCGCGAGCATGACCCGCGCGGGTTGGCTGTCACATGGCAAGATGGTGATCTATCCGATCCGTGAGGCAGGCAGTGATGGTCTGCAACTCGTCAACTGGGTCGCGGAAATCGAGACGCCCAATTATCGCCGCCGCGATTGGAACAGAGCGGGCTCCCTTGACGATTTCATCGGCGCCTTTGCCGACTGGCATTTCGATTGGTTAGATGTTCCCGCCTTCATCCGCGCGGCCGACAGCGTGCTGGAATTTCCGATGGTCGATCAGGACCCGCTGCCACGCTGGAGCTTCGGCCGCGTGACATTGCTCGGCGATGCCGCCCATCCGATGGTGCCGCGCGGCTCCAACGGCGCGGGCCAGGCGATCCTCGATACGGGGGCCATGACATCGGCGCTATCGGCCAATGCCGATCCTGTCGCGGCGTTCGCGGCTTATGAGAAGGAACGGCTGGAGAAGACCACCCGCATCGTTCTCACCAACCGCACCAATCCGCCGGACGCGATTTTGCGCGAAGTGTATCAACGCACCAACGACCGTCCGTTCAAGGCGATCGGCGACGTCATCAGCCACGACGAACTGGTCGCACTCTCCGACAGCTATAAGCAGATTGCCGGCTTTTCCAAGGAAGCGTTGCGCGCGTGACTCGTATCGTCATTGCGAGCGTAACCGAAGCAATCCAGACTTCGTAAAAAATTCTGGATTGCTTCGTCGCTTTGCTCCTCGCAATGACGAATGTGCAAGTGGAAATAGGAACAAGATGTCGTCAGAATCAACAAGAGACGCCTCAACCGTCGATGTCGCCGAGTTCATCGACGCCCAGCCGGTTGGCGCCTTCCAGATCAAGCTGCTGTTGATCTGCGCGACCGTGCTGTTTCTCGACGGCTTCGATACCACGGCGATTGGCTATGTCGCGCCGGCGCTGGCGAAGGAATGGAATCTCGGCAAGGGCGCGCTCGGACCGGTGTTCAGCGTGGGCCTGTTCGGATTGATGATCGGCGCGTTGCTGTTCGGTCCGCTCGCGGATCGCATCGGGCGGAAGAAGATCATCATCTTCTCCACGCTGGCGTTCGGCATCGGCACGCTGATCACATCATTCGTCAACGACGTGAACACGCTGCTGGCGATCCGGTTTCTGACCGGCCTCGGTCTCGGCGGCGCGATGCCGAATACGATCGCGCTTACCTCCGAATTCAGCCCGCATCGCCGCCGCGCCACCATGGTGATGGTGATGTTCGTCGGTTTCTCGATCGGGGCGGCACTCGGCGGACTGCTGGCCGCGGCGTTGATCCCGCAATTCGGCTGGCGATCGGTCTTCGTCGTCGGCGGCGCTGCGCCGCTCGTGCTGGTGCCGATCCTGGCACTCAGGTTGCCGGAATCGGTTCGCTTCCTGGCGTTGACCGGCCGCGCCGATGCACGCGTCGCGCAACTACTGGCCTTCGTCAACGCGAAAGCGGTTTTTGCGATCGGTACGTGCTTCGCCGTGAATGAACCCGAATTGAAGGGCATTCCGGTCCAGCACCTGTTCAGGAGCGGCCGAACGCTGGCTACGCTCTTGTTGTGGGTCGTTTTCTTCATGAGCCTGCTCGACCTTTACTTTCTGTCGAACTGGCTGCCCACGGTGCTGAACGATCTCGGCGCCTCGATTTCGGCTGCCGCCGTGATCGGCTCGATGTTGCAGGTTGGCGGAGTCGTAGGCACCTTCGCGCTTACCAGCGTCATCGACCGCTTCTCGTTTCGGGCGCTGGCGCTGGTCTATTTCATTGGAGTGTTTGCGGTCGGTGCTATCGGCCAGTTCGGCCATTCGGCCGTCTTCGTCACGATTGCGATCTTCGTCACTGGCTTCTGCATCATCGGCGGACAGATCGCCGCCAACGCGCTTGCCGCCGGATATTATCCGACGTCGGTCCGCGCCACCGGCGTCGGCTGGGCGCTGGGTGTGGGCCGGGTCGGCTCGATCGTCGGCCCACTCGTCGGCGGGGTTCTACTCAGCCTGAAGTGGAGCGCGGGCGAAGTGTTCGTGGCGGCGGCTACTGCCGCGATGTGCGCGGCGCTGGCAGCGTTTTCGCTGGGCCGGTTGGCCGGATTGGGTGGAAGCGGCAAGGCAACGCCGGAAGAGCGGTTGGAGGCAGTGACGCCGGCTCAAGCCTAGGTTAGCTTAGAGGCATAGCCACCGAGGAGTCGCGCCGTGACCGATCCGACCGGGGAAAGCAAGGAACGCAACCGCGAGATCGCCGCCAATGAAAGCGCGCGGCAGACCACGAGCGCCATCCGTGTCAGCACATGGGCGATCCTTGTCGCCGTGGTGATCGGCCTTGCGGCGTTCGGATGGGTGGCGCTCCACAATTAACGAGGGCGCTCAAGTTCAGTTCAGACGTAATGCGTCAGCCGTTTGCCGGGTAACAGGTCATAGGCCGAACGCCAATCGGGCAGGGCGGCCACGCGGCCGAGCCAGCCATGGATTGCGGGATGGCTTTCGTTGAAATCATATCCGGTCTCATCGCTCGGGTAATGCAGGTAGGCGATCATCGAGATATCCGCGATCGTGGGCCGATCACCGGCGGCAAAAGGGTGTTCGGCGACATGCCGCTCCAGGATGCCCAAGAAATCATCGAGGCGCCGCCGCAGAAATTGCAGCACGTTCGGGTCGGGCGACGGCGTGAAGGTGCGCAGGAAGCGATAGGTCGCCATGTAGCCGGAGAGCTTGTGGTTGTCCCAGAACAACCACCGCAGCACTTCGAATTTCTCCGCCGCGCTCTCGCCACCGAGGCGGCCATATTGTTCGGCGAGCTTGAGCAGGATCGGCGCGGTCTGGGTCAGGCGCACGCCGCCTTCTTCCAGCACGGGAATTTCGCCCATCTCGTTGACGCTCTCGCGCCACTCCTTTGTCCGGGTTACGCCACCGGCGAAATCGGTCCACACCGGCTCAAAGCTCTGGCCGCATAAGGTCAGCATCAGCGCCAGCTTGTAGCTGTTGCCGGACTCGGGGAAGTAATGCAGTCGATAGGCTGGCATTGCGATTTCCCTATCCTTCCTGTCATGCGCGGGCCTGACCCGCGCATCCATCATCTTTATAGGAGCTTTTCGGGTAGAGAGATGGATTGCCGGGTCAAGCCCGGCAAATGACGATTCTCGCTCTCAGGCCACCGTGCCGGACGCTTTCAAATTCCGGATCGCCGTGTCGTCGTAGCCGGCCTCGCGCAAAATCTCCTCGCTGTGTTCGCCGATGTCCGGCGGGCGTTTCGGTTTGACCTTCGCGCTGCCGTCGACCCAGATCGGGCTGTTGATCGTCAGCAGGGTGTCGTCTTCGAACGGCACCAACACCTCATTGTCGATCATCTGCTGGTCGTGCGGAATGTCGTCGAGAATGCCGACCACGCCGAACACGAGGCCATTGCCGTCGAGAGCCGTGCGCCATTCGGCCAGGTCGCGCGTGGCAAAGATCTGGTCGAAAATCGCGATCAGTTCCAGCGAACGCGCATGACGATCGGGCTTGGTGGCAAATCTCGCATCATTGATGAGGTCTTCGCGCCCCAGGCAACGCGCCAGCGCCGGCCATTGCCGTTCTTCATTGAGCAGGGAGAGGATCAGCCAGCGCCCGTCCTTGCAACGGTAGTGGTTGGTTACGGCATTGAGCGCGCGCTCGCGCGGGCGCCGCTCCTGGAATTGGGCGCCGCAGAGCTTGGCCTGCGCCAATACGCCGGCCGCCCACAAGCCGTTCGCCATCAGGTTCGAAGAGACGTGCGAGCCTTCGCCTGAGCGTTCGCGCTTGTAGAGCGCGGTGACGATCGCGCCGTAAAACGCCATCGCGCAGGGGTGATCGCCCATGCCGGGAAGCGAGCGCGCCGGTGTCGTGTTCTCGTCCGCGCGCACGAGATCCATCAAACCTGAACGCGCCCAATAGGCGTTGCTGTCGAAGCCCGGCTTGTCGGCCTCCGCGCCCTTCTCGCCATAGCCGGTGAAGGAAGCGTAGATCAAGCGTGGATTGAGCGGCTTGATGTCTTCATAGGTGATACCGAGCCGCTTTCGCACGCTGGGCGGAAAATTGGTGATGAAGACATCCGCCTCACGCGCCAGCCGGTACAGCACCTCGCGTCCCTCGGGCTTGGCCAGATCGAGTGCGAGGCTTCTTTTATTCCGCGATTCCAGCAGCCACGCAAAGTTATGCTCACTGATCGGATATCCCGGAAGCTTCGGCAAGTTTCGATAGGGATCGCCCGTTCCCGGCGGCTCGATCTTGATCACCTCGGCGCCGAAATCCGCCAGCACGGTCGCGGCCGCGGGCGCGGCAATGAAGCTCGCGCAATCCAGAACCTTCAGCCCTTCGAAGATGCCGCCTGACATTTGCGAATCGTCCTTGTTGTGTCGTTCGTCTTTATTTCCGCGCTGTGAAAACGCCGTTCCGCGCGACTAACCAGCGTATTTGATCGATAACAGCGGTCGATGCAACGGCAGTTTGCGAAGGCGCCTATTCCTCGCCGGACAGCAGCGCTGCGTTGCCGCCGGCCGCCGCGGTGTTGACGGTGACCGTTTGCTCGGTCGCAAAGCGCGTCAGGTAGTGCGGGCCGCCGGCCTTCGGTCCGGTGCCGGACAGGCCAGAGCCGCCGAAGGGCTGCACGCCGACCACCGCACCGATCATGTTGCGGTTGACGTAGACATTCCCCACCGCGAGCCGGTCGATGACGGCCTCAACCATGTCGTCGATCCGCGAGTGAACCCCGAGCGTCAGCCCATAATGGCTGGCTTCGATCGAGGCCAGCACGTCCTCGAGGCTGTCGGCCGCATAACGCACCACATGCAGAACGGGGCCAAATACTTCTTCGGTAAGCTGATCTGCATTCGCCAGTTCAAAGATATGCGGCGCGACATATTGGCCGGACGGTGCGCGGCCTGCAAAATGCACGCGCGCCTCGCGCTTCATCCGTACGATGTGCGCGTCCAGGCGCGCTTTGGCCTCGGCGTCGATGACGGGACCGAGTTGAACGCTGGGGTCGGTGGGGTCGCCGATTTTCAGCTCGCGCGCAGCGCCGGAAATCATCTCGATCATGCGTTCGGCGACCTCGTCCTGCACGAACAGAATCCGTAAAGCCGAGCAGCGCTGGCCTGCCGACCGGAACGCGGACGCGAGAACGTCGTCCGCAACCTGCTCGGGCAGCGCGGTCGCGTCCACGATCATGGCGTTGATGCCGCCGGTCTCCGCGATCAGCGGCACGATCGGACCATCTTTGGCGGCCAGCGCGCGGTTGATGGCGCGCGCCACCTCGGTCGAGCCGGTGAAGACCACGCCGGCGACATCGGGATGGGCCACGAGGTCAGCACCGATGCGGCCGTCGCCGGGCAGAAGATGCAGCGCGGAGGATGGCACGCCGGCTTCGTGCAGCAAGCGGACCGCCTCAAACGCGATCAGCGGCGTCTGCTCGGCGGGCTTGGCCACCACCGTATTGCCCGCCATCAGCGCTGCGGTGATTTGACCGGTGAATATCGCGAGTGGGAAATTCCAGGGCGAGATCGCGACAAACACGCCGCGGCCGCGCAGTGCTAACTCGTTGCTCTCGCCGGTCGGCCCCGGCATGATCTGGCCTGCGCCAAACAGGTCGCGGCCTTGCGCGGCGTAGTAGCGGCAGAAATCCACCGCCTCGCGAACCTCGGAAACCGCGTCATCGAGCGTCTTGCCGCCTTCGCACTGCAATAGCGCGATGAAGCGCGGGGCGCGTTGCTCCAGAAGATCGGCGGCGCGATCGAGATGATTGGCGCGGGTCGCCGCAGGCGTTCGGCTCCAAACCGAGAACCCGGCGTGGGCGGCTGCCATCGCCGCGCTCGTATCTTCGGCGGTTGCTTCGGTTACGCTGCCGATTGAGATCGAGGGGTCAATGGGGCTTGCGAGCTGTCGCGCGACGCGGCTCGGCGCTTTGCCGCCGATCAGCGAAGTTGCGGCAACGGGACCGGCTTCGGCCCTGACGGCGGTGAGCAGCGAGCGCAACGCCGCCTGGTCGCCGAATTCGAGGCCGCGCGAGTTTTGCCGTTTCGGCCGGTAGAGATCCGCAGGCAGCGGAATGTTGGGGTGACGCGCGTTGCTCGCCGCGCCGATGATATCAGCCGGACGCCGCAACAAGTTGGCCACCGGCACGGCATCGTCGGCAGCGAGCGCCACAAAGGAGGAGTTGGCGCCGTTTTCCAGCAAACGCCGCACCAGATAGGCGAGAAGGTCGCGATGGCTGCCGACGGGGGCGTAGGTGCGGCAGGCGATTTGCGGATGGTCCTCGGCGAGTTGCGCATACAGCGCTTCACCCATGCCATGCAGACGTTGCAGTTCGAAGCCGCTTTCGCCATTCGAAAGTTCCAGAACGGTGGCGACCGTCAGCGCGTTGTGGGTCGCAAACTGCGGAAAGAGCCGTGGCCTTAAGCCGAGAAGTTTTTCGGCGCAGGCAATGTAGTTCAGGTCGGTCAGCGCCTTGCGTGTGAACACGGGATAGCCGGAAAGCCCGCGTTCCTGCGCGCGCTTGATCTCGCTGTCCCAATAGGCGCCCTTGACGAGCCGCACCATCATGCGCCGGTTCAGGGTGCTCGCGAGTTCATCTACATAGCCGATCACTTCAGCCGCGCGCTTCTGATAGGCCTGAATGGCGAGACCAAAGCCATCCCAGCCTTTAAGCGAGGCGTCGGAAAAGCTGGCCGCGATCACCTCCAGCGAAAGCTCCAGCCGGTCCGCTTCCTCGGCATCGACGGTCAGATTGAGGTCGTAAGCCTTCGCGCGCTGCGACAGATCGATCAGGCGCGGCACCAGCTCGCTCATGACCCGTTGCCGGCCCAACGCCTCAAACCGCGGATGCAGCGCTGAAAGCTTGATCGAAATGCCCGGACGATCCGGCAGGGGGCGCGTTCCGGCGCTGGCGCCGATCGCGTCAATCGCGCTGGCGTAGGCGTTGAAATAACGCTCCGCATCGGCGGCGGTGCGCGCGCCTTCGCCGAGCATGTCGAAGGAGTAGCGGGGGAGTGCGCCTGATTGCGCCCGCGCCAGCGCGGCTTCGATAGTCTCTCCAAGCACAAAATGGCTGCCCATCAGCCGCATCGCCTGCCGCGTGGCGGCGCGCACGGCAGGAGCACCCAGGCGCTTCACCAGCCGCCCGATGGTGCCGCCCGGAGTTTGGCCCGGCTGGATCACCCGCGCCGACATTCCGAGCGCCCAGGCCGAGGCGTTGACCAGGAAAGCGCTCGATCTGGTCTCGTGGTGGATGAAGTCGCCTTCGCCGAGCTTGTCTTCGATGAAGCGGTCGGCGGTGCGCGCATCTGGCACCCGCAACAGCGCTTCCGCCAACACCATCAGCGCCAGGCCCTCCTTGGTGGAGAGCGCGAATTCGCGCAGCATGTCTTCGACACCGCCGAGCGGATCGTCGTTGGTGCGGATGGCCTCGATCAGGCGCGTTGCGGTTTGATCGATCCGCGCATCGCGACCGGCCTCAAGGCGGGGAGCGCCCAACAGCCGCTTTGCGATGGCGGTGTCGTCCGGAGCGTAGGGCGCCGTGAATGCCGGAAAGGAAGCAGGCTCAGATGTCATCGCGTGCCCCGACACAGATTCGGGACAACATCATACATCAAGCCATACCGGCGCGGTTGGGTATCTAGCTTGCGGTGAGCGAGGCGCTTCGGCCAATCGGTGCGGGAACCTGGCGATCCTGGCGTTTCGACCACGACACATAGCTGGCGGCCAGCGTCATGATCGTGATGCCGGAGAGGCTGACCAAAATCTGTTCCACGAGCGAGCCGGAACCCGTCACCAGAACAAAATGGCCGGCGAAGGAGAGGAACACGCCGACGCAGAACACCGGCAGCGCTTGTTCGCCGCAGACGATCAGCGGCCTGAAGATCGGCGACTTCAATCCCTGCCAGTTCTTCGAGATCAGGCGGGTGGCAAACAGCGCCAGCACGACAAAGTGCAGGACGCGGTAGGGAGCCAGGTTGACCTTGTCGTTCGGAATGAACGCATCGTGCAGCCACATCGGCAGCATCTCGCCCAGCGCGGGGAAGCGGCCGGCCATCGTCATGGCGAATGCAAAGACCAGATAGGCGATCCCGAGATAACCCCAGACGGGGCTGCGGAAGCGGGCGCGGAACCGGCTCGCGCCGCCAAGCGCGCACCAGGCCCCGAGTACGAACAGCAGTTGCCAGCAGAACGGGTTGAAATTCCAAACACCGTCTGGAAAGGTCGACAATGTCCATTCGAACTGTCGCGCTGCGAAATAAAGCGCGATTGATCCAGCCATCGTAAAGCCAGGCACCCGCAACATCAGCCAAAGCACAATCGGAAAACACGCCATCAGCGCGACGCAGAGCTGAAGCACATCGAGGTTCAGTGCCCTCGATTGCAGCAACAAGCCATGGGTAACGGTGCGGACCGGCTCTTCCAGAAGGCCCGCGAAGTTGAATTCGTAAATGATGTCGGGCGCGGCATAACGCGTGGCAATGTCGCCGATGGAGACAGCGTAAATCGCAAACAGCACAATGAACGCGGCATAGAGCTGCCAGGCGCGCCGAAGCACCCGCGTCGCGCCGACGATGGTGCCGCGCTCCAGCATGATCGGCGCATAAGCCAGCGCCGCAGTATAGCCGATGATGAACACGAACAGGTCGACGGCGCCGGAAAAGCCGAAGTTACGCTGCGTGATCCAGCTCACCATATTGTTCGGGATATGGTCCACGAAGATGAACCAGTTCGCCAGACCAAGAAACAGGTAAAGCCTCGTGTCACGCGCGTGGCGTACGAGAGCGGAATTGAAATTCATGAGAGTTAATTTCGTGTGGGGCGTTATGCCGGCCTGATAATCAACGCCGGCCTGACGATCAACGGACACTTAGAGCGCTTCGCACGCGCTTTCAACCCGGCTCGCCGTGTTGTGAGTCACAAGTGATCTTCCCTTGCGGAAATGGTAAAGTTCACATCAAAACACGAAGCCGTGAAGCTTAGGAATATTTACGCTTTGGGAATATTTAGAATGCGTCAAGGGATCGGATTGGCGTCGCGCGCGCGGATCGTTAACGCCGGGGTGTCGGAAGAGACGATAGAGGATCGGCGTTCGCTCCATACTTGACCAGCAGGGCGAGAACGATCGCGAGCAGAATAATGAAAAGAAGCCGCCGTTTCATGGCGGCAAGTGTGACATCCGCTGTCGTCAAGTCAATTCCGAAGCGCGGTCGGGTTCCCAAAAGTATCGGCGCAAAAATACGAGGGCTCCGGCCGTTGATGCCAGCGGCCGGAGTCTCTCGAAAGCCTGGCGATTCAATTCGATCAGTACGCGCAGACGTTCACGGTGCGAAAGCGGTAGCCATAGGGCGTCAGCACGCGCCGGGTCACATAGCAGCCGTCGTCAACATAACCGACGCCGAGGCCGAAGCCGCCGAAGTGATGATGATGGCCACCCCAGCCCCAGCCGCCCCAGGGCTTGGCTGATGCCGCGGTGGGAGCAAAGGCCACGGCGGTGAGAGAAGCGGCGGCGGCAAGGGCAATCGTCAGTTTGCGTAACATGGTTCGTTCTCCTCGATGCGTGCGCTGGTCGCGCGCGGGTTGCGGTTGCAGTCAGTTTGCAGTCTCACCCCTTGCCTGTCAGTCGCGCCACCTCGAAACAGGGTTCGAGAAAGCCCCATTCGATTCGAGGAAATTTTTCTGAATGCTTGTTCAGCTTCGGGTTGCTGGCGTGACATCAGAAGCGTCAGGCGGCAACAGGCTCTTCGCTGTCGACGAGCGCGGACAGAGTGTCAGCCCGAACAATAACACACACGCTCATCGGCCCCGCGCGGCCACGGATTTCAACGTCCTGCCGGGGCAGTGCGTCGATCGAGATACCCGCGGTCGCGCGCACTTCGTCCGAGAAGATCGCCTCGCAGCCGAGGCCCTTGCTCATGTCCTGCAACCGTGCCGCGACGTTGACCGCATCGCCAAGCGCGGTGAACACCATGTGCTCGCGATAACCGATCTCGCCGACGATCACCTCGCCGCCATGAATGCCGATGCCGAAACGGATCGGTTCGCGCAGGTCGTTTTTGAGAAACCGGTTTAATTCCTCGATGTGGACGGAAATGCGGGCCGCCGCTTTCAGTGCCTGGCGGCAGGCCGTCTGGCGGTCGGTTACAAGCCCGAACAGAGCGAGTTGCCCGTCGCCGAGAAACTGGTTCGGCTGGCCGCCGCATTCGATCACGGCTTGCGACACCGCGCCGAGGAAGCGGTTGACGATAAACACCGTGTCGAACGGCAGGCGATTTTCCGCCAGCTGCGTCGAGCCGCGCATATCCACGAACATGCTGACGAGATAACGCTCCTCGCCGATATGCGAGGGGCCCCCGTGAGGTGTCGCCACCGGTTGCGGCGCGAAGATCTGGAAGAAGGAAAGGTCGTTCTCGGGGCGGAGCTGACAGGCGAGCCGGATCGCCGGGTCCGAAGCGCTGCCAACCCGGTTGAGGATAAAGGATTCCCGATTTGAGGGTTCGGGCAGGGCCGTGCAGTCGCCGATCACCCGAATCCGGCAGGTCGAGCAGCGGGCGCGGCCGCCGCACACGCTCGCATGCGGAACCTGATGGCGCAGGCTCGCCTCCAGAATGGAGAGACCTTTCGGCACCCGCACGGTGCGGCCATTGCCGTAAGACAACGTGATCATGCCGACGCGCCGTTCTCGAAGGCTGCGTATCCCTCGTGCCGCCAGCACCAGTCCAAGCAGGCCGAGATAGCCGATCACGAAGTAGCCGGTGATTCTTTCGAGCGTATCGGCCTGGGCCGGCGTCCCGACCTTGTCCGGCGACAGATTGGCTGCCCGCCACTGCGGGTCGGCGCTGTCTTTCACGACGGTGCGGCCGCTCTGATAGAGGCCGAGCGAGGCCAGCGTCGGCAGCAGCACGGCTGCGGCCAGCAGGAAAGGGGCGGCGCGCCGGAAAAACGTCTTCATCCGCAGCCAGAAGTAAAGGCCGATGCTGCCGTGGATCCAGGCGATGACCAGCACGGACATTGTCAACGCGAAGCGGGGCGACATCGTCGCGAAGTATCCGTGAAGCACCTGCGGATAAAGCCGGGAGACGCCGAACAGCGTGTAGCCGAGCCGAGTACTGATGACATGCGCGGCGGCGAGGAGGGGAATGCTCAAGCCGAGCACGAGCTGTAACGGCTCGACCGCTTTCCATCGAAACTGCCGGCGCTCGTAGAGGGCCCAGATTCCCAGGCCCCCGTGAATAAAGAGCGCGGTGTAAAACACGACCGCGACGGGAAGGAACTGCCAGAACAGGAGATGGTAGTGCAGGCCCCAGGCCAGCGCCTCCAGCGAAATGTTGCCGAGCGCGTGGTTGAGGAAGTGGCTGATCAGGTAGGCAAACAGAATAAGCCCGCAGACCATGCGAATCTGCCGGATGCTGACGCCGCGGATGAATTTTCTGGTTCTGGTGAGCTTAAGCGCGGTCATGCGGTCCATCGAATCCCAAGACCCGCGAAGCTAGCGTTTAATTCCACGGGGTACGAGTGGCTTTCCCCGGCGGCGAGCAGTCGCGGGACGTTGACACCTCAGCCGGAGTTGGGGAGAAAGCGGCGTGACGACGACGCCCCAAGACAGCTTCCGTGGTGTTATGAAGAGCTCGGCGCTTCGGCCGTGGCTTGGTATCATCGCGCTGGTCACGGCGATGACGGTGCTGCGCGGCGTCTATGCTGGCTTCACCGATTTGCGGACGGACGAGGCCTATTACTGGACCTGGTCGAAGGAAAACGTGCTCTCGTTTCTCGACCATCCGCCGATGATCGCCTGGTTCATTCGTTTCGGCACGGCGATCTTTGGCGACACCAGTTTCGGCGCGCGATTCTCCGGTCTGGTGGCGATGCTCCTGACACAAGGCCTGCTCGCCGACATGGTCTGGCGGGTCACGCGCGATGTCCGCGCGGTCATAACCGTGGTCGCGATGATGGAGGCCTCGCTCTATTACGGCCTGTTGATGACGAAGGTGTCGCCGGACATTCCGCTGGTTCTGTTCGTCACGGCCATGGCGTGGGCGCTGGTTCGTCTTGCCGAGAGCGGTGACGGGCGGTGGTGGCTCGCAGCCGGCGTCTTCGCTGGATTGGCGGCATTGTCGAAATTCACGATTGCGTTGTTGTTGCCTGCGGTGCTCGCCTTCATGTGGGTGCCGGCCTGGCGCGGGCGCTGGCTGCGCAGTCCATATCCGTGGGTGGCAGCGGTGATTGCAATCGCGCTGTTCATGCCGGTCCTGATCTGGAACATGCAACATGACTGGGCATCGTTTCGCTTCCAGGCGGTGCGAGCGACCGCGTCGCATCCGCTCGAGCTTCGCACGCTCGGCGAGTTCATCGGGCTGCAATTCGGCCTCGTCGGCTTCGTCCTGCTGCCGGTGGTCCTGACCGGAGTCGCATTGACGGCGTGGCGTGGAGTTCGCCGCGGCGAAGCGGTCGCGATCCTGCTGTCGACGGCGGTGATCGTTCCCTTTCTCTACTTCCTCTGGAAATCGCTGAGCTTGAGGGTCGGGGATACCTGGCCGACCTTCATCTGGCCGTTTGGATTTGCGGCGGCCGCCATCAATCTTTCGATGCTGCAAAAGGAAGGATGGTCTCAATCCTTTGTCGCGGTGTCGTTCCGCTGGGCCAACATCGCTGTTGTCTCCGGCATCGCCTTTGTTGTCGTGGTCTTCTTCTATTATCTGGTTGCGCCCTTCAACCTGATCGGCCGCACCGATCCGGTCGGCGGCGAGGCCGGTTACAGGCCGGTTATCGAACGTACCGAGGCCGAGCTGCAAAAGACCGGCGCGAGCTGGATTGCCACGACCGACTATCGCACCTACGCGATGCTGCGCTGGTTCTTCAATGGCCGCGTGCCCGTGGTGCAAATCAACGAGCGCGGGCGATATCAGGGTTTCCACGCACCCGACATGAGCCTGATCGCCGGTCATGTCGGCCTCTATGTCGCGCCTCAGCCTTACGACAGCCCCGCTTATCCGTTGTGGGCCCTGATCCCGGCGAGGCGCGAGCGCCTGGAGACCGTGAACCGCGTCTGGCGCGGGGTCGTGATGGACACCTATGCGATCGAAAAATTCACCGGCTGGACGCCGGAGCTGTCGCCGCTGCCGGAGTCACCGCTGTTTCGCTGGCGGGTGCTGGCGGGAAAATTGGAATGGCCGGTGCGAGTCGCGGGCCTCCGTGATTCTGCCCGATCCTGATTGCATCGCCGTGCATTTCCGGCGTCCTGACAAAAGGTCGCAGTCGTCGTTCGGTGATTCCGTAACATTCGATCGGTTGAGCGCGCTGCGAAATCTCCGTAAGTCTATGATTAAACTTTAAAAAATAAATTTGTGTCTAGCTGGCAACAGTCGAAAAGCAAACGCAGCGCAATCGCATTCCAGACTCGCGTTTCTTTCATATCGTCGCAATATGTCCGTCAACATAAGTCGAATGACGATTGCGAATTTTACTTTTCGAATTTTGGGGGATGCGCTCATGAAGCAGAGTTTTAAGATTGCCTTGTTGGGATTTTTGGTCGCCGCCCCTCTGGGCGTTGCACAGGCGGCAGACATGGCAGTCAAGGCGCCGCCGCCGGTAGTTGAGCCGGCCTTCTCGTGGGCGGGTGGCTATCTTGGTATCAACGGTGGTTGGGCCGAAGATCACACCGGCACGACTACAATTAACTTTGTGCAGCCCGCGGGCACCGGATGGCTCGGTGGCGGTCATGGCGGCTTCAACTTCCAGAGCGGCTGGTTTGTGTTCGGCGGCGAATTCGACGCGGATTATATGCGCATCAATGCCAGCGCGCCCTGCTCTAACGCCGCCTTTACCTGTAACACCACGCTTCAGGACCAGGCTTCGATTCGGGCCCGCGCGGGCGTCGCCTTCGACCGTGTGCTGGTGTACGCGACGGCGGGTGGAGCGTTTTCGAACTATAACGGCAACACCACCGTTAACGCCACGGGCGTCCAGTTCCCGGGCAACAGCAGCCGTTATGGCTGGATTGCAGGTGGTGGCGTCGAATACGCTGTGACCAGAAACATCATTCTGGGTGTGGAATATCTGCACGCCGATTACGGTTCGCAGACCATGACCTACGACGTGCCTTATCCCTCCGTCAGGGTCACTGATGACGTCGTGCGCGGCCGTCTCAGCTACAAGTTCGACTGGCTGCCGGCTCCGGTCGTTGCCAAGTACTGAGTGAGTACTGAGCAAGTACTGATCTGATCGCGAAAGAGAAAATCGAAAGCCTCGGCATTGTCCGGGGCTTTTGCTTTTGGAGGCGCCTGATTAGCGCGCCTAACGATCACGTCTCGTCCCCGCGCTGGCGCAGCAGATCTTTCGCCAGATCGGTCAGCGAAGGACGCGGCAGCGCTGCAAACGGCAGCGGCCGGGTGACGTCGATCGCGGCCAGCCCCAGCCGAGCGGTCAAGAGACCGTTGAGGAAACCTTCCCCGAGCCGCTGAGAGAGCTTTGCCGCCAGCCCATGGCCGAGCACCTGCTGGATCACGCTGTCGCTCGCCGCCATGCCGCCGGTGATGGCGAGGTGGCCGATGACGTGGCGCATCAGTTTGATCATGCCCAGCGTGCCGGGCCGCCCGCCATAAAGCCGCGCCAGTTGCCGGATCAGGCGAAGCGAAGCTGCGAACACGAACACGATGTCGAACAGCGCCCGCGGGCTGATGGCGGTGACGAGCGAGACGCGCTGCGCGGCGGCGGAAATCAGGAGCCGGGCCTGCTGATCGAGCGGGTTCATTAGTTCGCGTTCGGCGAGTCGGATCATGTCGGCGCCGTCGATGATGTCGCCGGCATGGTGGCTCAGCGTCGCGCGGGCTCGCGCCAGATGCGGATTCTGATGAGCAATTTTCAAGAGATCACGCAAAACGGCGCGGCTTTCGCTCGCGTCGTCGCTCGCGATCACGGACGCGGCGCGCCGGTGCAGGTCTTCGATGGTCGCAAGGCGCATCAGGCCGACCGCCTCGCGCGCGGTCACGACGGTTAATGACAGCGTCGCGGCAAAGGTCAGTACCAGGCCGAGGATGCCCAAGCTCTCGCTGCGCGCAAACAGATCCTCGATCAGGTGTGCTACGCCGAGGCCCGCGCCGAGTAGCACCAGCCCACCGAGCGCGCTCCAGAACAGCGTCCCCCAGCGAAATCGTGACGGGGCCGGGACGATCGCGGTCTCCAGGACGACCGGCAACTGCGGCGCTTCATATTCCGGGGTGACGTGAATCGTGCCGCGCGAGGGGCGGCTCTCGTCGTCCGGATCGGTCACGACCACGCTGGCGTCATCGAGCTTGAAGGTCGCAGGCTTCCGGTGAGGGGTGCGCTCGCTCATTGGAGTTTGTCTCCGATCAGAAACTGCAGCGCCCGGTCTAGGCGGATGTGAGGCAGCGCCACGGCGTCGTCTCCCTCTCGCGCGAGGCGAGGTGGCCGGAAGCGCAGGAAGCGGAAGTCGGTGTCAGCTTGCGCGTGGGCAAGCCCTCGGAATGCGGTCTCGCCTTCAAACATGGCTTGCGGATCGTCGGGAAGTTCGCCGGGAAAGGTGGCGACTTCGGTGTTGCCGTCAAAGGTTTCACCGTCCGCTTTTTCGCCAGCGATTGGCGTGCCCAGGATCGACGGCAGGCTTTCGCGGTCACGGGTTACTTGGGCCTCCCGTGTGGCGCGGACGGCGGCCAGCGCCACAACGTCGATGGTCGCGCCGGTCACCTCGGCCCGTGTCACGGCGCGGGCGACGGCGCGCCGCAGCACCGCCTCGAGCCGGTCGTGACTTGAATGATGCAAATGATCGGCCTTGGTTGCGGCAAACAGGATACGGTCGATCCTGGGGCTGAACAGTGCGTTGAGGAAACTGCCGCGGCCGATCCGGAAGCAGTCGAGAATTCCAGCCAGCGCAGCCTCCAGATCGAACAGCGCATTCGGTCCGGAGTTGAACGCGGCCAGTGCATCGACCAGAACCACCTGACGGTCCAGCCGCGCGAAATGATCGCGGAAGAATGGCCGCACCACGACGTCCTTGTAGGATTGATAACGCCTACGCATCATCGCCCACAGCGATCCATCGGGAGCGTCGCCGTGTTCGGGGACGTCGAGCGGCGCGAAGGTCAGCGCGGGCGAACCCGCAAGATTGCCGGGCATCAGGAAGCGGCCCGGCGGCAACAGGCTCATGGCAAAGCGCTCATCGCGGCAGGCGCGCAGGTAATCGGTGAAGAGTTTTGCCGATGTCAGCGCGGCCTGTTCGTCCATTGGGCCTTCGGCGTTCAAGCCAGCCAGATAAGCGTGCCACGGCGTGGCGAGGGAGTTGCGAGCGCTGCCGCGCGACAGCGCGAGGCTCTCGCGCGACCACTGTTCATAGCTCTTGTTTAGCAGCGGCAGGTCGAGCAGCCATTCGCCGGGATAGTCGACAATGTCCAGCGTCAGCGTCCGCTCTGCGCCGTTTTGCCGTTGATAGTCGATCACCAGCCGCAATTCGCTGATGTCGACGGTCGAGGTCGGCCAGGCCCGTTCGTCAATCAGCGTATGGAGGTGGCGCTCATAGTTGAAACGCGGCACCGCGTCATCGGGCTGCGGCTCGAGGCGGGCGCGCGCGATCCGGCCCGAGGAGAGCGGCTCGAACACCGGAAAACGCCCGCCGCGGGTCAGGCCATGAATCAGTGCCGTGATGAACACGGTCTTACCGGCCCGCGAAAGCCCGGTGATGCCGAGCCGCAAGGTGGGATTGAAGAGGTTGTCGCTGAAATCCCTCAGCGCGCGCGCCGAGATCCGCGCTTCCTCGACCATGTCGGAAAAATCAAAGGCCATGCGCTGAAAGGAGGCTTGTCGGAAAGGTAATTTGATAAACCGATCACAAGGTGGCGATTAGCGGCCCAAAAAACAAGCATTCACATTTAGGACGCCATTTCCGCTTAATTATCGCCTAGAAGCTTAGGAGATCGTTGACTGACCCAACGCTATCATCTGGTTCATCTTGAACATCTGTTTCATCTTGAAGAAGTGTAGCATCGGCCCCCATGACCGTCTTCAGACTGAAACAGTTCGCCTCCACCTCGGCCCATGCGGCCGCCGGTGCTATCAGGTGGAATTACGATCGCGCCGAAATCATCGCGGATGGTGTCGTTCACGGCATCGGCGTGTTCGGTGGCCTGATCGCGGCCACCGTCCTGATCGTGCTCGCGGCGGTATTCGCGTCGGCTTACGCCGTCGTCACCGTGTCGGTCTATGCCGCAGGGTTGCTCGCGATGCTCGGATTTTCCGCAGCCTATAATCTCTGGCCGGTGTCGCAGCGCAAGTGGCTGTTGCGCCGCTTCGATCATTCGGCGATCTATATCCTGATCGCCGCGACCTATACGCCGATCTTCGCGCAGTTGCAGGATCGGGTATTTGCGATGTCGCTGCTGGCCGGCGTTTGGAGCGTGGCGGTGGTCGGTATCGTACTGAAGTTGTTTTTTCCCGGACGGTTCGACCGGCTGTCGGTCGGGCTTTACCTCGCGATGGGCTGGAGCGGCGTCATCGCCTATGATGCCGGCCTCTCCTCGCTGCCCCAAATGGCGCTCTGGCTCATCCTTGCCGGTGGCTTGCTCTACAGTTTCGGGGTAATCTTCCACGCATGGCAACGGCTGCGCTTCCAGAACGTGATCTGGCATTGCTTCGTGCTTCTCGGCGCGGCGTGCCACTATACGGCCGTGCTCGACGTCATTCTGGCATAATCCCCACCGCAACAAATCAGGCTTTGCGATGCAGGTAAGCGGCAAGATCGTCGTCGTCACCGGCGGCGCCAATGGCATCGGCCGGGCTTTGTGCGAAGCCTTTCACCGCGCCGGGGCCGCCAAGGTAATCGTCGCCGATCTCGACATCGCGGGTGCACGATCGGTCGCGGCCTCGCTCGATGGCGCAGCGTTCAAATGCGATGTCGCGCAGGAAAAAGACATTCTTCACGTCATCGACGAGACCGAGCGCCTGTTCGGGCCGATCGCGCTGTTTTGTTCCAATGCCGGCATCTTTGCCGGCATCGATCCGTTGTCGGTGAATGCCGGCGGCAGCTCGGACGAGCCGTTCACGCGCAGCTTCGCCGTTCACGTCATGGCGCATGTTTACGCGGCGCGGCATCTCGTCCCCCGCTACAAGGCGCGCGGCGGCGGCTATTTTCTCAACACGATCTCGGCCGCGGGGTTGCTGTCGCAGGTCGGAAGCGCGGCCTATTCCACCACCAAGCACGCCGCCGTGGGCTTTGCGGAAAATCTCGCGATCTCCCACAGGGCCGACGGCATCAAGGTTTCGATCCTGTGCCCGCAAGGCGTCGATACCGAGATGCTCCGTACGCTCCCGAAGGGGCCGCAATCCGGCGACGGCGATTTGTCGCCGGAGCAGGTGGCGAGCGATGCGCTCGAAGGCATCGAGCGGGAGACGTTTCTCATCCTGCCGCATCCGCAGGTGCTTACCTATATGCGCAACAAGACCGAGAATTACGACCGCTGGATTGGCGGCATGGCCAAGATCCAGGCCAAGCTGCGGGAAGAGTTCGGAAAGTGACCGAAGGTCATTCCGGGGTGCTCTGAAGAGCGAACTATGATGTGCAATTGCACATCAGAGAATCTCCTACCCCTTCCGCGCATACAGCACCGGCACGGCGGAATCGACCATCACCTCGATGACGCTCGTTCCCTTGTGCGCAAGGCTCTGCTTGAGCGCGCCCGCCAACTCGTTCGATTCGCTGACGCGAACCGCCGTGCAGCCCATACCTTCGGCGATCTTCACAAAATCGATTCCCGGCAATTCAAGGCCGGGCACGTTGCGCACCTGCATCACCTGGCTGAATGAGCGCATCGCGCCGTAGCCTTGATTGTTGATGACGACGACGGTCAGCGGCAATTGCCTTTGCGCGGCCGTCCACAAGGCCTGGATCGAATACATCGCCGAGCCGTCGCCGACGAGGCAGATGGTGCGAACGCCCGGGCGGCCGAGCGCGACGCCGACCGCGGCCGGAAGGCTATGGCCCAATCCGCCGCTCGCCATGGTGTAGAAACTGTCCGCACCCCGCATCGGCATGAACCTGTGCATCGTCGGACGGTGCGAGGGCGCTTCTTCGACCACGACGGCATCGCTGGGCATCGCCACGCTAAGGCTATGCAGCAGAAAGTCCGCCTGGATCGGATCCGACGCCGTGGGCGCGGGTGGCAGAACGCGGCCCTTGGGTGCTGCGCGTTTGCTCTCGTCCGTCATCTCGATCAGCGCGGCGAGCGCCGGTTTCATGGTGGCGATGATGCTGGTGCCGCGAGGGGTCACCGCGGCGGCCTCTGGATCGTCGGTGATCTGGAACAGCGTTGTCGCGCCGTCGAAAATCGAAGCATGGCCCTCGACATGAAACGTGAAGACCGGCGCGCCGATCACCACGACCAGATCATACGCGGCGAGCGCTTCCGATATTTGCGCGGGTGAAGCGTGCAGGAAACCTGCGAAATGCGGGTGGCGTTCCGGGAAACTGCAACGCGCCGAAAACGGACTGACCCAGACGGCGGCGCGGGCCTTCTCGGCGAGCCGCACCATCAGATCGACGGCCTGTGCGCGGTCGATACCGGGCCCGACCACAAACGCCGGATGCTTGCTCGCCGCCAGCGCCTCGGCCAGTCCCCTGATGGCGTCGGGGTCGGGACTCAATTCCCGCGTGACGCTGCGCGCCTCGATGGCTGGCGCCGGCTTGTTCCAGTCGTCGATCGGGACCGAGACGAAGGTTGGCCCGCACGGCGGCTGCATCGCCGTATAATACGCGCGCGCGATCGCGGCGGGCACGTCTTCCGCCCGCGCGGGCTCGATGGAATACTTCACATAAGGCCGGGGAAATTCCGATGCGCGCTCGGCAAACAGAAACGGCTGAAGGGGAAGTATCGAGCGCGCCTGCTGGCCGGCCGTAATCACGAGCGGCGTCTGGTTACGGTAGGCGGTAAAAATGTTGCCGAGCGCGTGGCCGACGCCGGCCGCCGAATGCAAGTTGACGAAGCCGGCGTTGCGGGTCGCCTGCGCATAGCCGTCGGCCATGCCGATGACGGACGCTTCCTGCAAACCCAGTACATAGTCGATGTCGTCGGGCCAATCGCTGAGGAACGGCAATTCGGTCGAGCCGGGATTGCCGAACACTTTGCGGATGCCGAACGCGCGCAACAGGCCGAGGGTGGCTTGTTTAACGGTGAGGGGGGCGCTGGAGGGTTTAGCTGGCAATTCTCTTACTCCGTCATTCCGGGGCGATGCGAAGCATCGAACCCGGAATCTCGAGATTCCGGGTCTGGTGCTGACGCACCATCCCGGAATGACAGACCTCCCTCACCACGTCGCGGTACCCTTCATGGTCGGCTGCCCCAGCGCATTCGCAGTCCACGTTTCCATGCCTTCGGCGGCCTCGTCGGCATTGACTGAGAATTCACCCTCGAACAACGGCTGCACGCCGCGATAGGCGAATTTCTTCGGCACGTGCCCGCGCAGCTTGGCGGCGAATTCGATCTGCAACGCCGCCTGCATCGGCCCGTGGAAGATCAGGCCGGGATAGCCCTCGACCTTGGTGACGTAGTCGCGGTCATAATGGATGCGATGGCCATTGAAGGTCAGCGCCGAATAGCGAAACAGCAGCACGGGATCAGCGAAGTGGGTTTCGCGATGTTGTGCTACCGGCGCAGGCGGAGCCGCTTTCGCTGGCGTGGCCGAAGCAGGAGTGACATCGCGATAGACGATATCGTGCCGCTCGCGGATCGCGATGCCGCGCGGCGTGATGTGCTCATGGTCGACGGACACGAAGCACAATGTGCCGGTCGAACCGGTCTTCAAGGTCACGTCCTTGATGCGCGAGGTTCGCTTCACCTCGTCACCGACACGGAAGGTGTCGATAAATTCGAGTTCACCGCCCGCCCACATCCGCCGCGGCAACGGTACTGGCGGCAGGAAGCCGCCGCGTGAGGGATGACCGTCGGGACCGAGCTCGGAGGCCGGCACCACCGCCGGCGCCAGGCACCAGTGCACGGTGTAAGGCGCGGCGTCGCCCGCCTTCGGTTCGCCAACCGGGAGAAACAATGTGGCGCGCAGACCCTTCACCAACTGCGCGGTGACGATGTCGGTTGCTTCAGTCGTGCGGCCGATCCACTGCCGCAAATGATCGAGGTCGGGCTTTTCGGTCATGACGCTTTGGTCCGCGTGGAAGGTTTCTCGGCCGAGGCCGGGCGCTCGCCGATCGCAGGCACCGCGCCATAGTGGCGGGGCTCTCCGACGAAAATCGCGGCCGGCGCTGGATAGCTCACCACGCCGTTGGGCGTGTTCGACTTCGATGCGTCGTAAGTGAGGGTGCTGCGCCAGATCGGTCGTGGTGTTGACCTCGGCAAAGGCGATGTCGGCGTCTGCGAGACGTTGCAACAACACCTCGCGCGTCATGGATGCAAAGCTGTCGCCGACAATGCCGTCGGTTAGTGAACGGTTCCTGACGCGCTCGACCATGTTAGAAAAACGCGGATCGCTCGGCAAATCAGGCTGGCCGAGCACTTTGGCGCAAAGCGTCTTCCACTCCCGCTCGCTCTGGATCGAGATCAGGATGTCCTTGCCGTCTTTGGAGCGGAACACGCCATAGGGCGCAATCGAAGGATGCGCGAGGCCAATTCTTTTTGGAGGTTGGCCTGCTTCCGAATTGATCAGCGGCACCGTCATCCAGTCGGCCATCACGTCGAACATCGAAATGCGGATGTCCGCGCCTTTGCCGGTGCGCGCGCGTGCGATCAGCGCTTCCAGGATCGAGGCATGCGCCGTGGCGCCGGTCGCGATATCCACGATCGAGAGCCCGACGCGCGAGGCGCTTTCCGGGCCGCCGGTGATCGAGGCGAGGCCACTTTCTGCCTGGATCAGGAGATCGTAGGCCTTGCGGTGCGCGTAAGGACCTTCGTCGCCATAGCCTGAGATGGTGCAGCAAATCAGCGACGGGTAGTCCTTCTTCAGGCGATCGAGGGAAAAGCCGAGCTTGTCCATCGAGCCGGGCTTGAGATTTTGCAACAACACGTCCGCGCTTGCGATCAGCTTTTCCAACTCGGCTCGGCCTTCTTTGGTCGCAAGATCGACCACCGCGGAATCCTTGCCGCGGTTGAGCCAGACGAAATAGCTGCTCTGTCCTTTGGCGGCGGCATCATAACCGCGGGCGAAGTCGCCTTCGGGCCGTTCGACCTTGATCACATGGGCGCCGGCATCGGCCAGCCGCGATGAGCAGAACGGCGCGGCAACGGCCTGTTCGACGGCGATGACGGTTATTCCTTCAAGCGGCAGCATGTTCAGGTCTCAATAGGAGCGCGGCATGCCGAGAATATGCTCGGCGATATAAGACAACACCAGATTGGTCGAGATCGGCGCCACCTGATAGAGCCGCGTCTCGCGGAATTTGCGCTCGACATCGTATTCTTCCGCAAAGCCGAAGCCGCCATGGGTCTGCACGCAGGCGTTCGCCGCTTCCCAGGAAGCATCGGCCGCCAGCATCTTGGCCATGTTGGCTTCCGCGCCGCAATCAAGCCCGGCCTCGTATTTGCGGGTGGCTTCCTTCACCATCAATTCGGCCGCGCGCATCGCCGCATAGGCTTTTGCGATCGGAAACTGAATGCCTTGATTTTGGCCGATCGGACGGCCGAAAACGCTGCGCTCTTTGGCGTAGGTCGAAGCCTTCTCGATAAACCATTTGGCATCTCCGATGCATTCGGCCGCAATCAAAATGCGTTCGGTGTTCATGCCGGAGAGGATGTAGCGGAATCCCTTGCCTTCCTCGCCGATCAGGTTTTCCGCCGGCACCTTCATGTCGGTGAAGAACACCTCCGTCGTCGAGTGGTTCATCATGGTGCGGATGGGGCGGATCGAGAGCCCGGCCTTCTTGGCTTCCCGCATGTCGACGATAAAGACTGACAGACCGTCGGTGCGCTTGGTGGCCTGCTCCTTCGGCGTGGTGCGCGCGAGCAGGATCATGAGGTCGGAATATTCGGCGCGGCTGGTCCAGATCTTCTGGCCGTTGACGATATAGCTGTCATTGCCCTCACGCCGCGCGAAGGTCTTCAGCGAGGACGTATCGGTGCCGCTGGAAGGTTCCGTGACGCCAAAGGCCTGGAGCCGCAATTCGCCAGTCGCGACCTTCGGCAGCCATTGCGCCTTCTGCGCCTCGCTGCCGTGCCGCAGCACCGTGCCCATGGTGTACATCTGGGCGTGGCAAGCCCCGGCATTACAGCCGGCGCGGTGGATCTCTTCCAGGATCGCGGTTGCGGCCGAGAGTTTCAGCCCCGCGCCGCCGTATTCTTCCGGAATGAGCACCGAGAGGTAGCCGGACTCGGTGAGCGCATCGACAAAGGCCTTGGGGTAGGCCATTTCGCGGTCGAGCTTGCGCCAGTATTCGCCGGGAAATTGCGCGCAAAGCTTGGCAACGGCGTCGCGGATGTCGGTATGGTCGTCGGGCTGGTCGGTCGATGTCATCGGAACTCGGGTGGAAGATCAAGGCCGCGCATGGTGGCGGTGCAGAATGCGCAGAGGGTTTCGGCTGCCTCGTCTTTGCTGACAATTTCGACCGTTGCAACCCCGATCGAGCCCGACATTTTCAAAGTCTTGGCCCGGGCGATCAGTTCAGCCCCGCGAGCCGGCTCCAGGAAATTGATCTTGAGCTCGACCGTTACCCCTATTCGCCCCGCGGGCAGGCTCGACGTGACCGCTATCCCCGCCGCATGGTCGGCCAGCGCCGTGATCACGCCGCCATGGAAATGACCGAAAAACTGCAGGAGGTCGTCGCGGCGCGGCAGCGCCACCTCAGCATATCCCGGCCTCAACGTGACGATGCGGAAGCCGGCCGCGCCCGTGAAGCCCTTGGCAGTGATGGCTTCCGCGAGGCTTGGCGGGTTAGGACTTGGCGGGTTCGGCGCGTCGTTCATGCGGATATGCGTACGGGGAGGGAGCTCGATCCCGCGCACAAAGCTGGAGTAAACCCGCTTTGGTTCGCCGACCACCTCGATCCGGTCGAACCGCTTCAGGATTTCCTGCCAGACGATCTTCAGTTGCAATTCGGCGAGCCGCATGCCGACGCAGCGGTGGATACCGAAGCCGAACGACAGGTGGATTTTCGGCCGAGCCCGGTCGATGATGAACTCGTTCGGCCGTTCGATCACTTCCTCGTCGCGATTGCCTGAGACGTACCACATCACGACGCGATCGCCCTTGCGGATTTTCTGGCCGCCAAGCTCGGTGTCGACCAGCGCCGTGCGCCGCATATGGGCGAGCGGCGTCTGCCAGCGAATGACCTCCGGCACCATGGTGTCGATCAGGGCGGGATTTTCACGGAGCTTCTTGTACTGCTCGGGATGTTCGTTGAGCGCGAGCACCGATCCGCTCATGGTGTTGCGGGTGGTGTCGTTGCCGCCGACGATCAACAGGATGATGTTTCCCATCAGATTGTCGGGGTCCATGTGACGCGTCGCCTCGTTGTGCGCCATCATCGAGACCAGGTCGTTCCTCGGCTCGGTGTTGACCCGCTCGTTCCAGAGTTTGGCAAAATAGGCGGCGCATTCGTCCATCTCGGCGCGGCGCTGCTCGGCGGATTCGACCACGCCGCCCTTCGGCAGCGCGGTCGAGACGTCCGACCAGCGCGTCAGCTTGCGCCGTTCCTCGAATGGAAAATCGAACAGGGTCGCGAGCATCTGCGTGGTCAATTCGATCGAGACCAGGTCGACGAAATTGAATGTTTCGTTGCGCGGCAGCGAATCCAGCACCCGCGCGGTGCGTTCACGGATCAGGATTGCGAGTTCATCCAGATGCGTCGGCGTGAACATCGGCGACACCGTCTTGCGCTGGGCCGAATGCCGCGGCTGGTCCATGGCGATAAAGCTCGGCCAGTCATAGCCCGGTGGAACGTCCCGGATCGAGATACCGCCAAGCGACACGTCCGAGGAGAAGATGCCGTGGTTGGTGTCGACATGCATGATGTCGTTATATTTGGTGACCGACCAATAGGGTTCGATCGGCGCGTTGGTGCAGTAATGCACCGGCGCTTCCTTACGCAGCCGCTCGAAATAGGGCCACAGGGTATCGTTGCGGAACAATTGCGGCGCTCCCGGATGAAAGTCCTCGAGCGGCGTGGAATAGGCATCCTCGCGCGCGGCGCGCATCAGGTCCTGCTTGTTGATCCCGGGTGATGTCTGGATATTCATGGCCGCTCTTCCCTGAGGAGGTGTCCCGTCCGTTGCATCGGAGGGTGGTAGCTTTTGGCTAAATTACACCCCCTTGGACGCATCAGGGCAAGAGCGAGTTTTAGCGGATTTGGCGTGCCGCCCATGCGTCATGGCATGCCACGGATCAGGCCTGTCCTGACCTCTGTCGCCCGTGACAAGTCGAGATCCAGGGATTATGCCATGATGAGTCCTACGATGCATAACCGGTTTATCCCCTCATCCTGAGGAGCTTGCGTGAGCAAGCGTCTCGAAGGACGAGGCCCGGAAAGGTAGCGTGGCCTCATGGTTCGAGATGGCGCAAGGGCGCCTCCTCACCACGAGGGTCTTATGACACAGTAAGATTAGTAAAAAGTCCGACTGCCGGAGGCCGCCCGCCATGATTCCCAACGCATACCGGATGTTCAATTTCGACCTCGGTGAAACCGCGGATGCGCTGCGTGAGACGGTTCATGATTTTTCGAATAACGAGATCGCGCCGCGCGCCGCCGAGATCGACAAGAGCAACCAGTTTCCGATGGACCTCTGGCCGAAGCTCGGCGCGCTCGGTCTCCACGGCATCACGGTCGAGGAGGAATATGGCGGCTCGGGCCTCGGCTATCTCGAACATTGCGTGGCGATGGAAGAGATTTCGCGGGCGTCGGCTTCCGTCGGGTTGTCTTACGGCGCGCATTCCAATCTCTGCGTCAACCAGCTCCGCCGTAACGGCAGTGACGCGCAGAAGCGGAAATATCTGCCCAAGCTGATTTCCGGCGAACATGTCGGCGCGCTGGCGATGTCGGAGCCTGGCTCCGGCTCCGACGTAGTTTCAATGATGACTCGCGCAGAGAAGAAGGGCGATCGTTACGTTCTCAACGGCTCGAAGATGTGGATCACCAACGGTCCCGTTGCCGAGACGCTCGTGGTCTATGCCAAGACAGATCCGGCCGCGGGGCCGCGCGGCATCACGGCTTTCATCATCGAAAAGGGCATGAAGGGATTTTCCACCGCGCAAAAGCTCGACAAGCTCGGCATGCGCGGCTCCGACACCGCCGAACTCGTGTTCGACAATTGCGAAGTGCCGGAGGAAAACGTGCTCGGCCAGGCCGGCCGCGGCGTCAACATCCTGATGTCGGGCCTCGATTACGAGCGTGCGGTGCTGGCGGCGGGGCCGCTCGGCATCATGCAGGCCTGCATGGACGTGGTGCTGCCTTATGTGCACGAGCGCAAGCAGTTCGGCCAGCCGATCGGCAGCTTTCAACTCGTGCAAGGCAAGCTCGCCGACATGTATACGACGATGAATGCCTCGCGCGCTTATGTCTATGCGGTGGCGAAGGCGTGCGATCGCGGCGAGACCACGCGCGAGGATGCCGCCGGCGCGATCCTTTATGCGGCTGAAAAGGCGACGCTGTGCGCGCTCGACGCGATCCAGTTGTTGGGGGGCAACGGCTATATCAACGATTACCCGACCGGGCGCCTGCTGCGTGACGCCAAGCTTTATGAAATCGGCGCCGGCACGTCAGAAATCCGCCGCATGCTGATCGGACGTGAACTATTTGAGAAATCCGCTTGAAACCCGATTAATTTGCAACGTTTCGGAGCGTTGACATCGCCTCAATCCAAGGTTTCACTGCCCCCCGTTTTTTGCGGGGGTTTTTCGTGGACGAACTGACTTCAGTACCGAATTTCCCGCCGCCGCCCCTGCCATCGCCGCCGCTCCCGCCGCAATTTCCCCCGCCCCCGCCAACGCCGCCTCCACCGCCGTTGCCGTCACCTCCGCCATTGCCGTTGCCGGTGTCTTTTTCCGGCAAGCGTGGCGAGTTCTTTCGGCTGGCGCGAAACGGCGCCGCGCTCGAATTCGTCACCTTCGGCTTTTACCGGTTTTGGCTCGCCACCGATATTCGCCGGCATTTGTGGTCGCATACCTCCGTTAACGGCGACGCGCCGGAATATACCGGCCGCGCGCGCGAACTCCTGATCGGCTTCCTGTTCGCGCTGGCGATCCTGGTGCCGATTTATGTCGCCTATTTTCTCCTGAGCGTCGAAGCCGAGCGCGATCAGCAGCTTTCGAGCTCGCCGCTGTTCGTGCTTTTTTACATGTTCGGTCAATTCGCGATCTATCGTGCGCGGCGGTATCGCCTCAGCCGCACGGTGTGGCGCGGGGTGCGGTTCTGGATGGACGGTTCGGGCGTGGCTTACGCATTCCTGTCCATGCTTTGGGGCGTGGCGGTCCTTTTCACGCTTGGATTGGCGTTGCCGTGGCGGGAAGCGGCGCTTGAGCGCTACAAGATGAAACATTCCTACTACGGCGACCTGCAGGGCAGCTTCGAGGGGCGCGGATCGGAGTTCTTCAAGCAAGGCTGGTGGCTTTGGCTGCTGGTTCCGGTCGCCTATCTTTTCAGTCCGGTTGCGCCGTTCATTTATGCTGCGTTCAAAGCGGTTGAGTGGCGATGGTGGATTTCCGGCGTTCGATTTGGCGATGTGCGTCTGGTGTCGCGATTGCGAAAGAGCGATCTGATCGACCTTTACTGGAAGGTCATAGGGTGGGGTTTGCTGCTCGGCCTCGCCTATATCGCGTATTTGGCGGTTGCCGTGGTGGTCCTCGTGCATCTCAGCGGCGAGTCATTCGAGCAGTTTTTCAAAGCGCAGGCGATCCTCAAAAACGTTCCGTTGTGGGTGTTGGCGGGTATCGGCTACCTTGTCCTGGTGCTGTCCATCAACGTGACGATACGGGTCTATCTGCTGCGCGATCTATGGGCGAGGGTTGTCGGATCGACCACCGTGCACAACATTGAAGCGGCGATGAATGTTACCGCCCGGGGTGAATTGGCCGGTGCTCTCGGAGAGGGACTTGCCGATGGACTCGATGTCGCCGGATTCTAGCGCGATGGGTGCCGGACCTGAGCCGGTGACGGCCACGCCGCAAGCGCCGGATGTGGCCGTCTATTTCGACGGGACGTCGAGCCATCGCCATCTGGTGACGCTTTCCCTCTGTGACCGATTGGAAGTCCGTGAAGGTGAGCACGTTCTCACCGCATGGTCCTATCCCGATATCCGCCGTGCCGATGCCCCGGCAGGCATGCTGCGTTTGAGCTGTGTGACCGCGCCTGATCTGGCGCGCCTTGAAATTCGCGCGACGGATCTGGCAGCGGCGCTGACGGCCCGCTGCACCCAATTGGACAAGAATGTTCTGGGCGGCCGCTCGGTAGCGACGATCGTAGGCTGGTCTCTCGCCGCGACCGTGTCGATTGTCGCGATGATCTGGCTCGTGCTCCCGTTTGCCGCCGATCGTCTGGCGCCGCTGGTGCCGGAGCCGCTGGAGCGCCGCATCGGCGATGCCGCCGAGGGACAAATCAAGCTGATGTTCCCTGGGACGCCCTGCGCCGACCCGTCAGGACTTGCTGCTTTCGACAAGTTGATGGCCGCAATCGGTGAGGCGAGCGGGATCAAAGGCCCGATCCGGGCCGAGGTGCTGGACACGAAGGTGCCGAACGCCTTCGCGCTGCCCGGCGGCAAGGTGTATTTGTTCAGCGGATTGCTCAAGAAAGCCGAAAACCCGGATGAGATCGCGGGCGTGCTCGCCCATGAACTAGGCCATGTCAGCCACCGCGACAACACGCGCAACCTGATCTATAGCGGCGGGACGTCGTTCCTGATCGGGCTCCTGTTCGGCGACGTCACCGGCTCCGGGGCGTTGATTTTTGCCTCTCGCTCGATGGTCTCCGCTTCCTATACGCGCGAGGCCGAGCAGAACGCCGATGATTTTTCGATTTCTGTGATGCACCGGCTCGGCCGTCCAACCAAACCGATGGGCGAGTTGATTTTCCGCATCACCGGCAACCAGGCGGATTCGCCCTTGTCGTTCCTGGCCAATCATCCGCTGACCGAAGATCGGCTGAAGCATCTCAGCGACGAAGATCGTCCCGCCAGCGGTCCGCCGTTGCTGACGGACAAGGAGTGGACCGCGCTGAAGGCGATCTGCAGGTCGGATATTTGAAAAATATCAAGCCTCAGCCGCGAACAAATCCCACTTTCCGGGGATGCCCTTCAGTTCATGCGATCCGCGCTCGGCGAATTTAAGCCCCGCGCCGGCGACAAGGTCGGTCACGACCCTTGAGACCAGGACTTCGCTGGCCTGGGCCTGTGCCATGACGCGGGCGGCGGCGTGAATGGCGATGCCGCCGACATCGCGATCGCGCAGTTCAATCTCGCCGGTGTGCAGGCCTGCCCGCAGCGGCAGGCCGATTTGTCCAGCAGCCGCGCTGAACGCGAGCGCGCAGCGGACCGCGCGGCCCGGACCGTCGAAGGTCGCGAGAATTCCGTCCCCGGTCGTCTTGACGAGATTACCCCGGAACTTCTCGACCGTTTGTTTCGCGATCGCATCGTGATTGTCGAGCAAACGGCGCCAGGCGTGATCGCCCATCGCCGCAGCACTTCGCGTGGAATTGACGATGTCGGTGAATAGCACGGTCGCGAGCACGCGCTCGGTCTCGACGGATGAGCGGTCGCGACTTCCAGTGACGAATTCCTCGATGTCGCCGAGGAACGCTTCGACATCGCCGGACCAGTAGATATGATCATCGCCCGGATATTCGACGAATTTCGCGTCTGGTATTTGACGGGCGAGCGCGCGGCCTGCCGCCACGGGCACCTGAAGGTCGCCGGTGCGATGCATCACGAGGGTCGGAATCCGGATACTGGAAAGGATCGGACGAACATCGATTTTTGCGTTCAGCAGCGCAATCGCCTTGATGGCGCCTGGACTGGCCGAAAGCCGCTCCATCTTGGCCATCAAATCGAAGCCTTGCGGCTTCGCGATCAGGCTCGGCCATGCCTGCTTGAGCACATCGCCCGTGCCCCAGTTCTTGAGACGTTCATTAATTTGCGCTTCGAGATCGCCGGCCGTTGGCGCGAGCGCAAATCCGCCGAACAACAGCAGCTTCGAGGTTCGCTCCGGATAGGTCGCTGCAAACAACGCGCTCATCGTGCTGCCTTCGGAGAATCCCATCACGGTGGCGCGTTGGGAGCCGACAGCGTCCATCACTGCGCGAACGTCATCCATGCGTTGCTCCAGCGACGGTGCGCCGGATATGCGGTCGGATAATCCCTGTCCCCTTTTGTCGAAGGTGATGACCCGCGCGAAGCTGGAAAGGCGCCGCAGAAACGCGGTGTATCCCGGCGTTTCATGAGAGAATTCGACGTGCGAGACCACGCCGGGCACCATCACGAGATCGATCGGCGCCTCGCCCATCACCTGATAGGCGATGCTGCAATCGCCGCTCATCGCGTAACGGGTCGCGGGCAGGACAAAATCATTCATGCTGACGGGGCTCGACGGTCAGTCGTCATTGCGAGGAGCGCAAGCGACGAAGCAATCCAGTGCTGTTGCAACATTCTGGATTGCTTCGCTGACGCTCGCAATGACGAAATGTAAGCCGTCCGTGGAACCTTACCGCACCACCACCAGCGCGCCGACCGGAACGCGGTTATAGAGATCGGTGACGTCTTCATTGGTCATGCGAATGCAGCCCGAGGAGACGGCGTGGCCGATCGTTTCCGGTTCGTTGGAGCCGTGGATTCGGTAGAGCGTCGAGCCCAGATACATGGCGCGGGCGCCGAGCGGGTTTTCGATGCCGCCGGCCATGAAGCGCGGCAGGTCCGGACGCCGGGCGCGCATCTCAGCGGGCGGGGTCCAGCTCGGCCATTCCTTTTTCGCGGTGATGTGGTGGGTGCCCATCCAGCGGAAGCCGTCGCGGCCGACGCCGATGCCGTAACGCAGCGCCTCGCCATTGCCGAGGATCAGATAAAGCCGGCGTTCTGACGTCGAGATGTAGATGCTGCCCGGCGGCTGCGCGACCGGCGCGCTGACCCGTTCGCGCGGGATCGGGCCCGAGCCGCCGCCGAAATAGTCGGAGCCGGGTCCGTAATAGGGCGCGCCACGCTGTTGCTGCTGCGGCTGCTGCTGGCGGCCGCGGAAATTGAAGAAGTCGTCGTCCATGGTGGCGCGGGCGGAGGAGGTGCCCGCCAGCACCATCAGCACCAAAGTGAGATAGGCAAAAATCCGGGTCATGAGTTCCTCATGGTAAGATTAATCGGTCAAGCAGGTCATATCGGGGGTATTTTCGCAAGCAAACGTGACGGATTTCGAAAGGTGCTGGTTAAAATTGCGCTTGGCGTGTGCTGGTGATGGCAGCCATGCGCCCAAAACCTACACAGCCGCTTACCGACCCCTTTGACGAATGGCCCAAAACGAGTGATTGATCTGGCCAAGAGATGCTTCGAACCAACGGGAGCCTAGGGATGAACGGTGCGGAAAGTCTGGTGCGGACCCTGGTCGCAAACGGGGTGGATGTCTGTTTCACCAATCCCGGCACCTCCGAGATGCATTTCGTCGCGGCGCTCGATCGCGTCGAGGGCATGCGCTGCGTGCTCGGCCTGTTCGAGGGCGTGGTGACGGGGGCAGCCGACGGCTATTTCCGCATGAAGGGCACTCCGGCCTCGACGCTGCTGCATCTGGGCCCCGGCCTCGCCAACGGGCTTGCCAACCTGCACAACGCCAAGAAGGCGCATTCCGGCATCGTCAATATCGTCGGCCAGCACGCGACCTATCACATCGGCTACAACGCGCCGTTGACCTCCGATATCGAGGGTCTGGCGCGGCCGATGTCGGAATGGGTGCGCACCTCGCCGGATGCCAAGTCCGTCGCAGCCGATGGCGCCGCGGCGATCGCGGCTGCCAAAAGCGCGCCGCCGCAGATTGCAACGCTCATTCTGCCCGCCGATACCGCCTGGAACGAGGCCGACGGCATCGCGCAGGTGACGCCGCCCAAGCAGCAGCCGGGCTTTTCCGCTGACGCGGTCGAGAAGTCGGCCAAGATATTGCATTCCGGCGGCACGCAAAATCTCCTGCTGATCACCGGCAACGCGCTGACCGAGCGGGGGCTGGCGCTGGCGCAGCAGATCGCCGGCAAGACCGGTTGCAAGGTGATGGGCCAGACCTATCATCCGCGCATGGCGCGCGGCCGTGGCCGCTTCTCGATCGACCGCATTCCCTATGTGATCGAGAGCGCGCTGCCGCTGCTCAAGGACTTCAAGAACATCATTCTGGTCGAAGCCAACGATCCGATCGCCTTCTTTGCCTATCCGAACAAGCCGAGCCATCTCAAGCCCGCGGGCTGCGAAGTTCACCGCATGACGGCATGGGGCGAAAATTCGGTCGCCGCATTGGAAGCGCTCGCGGATGCGCTCGGCGCCAAGCCGTCCGACGTCGTGCCGCAGAAGCTTGCCGAACTCAACAAGCCGACCGGGCCTCTCAACCATACTTCGATCGCGCAGGCGATTGCGTGCGCGATCCCGGAAAATGCGATCATCGTCGATGAATCCATCACCACCGGGCGCGGCTTCTTCCCGCCGACGGCGGCTGCTGCCCCCCACGACTGGTTACAGAACATGGGCGGCTCGATCGGATTTTCGACGCCGGTGGCGACCGGTGCCGCGGTCGCCTGTCCCGACCGCAAGGTGATCTGCATGGTCGGCGACGGCAGCGCGATGTACACCATCCAGTCCCTGTGGACGCAGGCGCGCGAGGGCCTCAACGTCCTCACGATCGTGTTCGCCAACCGCATCTATCAAATTCTGCGCGGCGAATTCGATGGCGTCGGCGCCGGCGCGCCGGGCGCCCGCGCCATGGATATGCTGAAAATCGACAATCCGACGATCGATTTCGTTGGCCTTGCCAAAGGCATGGGTGTCGAGGGCCGCGCGGTCACGACCGCGGACGAATTCAACAAGGCGCTTGCCGATTTTGTCCCGGCCAAGGGACCGCGGCTGATCGAAGTGCAGTTCTGAGGGCGTCACCGAGAGACAAACGCCGTCATTGCGAGCGAAGCGAAGCAATCCAGAATCAAGAAAGAACTGGATTGCTTCGTCGCTGATGCTCCTCGCAATGACGATGGTCTCTCGCAGCGTGAACGCGGGGAACCACATGCACACCGAACTGGACAAGGTCGTCGCCGCGCTGAAGGAGTTCTACGCCCGCGAGGCCTTTCTGTTCGCGCAGGATCTCGGCGAACGCACGCTGACCCATCGGCTCGCCGTGCAGCTGGAAAAGCAGTTTCCGGATTTTGAGGTCGATTGCGACTTCGACCGGCTTGGTCCGCGCACCTTGCAACTGCCGCACGGTTCGATCGTGTCGACCGACGATCATCTCGGCAAGTCGATCTACCCGGATATCGTCGTGCATCAGCGCGCGATTCCGAACAACCTGCTCGCAATCGAGGTGAGAAAAGCGGGCAACCACCAGCCGGTCGAGCATGACCGGCACAAGTTGCGCGCCATGACCGATCCGCACATCTGGTTCGCCTATTGGATCGGCGCGATGGTGACGCTCGGCAAGACCGGCGTCATTTCGCCGGAGGTCTACGTGGCGGGCAAGCCTGAAGAGGCGCTATCCCGCTTTCTCGCGCAGCGGCTGAAGGAAGCGGGTGTAGGGTCAGGTTGAGCCAGGTCGACCCCGTGCTTGCGAAATGTGCTGCATCGTCAGCGCACAGATTTCGGGTGCGTGCGAGATCGGCCCCATGTGCCCGGCGCCGGGAACGATCGCCAGTTTGCTGTTGGGCAGTAGTTCCGCCAGACATTCGGCCACCACGCAAGATGCTCGCGGCGAATGCTCGCCCCTGAGGATCAGGACCGGGAAGTCGAGCGTACTGTAGGCCGACGGTGGCGTTGGTTCGTTGAATGACGCCTGAAAGTCGAGCGGTCCTTTCGGCGCCCATCTGAGCAAGGTCTTCTGAACGTCGGGGCGCATGTTGCGCCATGCTCCCGGTCCGTTCCAGTAATCGACGAATCTGGCAATGGCGCTGCGGTAGTCGCCGGTCAGGAGACCCTTCCCGAAATAGCGCGCCAAATCCTTGATTTCGGCGTGGGCCGCGGCTCCTCTCTCCTGCATCTGTCTCAGGAGATGAAATGCGCCGGGTTCATACAGGACCATGCTGGCGACCCGATCCGGCCGGTTCAGCGCGGCGTTGAGCGCAACACCGCCGCCATAGGAATGTCCGATCAGGTGAACGCGGTCGGCGGCTCCGTCGATCAAGGTGAGCGTGGTGAAAGCCTCATCCGCCAGGGTGAAAGCGTGCTCGCCGGTCCAGGGGCCGCGGTTCTCGCTGCCGAAGTGCTCGGGCGCCAGAACTTCGAAATTTTCGCCCAGCGCCTGCGCAAGCCTGTGCCATTGGCTGGCGCCCGCGCCGGAACAGTGCAGCGCGATGACGCGGACGCGCTGTGACGCCTGAGCCGTGGTCTGAACTTGTGCGTCCATGGTTGGTCCTTCCTGGGGAGCGGCCACGCGTCGTGTCGAAGTAAAACGGATTCGGTCGGACGGATGCGGTTGGCGCGCTTTATTCCCGCGATCACAAGAATGTAAGTTCGCAAGCTTCGTTTGATTGCGATGAGCGCAGTGCTATAGGACGGCCCGCGCCGTCGTCTTGGCCTGTTGCGACATTCGTCTGGACGGTGGCGACGCTCGAATTGGCCAGCGCCGCGTTGATCGAATGTCTTCGTTTCATCCCCGCGCGGTTGCCGTGTGGCAGAATATTTTCATGGATCAGGTTCAAGCAAATCGATTTTCGATTCAATATCGCGGCGTTGCCATCGGGCGCGATTACGAAGCATGGCGCGAAGGCATTTGCCGCGGCTTTTGCCGATTGGACGTCGGACCTGCCGAGGACGATACCATCGACTGCGGAAACGATTTTGCCAGCCTGGGTTCTCTCTCGCTGGCCATTCCGCGGGGATCGTCCGCCCGCTTTGCCCGGACGCGCGAGCTCGTGCAGGATGGCTGCGATGATTTTGTCCTGATTTCCGCGTCGCGTGGTCAGACCCGCGTCACCCAGAAGAACCAGGTGATCGAACTGTCAAAGGGTCAGATGTGCCTTTCCGAGATGAACGTCGAGGGGACGGCGGACCTGACGTCGGCCGGAAGCTTTACGACGGTGCGCATTCCGCGGCGCCTGCTCTTGCAAGTCTCGCCATACGCGGAAAGCCAGTTAGCGCGCACGCTTGCGCACAACGCGCCCCTGCGCGCGATGATCGACCGCTACTTCGCCCTTTGCAATGATCTTGCCGCCGAGCTCGACGCGCCGGGCCAGAACGCAGCCGCGCAACACCTTGTCGATCTCGTCGGGCTGCTGCTTGGTTCGAGTGCGGAGCAGGAACATGTGCTGAGGCGGCGAGGGTATTCCTCCGCACAACTCGCTATCATGAAAACCCAGGTGATCGAGTGTCTCGACCGAAGTAGTCTGACGATCGAGGGAATCGCGCATCGAAACGGTATCAGTGCACGACAGGCACAGCGTCTGTTTGCCCGGTCGGGTCAAACGTTTTCGGAATTCGTTCTTGATCAGCGCCTGTCGCGGGCGCGCCGCCTTCTGCTGAGCCCGTCGAGCGGACACCGCAAGATCAGCGATGTTGCCTATGCATGCGGCTTCAGCGATTTGTCGTACTTCAATCGGACCTTCAAAAGGCGATTTGGCGCAACACCGTCATGCATGCAGTCCGCTATTTAGGCCGGTTGGCCTTTTCCCGCATGCGATAGAACTTGAGCGCGGTCTGCGCGGTGGCCGGCTGAAGCCGGAAGAAATTCGCGAACGTCATGTCCAGTTGCTGCCGTGAAGAGCCGTTGACGCCGGCATGCAGCAGCAGGAGCTTGATCGTCGTCGCCCATGAAATATCGAGCGCACGGGCGAGAACGACGATCTGCTCGCTTTGGTTCTGGACGAAAGCGCGTTCCACCACGCCGACCGGAAGGTCGCACATCAACGACAGCGCCGCGACCACCTTGTCGAAGCTGCCTTCGTCGGCGAAGGCGAGCAGCTGGGTTTCATTCAGCCTGCCGGCTGCGTTCAGTTCGCGCACCAGATGCTGGGCTTCCGAAAACTCAACCGAACCGGCGCGCGCCTTGCTCTGGATGTCGTCGGTTGCCTGGGCGACCATGACCTTGATCAGTTCAGCGCGCCGGGGGTCTGCTTCGGTCAGCCGCTCCTTGACCGTCTCCGAGGCATCGACAAACAGCTTGACCAGGTTTTGCCGCGGAATGTCCGGGCGCGACCACACACACAACGCGAGATCACCGTCGTCGCAGGCTTTGCGGACCAGCGTCGATGCGCCGAAATCGGAGAACTTCGCGCCGGCATTATGCGCGGTCGCGGAAACGACGGCGCGGTTGCCGCGTTCTACCAGCACGTCCGTTACCGCTTCGACCAGGACCTTGCGGCCGGAGATCGCGAGCAGGTGATCCTGGCTTTGGATTTTGGCGCTGTCGACCAGCGTATCGACGTCAAGCCGTTCGCTGTGGGTGAGGACGGCGCCGGCAACCTCGATGGCGTCATCGAAGGCGAGGCGGCGAACAACCCCGCGCGGGGCGTCGGGCAGTTTTGCGATACGGCTGCCGAACTGGGCGCGGGCTGAGCTTTCGATTGTCTCCAGCAATTTGCCCATCACGGTGTCGAACAACTCGATCTGATCTTCCGAGAATTGCCCGGACCTCAGAACAAAGAGGTCGGTGACCTTGCGCAACACGTCGGCGCGCCGCGCGAAGTCCCTTTGGCCAAGGGCATCTTCGAGTTGATCGATCAAACCGCTTTGTAAATCTGTCTGCGCGCTCATGACATGATACCTTCTGTATCGAAAAATTCAGATCCCGGTCAGGCCACCTTGTCCCGCCCGCCCGGCAAATAGTGGGCGGTGAAATCGAGGCTGGAAGCAGGTACCGGCCGGCTGAAAAGATAGCCTTGCGCGAGGTCGACACCGGCCTGACGCATATATTCGAACTGCGGTTCGGTCTCGATGCCTTCGACGGTTGTGATCTTGCCAAGGCCTTTGGCAAGCGCCAGCACCGAGGAAACGACCGCGGCATAGTCGCGGCGCTCGAGAACGCCTTTCGTGAAGGTCCGGTCGATCTTGATTTTGTCGAACGGGAAATTCGTCAAGTAAGTCACGGAAGAATATCCGGTTCCGAAATCATCCAGCGCGAACGATATACCGAGATTCTTAAGCTGGCGTATCGTTGCCAGATGGGCTTCCTGGTTTTCCAGGAGCGAGGTTTCGGTGATTTCGAGCTCCAGCCGGTCCGGTTCGAGGCCGCTCTCGACCAGCGCACACAGGATGACGTCCAAGAGGTTGCCCTTCTTGAATTGCACCGCCGAAATGTTGATTGCCAGGCTGATATGCGCGGGCCATGCGGCAGCGTCGTTGCAGGCGCGTTGCAGGATCCATTCGCCGATCGGTACGATGAGGCCGGTGGATTCGGCGAGCGGAATGAACTGGTCGGGCCCGACGAGACCTCTGACGGGATGCCGCCAGCGCACCAGCGCCTCGACGCCGCATATCCGGCGGGTCTTGACATCTACCACCGGCTGGTAGTGCAGCTCGAACTGGCGGTTGGCGATCGCGTCGCGCAATTCGCTTTCCGCCAATTGTTGTGACGTCGCGGTCCTGAGCATGTCGGAGTGATAGATGCGGTAATCGTTCCGCCCCTCGGCTTTTGCGGTGTAGAGAGCGAGATCGGCGTTCCTGAGCAACCCTTCCGGTTCACTGCCGTGTTCGGGCGCCATCGCAATGCCGATGGAGGTGCCGATATTGGCCTCAAAGCCGTTGAGATCGAACGGTTCTGAAATCGCGCCGATGATACGAAGCGCGAGTGCAATCGCGCCTTCGTGCTGGCAGGGGCCACCTTCCTGGATGATGGCAAATTCGTCGCCGCCGAGCCGCGCCAGCAGGTCGGTCTCGCGAATGGTGGATTTCAGCCGGCGGCCCACTTCAATGAGGAGCGCGTCGCCGGCGGCATGGCCAAGCGAATCGTTGACGGCCTTGAACTTGTCGAGATCGACCATCATGACGGTGATGGCCGCGCCGCCGCGGTTCAGCCGCCGGCCGGCTTCTTCGAGTTTTTCATTGAATTGGGCTCGATTGGGCAGCCCCGTCAAAACGTCGTGGCGCGCCAGGTGGACGATCTCGGCCTCGGCGCGCCTTCGCTCGGTAATGTCCTCCATGATGGAGAGCCAGCCGCCGCCGGCCATCGGCTGACGCGACAGCAGGATCAGCCGCCCGTCCGCCATTTCGTCGACCCTGTGCGAATCCGAAGCCAGCGCGGCCATTTCGGCGACCTTGGCCTCAACCGTCGTCTGGCGGGTGTCTGTTTTGGTGACGCCACGGGCGAAGCGGTCGGCCACGATGTCTTCGTAAGGCGTTCCGACCTTCAGGAATTTCTCCGGTATGTCGTAGAGTTCGGCAAAGCGCCTGTTCCAGACCAAAAGCCGCTTGCGCTCGTCGAACATGCACAGTCCCTGGGTCATGTGGCTGAGCGCCGTATCGAACCGCAGGTTGATGCGCGCCAGTTCCGCGGCCTGATTGGCAAGCGCCTCCTCGTCGCCGACGCGTTCGGTGATGTCTTCGTGGATCGCTATCCATCCGCCGCCTGATGTCGCCGTATTGGTGACCGAGATCACGCGTCCGTCGTTCAGGCGCGAAGTGCTTGCAAAACTGCCGTCCTTGAGCAGGCCTTTCCGAAATTCGTTGACATAGGCTCTCGCGTCCATGTCCAGCCCGGCGGTCTGTTTGCGGTGCGCGATGATCTCGTAGATGTCCGCTCCGCGCCGGACGATATCGTCCGACATGCTGTACAGCTCCACGTAATGCTCGTTCCAGACCAAAAGCCTGCCGTCGGCATCGAACATGCTCAGGCCGGTCGGCATGTTGGCCAGCGCGGCGTCGAAGCGGATATTGGTCTTGCGCAGCTCCAGTGAATTTCTGGCGAGATCTTTCGTGGCGCGCCAGACGAAAACGCCCATCAGCAGGATGGAGCAGGTGATAGCCAGGGTCTCGATCAGCCGGCGAGTGGTGTTCGCCCGCCAGGGCGCCAGCAGCTCCGCCATGTTCTGGGCGACGACGACGAAGATGGGATAGGTATTTCCTTTTTCATAGCTGTTGTAGCGCGTCACACCGTCAATCGAGGCCTTGATCTCCAGGCTTCCGGAGGGAGCCTCCTGCAGGCGCGCGAAGATGTGGGTCGGCGTCATGTCGCGGCCGATATTGGCCTCGACGAACGGCCGCCGCACCAGAAGCGTCCCCGCCGTTGTGGCAAGGACAACGGCGCTGTTGTTGCCAAGCTCGAGACGATCGTAGATGTCCTGAAAATACCGCGGGTTGATCGCGGCAACCGCAACGCCGCCGAATGTGCCATCGGCCTTGTTGAAGCGCCGCGAGACCGGGATGACCCATACGTCGGACGAACGGCCGCGAACGGGACGGCCGATGCGGAGCTTATTGTCGTCATGCTGGCTGTGATAGACGAAGTAGTCACGGTCGCTGAAATTGGCTTGCTCTTTCACGTCAAACGTATTGACGATCATCGCGCCGCCACTGTCGACGATTCCAAAGCCGACGAACTGAGTGGAATTTTGCACTTGCCTGGCGAACCATGACTTCAGCCGGTTGCGGCCGGTCGCATCCAGTGTCTCGTCTTCAAGCCTTTCGACGGCGCCGAGCAGAATCGCATCCGCGGTCCGGAAGGTCAGCTCGGCATGCTGGATGAGGGAGCCCGTGAGATTGGCCGTATCCTTTCGCGCGTTGGCGATGACTTCGGAGTATTGTGTGACGACGCGGGAGACTTCCAACCCGACCAAAAAGGTGCAGGCGAGTGCGACGAACCACGCGATGCCCCGTGTCGCCAGAAGATGGGCGGTGCCGATGCGGGACCGCCTGGCCTTCATCCACGCCTTTACGCCAAACATGACCGCGCGATCCCACGCAATTTTCAGGAAAAACCAACGGGAAAACCGGCTTTCAGGTTAGTTTTCAAGGGTTAAGAAATGGCGCAGTTTTGCCTGGCCGGCCGGGCTATACGGCCTTCCGAACCCATGGAACTCGCTTGTTCGGTCTGATTAAGAAACCCGCTGCACGGATCGCGCGTATATTCATTCCGTAGAATTACGGAATTTTGCGGGGGGTGACCGCCTCCAGGCGGGCGGTCACGGCATGGTCGAAATCCTTTAAAAACGATCGATCAGATCTGCCGCGCGGACATGATGCGCCCGTTTTTCGCCAGCAGTTCGCGCAATTCCCTGATCGGCGGGAAGACTTCCTGATTCCAGTCGGCGCCTTGCGCGTCGTAAGCAGCCTGCTCCATCTCGACGATGACGCGGTCTTCCTCGAACACGCGATTGGTGAACCAGGTCAAAACCGGCCACGCTATATCGAGGATGCCGGGTATTTTCGGCCGGCGGACCGAAAGGTGAATGAACGACCTGTTTTTCCGCTGCTCGGCATCGACCGGGGTATAACCAAGCCAGACGTACAAAGATGGTTCGGTGGCGCCCGACGAAAAAAACCGCAGCGTCTGGTGCGGATACTCCGTGCGGATGGTCATGAGGTCGCGCGGCTTGGACGTGTCGGACCGGAAGCCACCCGTGATCAGGGATTCGCCAAGCGGCGGCTTCTGGCCCGGCCGCGTGAAAGTGTAGTCGAGCTCCATCCAGCCATCGCCCGCGCGCCTGCCGAGATAGCGCGGCGTAACCTTCCCGGTGGTTCGGATGTGAAGAAACTGATGGTTCATATCCATCAGGTTTTCATGCATGAACGTGTAGTGGCAATTGACGACCCGGCCGAAACTCCGGGTCTTGTAGGCCTTGTCGCCGGCGCCGCCGAGGCTTGCGGGCGGTGCTGCCGCCGGCAAACTGCCCGGCCAGACGAAGATGATGCCGTCGCATTCGCAAACCGGATAGGTCCGCACGCCGTTGGGCTTTTTGTCCTTGCCGAGGTAGGGAACATCACACTTTCCCGCCGCGTCATAGCTCCAGCCGTGATAGCAGCAATGCAGCCTGCAATCCTTCACGCTACCCTTGGACAACGGCACCTGGCGATGGGCGCAGCGGTCCTCCAGCGCATACAATTCGCCTTGTTGCGGGCGCACGATGGCGATCGGCTCGCCGGCGAAAGAGGACGCAATGACGTGTCCGGCCTTGACCTCATGTGACCATGCGACCGGATACCAGTGGTCCGGATGCGCGCCGACCTGACGCAAATCAACCGGCGCTTTGCTGATATTTGCTTCTAAAACCTGTCCCGGATTCAAGATGTGAACTCCCCATTGCCCCAAAGCAAATTACCAGAATCTTTCCCCTGGCGACGACCATGAATATCAGCGCAGGGGGCCGAATAAACCGGTGCTCCGATCAAAGCGCCGTTATCGTGAGCCGCCCCACATACCTCTTTCGGCCATCTGGCGAAAGAATGGCTGAGATATTCTCATGGCGGTCTGTCTTCGCCAAGGACTCCTGCGCCAAGACTCCTGTGCTAAGTCTCCTGTGCAAAGTCTCCAGCGCGACGGGTCGCATGTCAGCAGCAAGACAGCCGGCAGCCGCAAATATGGTGTCCTGGTCATGGTTTGCCGCCGCCATAGATCGGAATCAGCAGACCGACGCTTACGCCGAGCGATTGTTCGTGGCCGTTGCTGAAAGCGTAGGTATAGCTGGGCTCCAGAAACCAGCCGAATTTTCGATCCCGCGTCGGCCAGAACATGAACTCCGTGACGATCTGGGCCCCGACCGTCGTTTTGCCGCTGCCGATGGTGTGCATCCACACCGGACCGAGGCCCGGCTCGAATTCCACGGATGGCGTCAGGTCAAAAGGCTTCTTGAAGACCAGACCGGCGTTCCATTCGGTTTGTCCGTGGCGGAGCAGCGTTTCGACCCCGGGCTCGATCACGAGCCAGTTTTTGAGCGCGGTGAATTCGACCGCGGCCGTTGGACCGAGATTATAGCCGCTGCCGTTGAGGCCCCATTCCGAGGTCGCGCCAAGCTCAACGACTGCGAGCGGTTCCTTTTCCTCTGAGCGCGCCATTTCCGCCGAAAGCAGCATGGCCGTGAAAGAAAGCAATAGTGGTGCGCCGCGCATGAATACGCGGACAAGTCCGTGATCCCTGGACATGAGTTGTTATCCTGTCAAAAATTTTTTTCGAATACGCGCACGTGGCCTCAAAGGGA